>JAKPZB010000066.1 GCA_029560215.1 Methanobacteriota archaeon | reverse complement strand
CCGGACGACCTCTACGCCCACTTCTTCCGCAGCTTCGCCATGTCCTCCGGGATCACCCTGCACATCATGGTCATCCGCGGATACGACACGCACCACATCGTGGAGGCCTCGTTCAAGGCGTTGGGCAAGGCGCTGAGATCGGCGGTGCTTCCGCGCCGGAGCGAGCTGAGCACCAAGGACCGGCCTAAGGTGAGCAAGGGATGAGCCTGACCAAGCGAATAATTCCCTGCCTGGACGTCAAGAACGGCGCGGTGGTCAAGGGTATCAAGTTCCTGGACTTGAAGGACGTGGGGTACCCGCCGGAGATGGCGGAGGCGTACGAGAAGCAGGGGGCGGACGAGATCGTATTCCTGGACATCTCCGCATCGGCCGAGGGGCGAAAGACCTTGCTCGGGATAGTGGAGGAAACGGCCAAGCGCCTCTTTGTTCCGCTTACCGTCGGTGGCGGGATCCGGGAGAAGGACGACATGCGGGCGGCGTTGAACGCCGGGGCGGACAAGGTGTCCATCAACACCGTGGCCGTGCAGCGACCGGAGATCATATCCGAATGCGCCAAGGACTTCGGCTCGCAATGCGTCGTGGTGGCCATAGACGCCAAGCGTCACGCCGGCGGATGGACCGTCTATACTCACGGCGGACGCAAGGACGCCAAGATGGACATGGTGCAGTGGGCGCGGAAGGTGGAGGACCTGGGGGCCGGGGAGATACTCCTCACCAGCATGGACGCCGACGGCACCAAGGACGGTTACGATATAGCGATGACCAAGGCGGTGGCGGAGGCGGTGAACATACCGGTGATAGCTTCCGGAGGATGCGGTTCCCCCAAGCACATACTGGACGTTCTGAAGGGGACCAAGGCCGAGGCGGCCCTGGCCGCGTCGATATTCCACTACGGGCAGTGTACGGTGAAGGACGTGAAATCGTATCTCAGGGACAACGGAGTTGAGGTGAGATGAGCAGCCCTAAGTTCGGCGAGGACGGCCTCATTCCTGTCATCGTGCAGGATTTCGAGACCAACGAGGTTCTGATGATGGCCTATGCCAACGAGCAGGCGTACCGGGACATGCTGAGGACCGGCTTCACCCATTTCTACTCCCGTTCCCGGAAGGAGCAGTGGAAGAAGGGCGAGACCTCCGGGCACGTCCAGGAGATCGTCTCCATGCAGCTGGACTGCGATAACGATGCTCTGCTCGTTCGAGTGAAACAGACCGGGGTGGCCTGCCACCTGGAGCGGATGTCCTGCTTCGACGAGGTTGTCTATGGCGACATCGAAGGAACCGTGGCCGTGCTGCCACAGCTGCTGCGGGTGATCAGGGACCGCCAGGCGAATCCCAAGGAGGACAGTTACACCTGCAAGCTCTTCGCCGACGAGAACAAGCGCCTGAAGAAGGTGGTCGAGGAGGCGGGAGAGGTCATGCTGGCCGCCAAGGACCACCAGGCCGCCGAGCAATCATGGGAGGTCGCCGACCTCGTCTACCACCTGATGGTGGCGGTAGAGGGCATGGAAGTGGAGTGGACGGACGTGTACCGGAAACTGGCGGAGAGGAGAAAATGAGGGCGGAACTGCACACTCACACCCTGATCAGCGACGGCGATCTGCTGCCCATCGAGCTGGCCCGCCGCGCCTTCGTCAAAGGGACCAAATACCTGGCGTTCACCGACCACGCCTCCCTGAGCAACCTGGAGCGGGTGATATCCGAGGGACGCCGCGACGCCGAACTGGCGGAGGAATGGGGCATGAAGGTGCTGGCCGGGGTGGAGATCACCCACGTTCCCGCCCGGCGCATCGATGAGGTGGTGTCCAAGGCCAGGAAGCTGGGGGCCGAGCTCATCGTCATCCACGGTGAAACGATCAGCGAGCCTGTCGAGAAAGGCACCAACTACGCGGCGGTCATGAACCCGGAGGTGGACATCCTGGCCCACCCGGGATTCATATCATTGGAGGAGGCCCAGGCGGCCCGCGACAACGGTGTGGCGCTGGAGATCACCTCCAGAGGATCGCACTGCAAGACCAACGGGCACGTGGCCCGCATGGCGCAGCAGGCCGGGGCGCTCATGGTGGTCAACACCGACGCCCACTCGCCGGGCGACCTGATCGACCTGGCCACGGCGACGCAGATCGCCCTGGCCGCCGGGCTCACCAGAGAGGAGGCGGACCGGGCGCTCATCGAGACGCCCAAGGCCATCATCAAGAGGAGGTGGCGCAGCTGAAGGTGCTGAAGTTCGGAGGCTCGTCCCTGAAGACCGGGGAGTGCATGCGCCAGGTGGCCGAGATAATCATCGCCGAGAAGGAGAAGAAGGCGGTCGTGCTCAGCGCCGTGACCGGGGTCACCGAAATGCTGATCCAGTTCATTTCTCGCACGCGCAGCGAGGAGGACGTGGACGCCTTCATCAAGGACATCACCAGATTGCACACCGACCTGATCAAGGACGCCCTGCGCACGGAAAAGGGTCAAGCGAAAGCAATGGAGGAGCTGGTCGCCAAGCTGGTCAAGCTGGAGCGCATGCTCTACGGCTCCTGCTACATCGAGGAGGTGAACCCCCGGATTCGGGATTACGTGCAGTGCTTCGGTGAACGTCTGTCGGTAATCATGCTGGCCGCCCTGCTCAACGAGATGGGCGCCAAGGCCAGACCGGTGGACGCCGACGAACTGGGCATCATCACCGACGGTCTTTACGGGACGGCCACGGTCAACATGGAGGCCACCCGTTCCAACATCAGGCCGAAGATGATGAAGATGCTGCAGGACGAGGTGACGCCGGTGATCACCGGCTTCTTCGGGCGCGCCCCGGAGGGGAGCGTCACCGTCTTCGGTCGTAACGGGAGCGATTACAGCGCGGCCGCGGTGGCCAACGCCATGGGCGCGTCGTCGTTGGAGATCTGGAAGGACGTGGACGGTTTCATGAGCGTCGATCCCAAGATCGTCCCGTCGGCGAGACCCATCCCCCGCCTGAGCTACGACGAGGCCGCCGAGCTGGCTTACTTCGGAGCTAAGGTGGTCCATCCCATGACCATGGAGCCGGCCCGTTCCGGCAACATCGAGATCCGGGTGAAGAACGTCTTCCGGCCGGAGGCGCCTGGCACGGCCATAGGCGGCACCGGCAACGTGGACAAGAGCATCAAATCGATCTCGTGCATGAAGAACCTCTCCCTGGTGAAGGTCTTCGGGGAGGGGACCGGTTACAAGCTCGGCGTGCTGGCCGACGTGGCCTCCATACTGAGGAAGGCGGAGATCAACATCTATAGCGTGGTGACCTCCCTGACCTGCATCGCGCTCCTGGTGGACAAGAAGGACGTGGCCAAGGCCCAGAAGGTGCTGGCGGAATCCGGCGCGACCCGGGTGGAGACCCATACCAACTTCGCCCTTATGTGCATCGTGGGCGAAGGGCTGGGCCACCACAAGGGGCTGGCGTCCCGGGTGTTCAAGGCCGTGGCCAAGGAGGGGGTCAACGTGGGACTGATATCCGCCGGGGCTTCGCTGGTGGCCTACCATTTCACTGTGGACGAGGGAGATCTGGAGAAGGCCACCAAGGCCGTTCATGAGGAGCTGTTCGGGTGCTGAGATGATCGTGGCGTTCCAAGGGGTGAAGGGAGCGTACAGCGAGGACGCGGTGTTCAGCTGGAACGCTGAGGCGGTCACCCTGGAATGCCCGGAGTTCGTGGACCTCTTCGACGCCGTCCGCTCCGGCCGGGCCGACGCGGGCATGCTCCCGGTGGAGAACAGCATCGAGGGCAGCGTCACCTCCGCCAACGACCTGCTCTTCCGCAGCGACCTGAAGGTGGTGGGCGAGGTCATGGTGAACATCCGCCACTGCCTGATCGGGCATCCGGAGGCGGAGCTGGACGATATCAAGATAGTGTACAGCCACCCCCAGGCCCTGGCGCAGTGCCGCGACCTCCTCAACTCGCACCCGGAATGGCAGAAGGTGCCGGCGTTCGACACCGCCGGCTCGGTGCGCATGATCAAGGAAAGGGGGTCGAGGGAGGAAGCCGCCATCGCCTCCCGCCGGGCCGCTTCAACCTACGGCATGAAGGTGCTGATGGAGGACGTGCAGAGCGTCAGGAACAACATCACACGTTTCTTCGTGCTCTCCCGCCAGGCTTCGAGCGAAAGGGGGAACAAGACCGCCCTTGCTTTCACGACAAAGAACCAGCCGGGCGCGCTCTTCGAGTGCCTGAAGGCCTTCGCCTCGCACGACGTCAACATAACCAAACTGGAATCCCGTCCCTGGCACGGCCGGACCTGGGAGTACGTGTTCTATTTGGACCTGGACGGAGACGCCCGGGACCAGAAGGTGGCCGAGGCGCTATCCGCGCTCGGCGAGAGCGCCTCCTGCGTGCGCATCTTCGGCTCGTTCACTAAGGCCGTACAGCCCTCAATCGGGCCTTAGGACCTTGAGGGGCTTGGCCGCGGTGGTCCAGATCAACCTTGTCGTCCATGCTGATCAGAATAGCACCCGGATTACGGGATCCGGACGATAACAAATCTTCTCAGCGCCGCCTTATGACGTCGCCGAGGACCCGGAACTCTCCGGACCAGTACATCAAGGACCTCTCGCGGTCGGCCTCCTTGGCCATCTCCGCGTGGACGACCTCGCCAAGATACCAGACGTGGTCGCCGGCGTCGATCCTCTGGCGCTTAACGCACTCCAGGTTCACCGCGCACTCGTCGATGACCGCCGATCTGATCTTCTTGCCCGGTCTGGGCTCGAAGCCGCAGTCCTCGAACTTGTTGACGTCGCGGCCGGAACGCTGACCGCAGTAGAGGACCTCCTCCACAAGTTCCTTTCCGGGAATGTTTATGGAGAATTCGTCGGAAGCCTCCAGCATCTCGTAGCTGTGCCTGGCCGGGGATATGCCTATGCCGAGCACCGGCGGGTTGAAGGAGAACATATGCACCAGGGCCACGGTGATGATGTTGTTATTCCCGTTACTGTCGCTGACCGTGGCCAGCACCACCGGGAAGGCCGGAAACGCCCTGCATGCCCAAATAGGGTTAGC
>JAKPZB010000039.1 GCA_029560215.1 Methanobacteriota archaeon | reverse complement strand
CAGAAGCTCTGGAAGCGGATGGACTTCTACAAGAACATCGCCGCCAGCCTGTCCGCCGTGGACAAGACGGCGGGCCTTTACGTCGGCGAAGTGGCCGACTTCCAGCGGCGGGTGGAGTCCGACAAGGAGCTGCCGGTCTGGTGGAACTTCGCGATGGTGGTATACGCCGGAAGCGAAGACGAGCTGAAGCTCCGGGTGATGAAGGTGCAGAACCTCCTCAAGGAGATCGGCTCGGCCGGGCTGCCGGAACGAAACAACTTCAAGAACGGCTTCTTCTCCATCTTCCCGGGGCACGAGCGGTTCTACCTCCGCCAGAGCCTGCTCACCACGGCCAACGTGGGGGACCTGCTGTCGGCCTACACCCTCTACGGTGGCGACCGGGAGCCGGTGGAGTACTTCCAGGACCGCCTCCAGGGTGTCTTCGCCTACAACCCGTTCACCCCCCGTGAGAAAGCGCATCATCTTTGCCTCACCGGGCCGACGGGTTCTGGAAAATCCTTCACCGTGAACAAGCTGCTCATGTCGGCGCTGGTGACAGAGCCAATCATCTACGTCATCGACCTGAAGCGCTCCTTCGTGGAGCTGTTCGACTTCCTGCGGGAGGAGATGCCCCAAGACACCGCCGTCATGCAGGTGGGCCGGGACAAGGTGGACTTCCGCTTCAACCCGTTCCTCATTTCTGATTTGGACGCCCCCGTCCCGGAGAGCCAGCTCACGTTCTGCCTGGGGTTGCTCCGGCTGATGGTGGGCGGAACCATGGACCCGGACACGGAGTGGACCGTTCGCCAGGGTCTGGAGCTCTTCTTCGAAAAGTACCGGGTGCTGCTCCGGAACCAGTCCGATGGACGCCCGGTGCCGCCGCTGACCCTGCTGGCCAACACCCTGGAGCGTAAGGTCAGTCGGAGCGCCATCGCCAACGCCATCCGGCTCTGGACGGTCGGCCGCAAGGGGGAGATCTTCGACTCAGGCCGGGACACTTTGCGCTTGGCCAAATATTGCTACTTCGACATCTCCGACTGGGAGTCGGACGAGGCGCTGATGGTGGCCATGGTCTACTCGATCTTCTCCAAGATCTACGGCGACGCGACCGACGTGAAGAAGCAGGGCGTCCCGAAGTACCTGTTTTGCGACGAGGCCCACCTCTACCTGCGCCAGAGCCCGGAGATGGCCGCCTGGATCGAACTGCTCTGCCGCACCGGCCGCCACCACAACCTGCTGGTGGGCATCGTCACCCAGTCCATCAAAGACCTGGTGGGCGAGGAGAACTCCTGGTCGAAGGGTATTGTTGAAAATATCCGCCAGGCGTTTTTCTTCAACGGCCAGAAAGGCGTCGACGAGGCCTTCAAAGTCTTCCAGATGTCGGACTACCACGTGGAGCAGTTTTACCGGCTCAAGCCGGAGCACCATGAATTCCTGTACTGGTCGAGCGGCGGCCTGCGGCGTATCCTGCGCCCGCTCACAGACTGGCACACCTACTGGCTCGCCACCACCGATCCCAGGGAGCGGTTCGTCCGGGAGCAGGTCAAGGAGCTGTGCGGTGGGGCCGTCCGGGAGACCGTCGAGACCTGCGTCCGGGCAACTCAGGGAACCCGGACCCGCGACGAGCGGCTGCAGGCCCTGGCGGAGTATCTCGAAGGGCGCCGGGAACGCACTGCCCGTTTGAAGAAAAACAAACCGATCCTGGTTTAGGAGGGGTTATGAAACGTTTTCTACTTCCCTTGATCCTGTCGCTTTCTGTCTCCCCGTCGTTCGCCTTCATTTTCCACGATCCGGGCGCCTACACCCAGCGGGCTGCCCAGATCCTCCAGCACATGGGCAAGTGGAACGAGAGTCTGGGCAAGATGAGCACCCAGATCCAGAAGTTCCAGGAGTACCAGCAGACCTTCAACCGTTACTACGGCACCATCAACTCCATCTACCGGAAGGTCTCCCACGTCTCCTGGTCGAATCTCCTCAACACTGCCCAAAGCGTCTACGGCGACGCCCAGCGGCTTTACGACCTGCTGCCGGGGTCGGAGGACTACGAGTACCTGGAGAGTATCGACTACCTGACTGCCAATCCCCTCTACGAGCAGAACCCGGACTACCGCCGCTACGTGGACGAGCTCATCACCCGGCACGAGACTCTTGTCTCCAACCTCGACCGGCTCCAGGAGCAGCTGGAGTCCATCCGCTCGGTCCAGCGGGACCGCCTCGGCAAATTCGACGTGTATGAGGCGGCCAACGAGGCCATGTCGGCCGGCACCGGCGAGGCCTCCATCACCGAGCAGATGGCGCTCCTGAACGCCATCTCCCTGGAGCAGGCCCGCGAGAACCACGAGATCGCCTCCATGATCCGGATGATGCTGGAGCAGCAACTGGAGCTGGAACGCGAGTCGGTCAACCAGGTCAACCGCCAGGGCGAGCTCAACCGCAACCGGCCGGCCAACACCGCCAAGATCCAGAGATCCGTCGGCGCCACGGGAAGGTAGGAAACGATGCCGGAAAACACCTTCGCCCTGGGCACGCTGATCCAGATCATCTGGGCGGCCCTGCACGGACAAT
>JAKPZB010000037.1 GCA_029560215.1 Methanobacteriota archaeon | reverse complement strand
ACTTTACGTCCCTCTACCCGAGCATCATGGTCCGCCACAACATCTCTCCGGAGACGCTGAACTGTGACTGTTGCCAGGACAGCGGGGAACCGGTGCCTGGACTGGGCTACTGGACCTGCTCCAAGCGCAAGGGTCTGTTAGGCAGAGTACTGGAGCCGATCGTGCGCCGGCGGATATCGCTCAAGCGCCTGAAGAAAGAGGGTGGACGAAGAAGTCAGATCTACGACCAGCAGGCCAAGGTGCTCAAGTGGGTGCTGGTGACGTGCTTCGGTTACACCGGTTACCGAAACGCCCGCTTCGGGCGCATAGAATGTCACGAATCGATAACCGCCCACGGCCGCGAGATATTGATGAGATCGGCGGAGGTGGCCGAGCGCCGCGGATTCCAAGTGCTGCACGGGATAGTCGATTCGCTTTGGCTTTCCGGGAACGGAGATATCGAAGCGTACTGCAGGGAGATAGGGCAGCGCATGGGCATACCGCTGGTCTGGGACGGGGAGTACAAGTGGATAGTGTTCCTGCCGAACCTTACGAACGGCGCAGGCGCTCTGAACCGTTACTATGGCGCCTTCCAGGACGGAGAGCTTAAAGTGCGCGGCATCGCTCTGCGCCGGAGAGACACCTGCACTCTGGCCAGGGAGCTGCAGCAGGGCATGCTGGACCGCCTGGCGCTCGGCGAGGATGCCGACGGTTTCAGGCACCGCATACCGGAGGCGCTGGACGTACTGGATTCGTTCGTCCAAGATCTTCGGAACATGGAGACGCCGCTGGAGAAGCTGGTGCTTTCGAAGCGCATCACCAGGGAGCTGAACGAGTACCGGCAGAAGAACGATCAGTTCCGTGCGTTGTGCCAGCTGGAGGACCAGGGCTTCCGCACGCCGCCCGGAGAGGCCGTGGAGTTCATCATGATCAAGGGCAAGGAGGTCAAGGTGGCGCAGTTCCTGGAAGGGGATGAAGAGTACGATGTAGGGCGGTACGAGGAGCTCTTGTTCCGAGCCGCCGGGGAGCTTTTATCGCCCTTCGAGCTTGGCCAGGACCGTCTACGGGATTTCTATCGCATGAATGGGGCGAAGTAATAGAGGAGGATCGGCAGAAGCAGGCAGCCGGTCAGATGCACCCTGCTTATGCCGATCTTTCCGGGGACCATGCCGAGAATGGTCGATAACGTCAGCAATACCAGACCGCCGGGGCCGGCTAGTACGAACGAGAGGATGACCATTCCGATCAGGGCGCCCTGGTTCAATTTCGTCAGGTCCCGCCCCTGGGCCTTGAACAATAGCTTTCTGCCCAAACCCATGGTCATGGCGTAAGATACGAGCGAGGTGAACAGTATGCAGAGCAGAAGGGGAGGCATGTCCGTGACGGACAGGGAGGGCATGGCCTCCTGCATGGCCAGCAGCGTGCCGCTTCTTCCTTTCCCTATCAGTAAAAGCGTTCCCAGGCCGAGCACCGCCGCTCCCGTTCCTACGGCGGATACGGTCGATATGAACTCCTCGGGACCTCCGCGGGAGCGGGGGAGCATGGTCGACAGCACGGCGCCGGCCGTGGCGGTGACGCCGGGAAGCCAGCCGACCAGCCCGCCCATGAGCGTTCCCTTGAGCGCGCCCGCTGTTGAGGGAAATACATCCGCCTCCCCGTCCTGCTCGGGCATTCTGCCGCGGGAGGAACCGATGAGGAGCGGAAGGCCGAAGAGGCCGGTGAAGAGGGGCATGAGCATGTTGCCCTCCGTCCCCTTCCAGATATCCTCACCGGGAACCAGGCCGTCCATGGCCATGACGCCCAGCACGCCTGAGAGCATGAACAGGAGAACGGACCAGCCGATTATCGGCAGCCTGTCCTTGCGGACCATCCATTTCCCTATGAGCGTGCGGTCCCCTTCCTGGAGGCCGTGACCGACTATCCGAAATGACTGCAGCGGCGTTCGAACGTACCATCTTCCGTGGCGGCGATGCACGTTCCCGATGACCCTGGCCGAGTCGCCGTGCACCGGGACGTGTCTCTTCAAAGATATGAGATCGGCCGGCGTGGAACGCCCGTCCCTCATATCCAATTCGGCCATGGGATCGGCCTTCCCGCTCTCCGCCCAGAACAGTATGAAAGGGACGAACAGAAGCATCCACGGTATCGCCGGGGCCACGCCGTTCAGAACGCCTGTGATCTGGACGTGGCATAGGGGCAACGGCAGAAGAATGATGAGACCGACCAAGGCCCCCACCAGGCTACCATGCGAAGCCGCCTGCAGGGCGTTCATTCCTTTACCCTCCAGCAGCAAACGGTGGGATGGCAGAACGGACAAGCATTCCGTTTCATCCGGCACGCCCATGATCAGCGAGGGAATGTAGTCCAGGAAGGAGTGACATATCGCCGCCGCCAGTATCGTGCATGCCAACAGAAGGGCCGGAGACAGTGAGCATCCGACCGACGAGCATATGTCATCCAGAAAGGGCGCCAGCGACGGCACGCTCATTATCAGCAATACCGCCAGAGTGTTCACGTGAATGCCCGGCGCCAGTCCTGACAACGCCCCGAGGCCCATGCCGAAGAGGGTGAAGTAGAGAAGCAGGAGAAGGTCCGCGCCAGGCACGCTTTCCCAGCTGAATGACGGATGAATAGGCATGCGGCTGCAATCAGGCTGACCGGCGTTCCTGCTTAATATATGGAAATTGACAGCAGGCCGCTCATGCCAGCCGTGCGCGGGGAGAAGCTGACCAAGGTTTTCGACGAACTCAGGGCAGTGGACGCCGTCGACTTCCAGATCGAGGAGGGCGAGTGCTTCGGCTTTCTCGGCCCGAACGGGGCGGGGAAGAGCACCATCATGCGCATGATCCGTTGCGCCAGCCCTATCACGTCCGAGAAGCTCGAGGTCCTGGGAATGGAGGTCAACAGCAGCTCCAGGGACATCAAGGCCGTCATCGGCGTGGCGCCCCAAGAAAACAACCTGGACCCCGACTTCACCGTGCGCAGGAACCTGACCGTATACGGACGGTACTTCGGCCTTCCCAGAGAGGTGCTCGAAGAGCGCGCTGACCGTCTCCTGGAGTTCATGCAGCTGTCCGAGAAGAAGGACGAGAAGATACAGGAGATCCCGGGCGGAATGAAGCGCCGCCTGATCATCGCCTGGGCCATGATGAACGATCCGCGGCTCCTTATATCGGACGATCCATCGCTCTCTTGAAGCGCAACCGCGATGTCTTCCTCACCACCTGGAAGACCAACTTCCTGTCGCCGTTCCTGGAACCGATCCTGTACCTGGTGGCCATGGGCCTGGGGTTCGGCGCACACATCCAAGCCGATATCGTCTACGGCGGGAGGAGCCTGGATTACATCAAGTTCCTGGCCCCTGGTCTCGTGGCCATCAGCATCATGTACGGCGCGTTCTTCGAATGCACCTACTCCTCGTTCGTTCGCATGTATTACCAGAAGACCTTCGATGCGATACTTGCAACTCCGCTATCGCTGGAGGACATCATAACCGGCGAGATACTCTGGGGGGCCACCAAGAGCTTCATCGACGCCACCATCGTGTTGGGCGTGATCGCTGCCTTCGGTTACGCGGAGCTTCCAGGATTGCTGCTGATACCGCTCATCGCTTTAGTGGGCGGTCTGATGTTCGCCGCGCTGGCCATGCTCTTTACCGCCATAGTCCCGAACATGGACCCTTTCAATTACCCGTTCTTTTTGCTCATCACGCCGATGTTCCTGTTCAGCGGGACCTTCTTCCCGCTGAGCGTGCTGCCGGAATGGGGTCAGCAGCTTGCTTTGGTACTACCGCTGACGCACGAATCCAACATCGCCAGGGACCTCTTCTACAACATGCTGACGACGGAAGTGGCGATAGGCGCGGCATACGTCATCGTCCTGACCGCCGTTTGCTTCCTGGCGTCCATATACCTGATGAAGAGGCGACTGGTCAAATGACGCGGACCCGGCCGTCCCTCACTTCCACGCTGACCAGGGTTCGGACCTTCTGACCGATGTCCCTCTCCAGAGCATCCAGCTCATCGGTCTTCTTGACCACCACGATTATGTCCCGCACGTCCACGCCCATGGTCTTGAGCGCTTTAACGATCGCCCGCAGCGTACCGCCGGTGCTGACCACGTCGTCCAGCACGATCACCCGGTCCCCTTTCTTGAGACCGTTTATGAACAGCTCCTTCTCCGAGTAGCCGGTGGTCTGGCGCACGCTCACCTCGCCCGGCAGCCCGTACTTTCTCTTGCGGACGACATTGTAAGGAATGCCGGTCATCAGCGACAGTGGCACTATCAGCGGGATGGCCATGGCCTCCGCCCCCACCAGATAATCGACGTCCAGGTCCATGAGGTCGTATATGCGGTCCAACACCTCGTCCAGCACCTGGGGGTCCATGGCCGGGATGCCGTCGGTTATGGGGTGAACGAAATACTGGTACTCGCCAAAACGGACGATATCGCTTCGCTCCAGGCTCTCCTTCAGCTTTTCCAACATGCTGCTCAGCTCGGATATCCTCCTGGTCGCTCATTAATTGTGCGATTTCCAGGGCAGTCATTATATCCCATGCGTTGGGATTCGACCGGCATGAAGGTCCTGGTCGGCAAGGATGCGGACATCAAGGAAGGGCGGCTGAAGGGATTCGTCGCCGATGGACGCAAGTACGTGGTCGGTCGGTTCATGGGGAAGCTGTTCGCCATGGACGGCAAGTGCTCGCACGCCGGGTTCGACCTGATCTATGGGACCGTAAGGGACGGCGCGGTGATCTGCCCGGCGCACGGCGCGGCCTTCGACATAAGCGATGGAAGGAAGGTGGCTCATGCCGGCGCCAGGGACCTGCGCGTCTACATCGTCTCCCTGGAGGGGGAGGATGTGCACGTGGAGATCTGATCACTTTCTAGGCAATGCTTCGCCGGGATCCGCCTTCTGCCACTTGGCCCCTTTCTTCTTGATCTTCCCGGATGCCGCCAGGTGCCTTATGGTGCGTCGCACCAGGTCCTCGGGGACATCGATCTGGAACTGCTCCTTGAAGCCCTTCTGGATCCCCAGCACGGTCTGCGGCTGGTAGAGGGTCTTCGGCAATATCGTGCGTAGGTCCTCGTGCAGGTTCCACGGGAAAATGAACCAGGTCCAGTCCTCCTCGGGGACCTCGACCTCGTAATAGTCGGGCTGCTTCTTGGAATGGGTGATGTGCAATAACGTGGCCGTCCGCACCTCCTTGGGGCCCATCTTCTTCAGGTGCATCTCGGCCAGGAGCAGGCTTTCCCCGGTATCGGTGATGTCGTCGACGATGAGCACCGACTCGCCCTCTATGCTGGCGTTCAGCTCCTGAGTGAGCAGAGCCTTGCCGTCGTGGTTGGCCGTGACGCCCCAATGCTCCGTCTTGACCGCGTAGAGCTTCTTCACCTGCAGGTGGTCGCAGATCACCCGGGCTGGGACCCAGCCGCCCCGGGTCAGACCGATCACCACGGTCGGCCGGAAGCCATTGTCAGCGATGTCGTAGGCCACCGCCTCGGTCCACCGCGCGATCTCGTCCCAGGTCAGTATACGGCACTTGAAGCTTTCCACTTTCTCCATCAGGCCAACTCCGCTGAGCACCTCGACCGCGGTGCGGAGAAATAACGTTTGCCGTTCAGAGGATGGCCGACACGAACTCCATCCGCCTGGTGTCGAAAAGGCCGCGGTCGCCGATCTTCAGTTCCGGAACGACCAGCAGCGACTGGAAGGAGAGGGTCATGAAGGGCGCCGGCAGACGGCAGCCCATGCTTGTAAGGCGATCCACCAGCTCGTTCTCCTTCTGCGCCACCACCCTGGCCGGGGCGGTGCTCATGAGACCGGCCACCTCCAGCGGCAGTGCGGATATTTCGCCGCCGTCGCACACCGCGAACCCCCCGGACCGCGAGACGACATTGATCGCCCTGGACATTTCTTCCGGTGACGCCCCCACGGCCAGGATGTGATGGCAATCGTGCGCCACACTGGTGGCCATCGCCCCCCGCCGCAGACCGAAGCCTTTGATGAAGCCCAGGACCGGCGGTACATCATCGTAGCGGTTCACCAGCGCCAGATGCAGCACGTCCTGCTCCGGCAGCGCTTTCACCGCCCCTTCCCTTATCGGCAGCTCGGTGACCAGGGAACCGCTCTCGATGCGGTCCGGGAAGGCCTCGATGACCCTGGCAGACGTCCTCTCCCCTTCCGCCCTCAGCAGCAGGTCCGCGGCGACCAGGTTCCGGGGCACGATCCTCAGGCCGTTCGTTCTGGGTTCCGCCAAAAAGAGAGGCGCGCCGTCCTCGGCCACCAGCTTTCCGCCGATGTACACCTGCTGGACCTTGAAATCGCGCAGGTCCTCCACCACCACCAGGTCGGCGGTTCGCCCCTCGGCCACGCTGCCGCCGGGCAGGTTGTAATGCCAGGCCGGCCAGGCCGTCACCGCGCGGATGGCGTGCATGGGCGGCATGCCCAGGGCCACGGCCTTCCTCAGCAGAACGTTGAGATGGCCGTTCACCAGGTCCCTCGCCCGGAGATCGTCGGAGACCAGCATGCACTCGTGCGTTTTCGCGAATGGCATCAGGGTGCGCAGGTCCCGGGAAGCGCTGCCCTCCCTGACCTGTATCCACATGCCCAGGAAGTACTTCTCCTCCGCCTCGTCGGCGGTCATGCTCTCGTGGTCCGTGCGGATCCCGGCGTTGATGTACTTCACCAGGTCCTTGCCGACCAGGCCGGGGCAATGCCCGTCGATACCTTTCCAGTAGGCCTTGGCCGCCTTGATCTTGGATATGATGCGCGGATCGTCGTTGAGCACGCCCTGGACGTCCATGACCTCGCCTAGCCCGACGAAGCGGGGGTCCTTGAGCATGGACTCGATCTCGGGGACGCTTATGGTCGCCCCGGACCTTTCGTACTGGGTGGCGGGAACGCAGGAGGGGGCGGTCAGGAATATGCGCAGAGGAACTGACGAAGCGTCCTCCAGCATTAGTTCGATTCCCTTCATGCCCAGCACGTTGGCTATCTCGTGGGGGTCCGATACGATGGCGGTGGTGCCATGCGGCACGGCCGCCTCGGCGAAGCGCGACGGGCACAGCTGGGACGATTCGATGTGTATATGCGAATCGATGAGACCGGGCAGCAGGAATCTGTTCGGCGCCTCGGCCAAGGGAACAATCTCGGTGAACTTGCCGTCCTCCATGACCACCCGGCTGGGAGCGATCTTCCCGTTGACCACGTCCACCAGTTGACCTTCGACCTCCGTCCTGCTCATAATACCGATTCAGCTCTGGGGAGGCAAAAACCTTTTGACCGTTCCTTCCGATGGTCGAGCATGAGCTATCCCCTGCAGGTCCTCAATCGATTGAAATGGGGCGAGGGAGGGCTGAGCGGGACCGTGGTCACCTATGTCCACCGTGGAGGGCCGGATGATCTGGCGATGATCAACGGCGAGGAAATCGCGGAGCTCGGCAGATCGTTCTTCACGGTAGGCCAGGGACGGATACCCTATCACCGGATCTTAAAAATTGAAAAGGATGGGAAAGTGGTTTTCCAGGCTTAGTGCCTGGGCTCGTTGCAGTTCGGGCAGTTGTGCATGAAGGCCGGAAAGTTGACCCCGCACTTGCGGCATTTGGCCATCTCCACCTTCTTTTCCTTGTGCTCGGCCGGAGCGGGGGCGGGCTGCTCTGGGGCAGGCGCGGGCTGAGCAGGAGCCGGTTGAGGAGCGGGCGGGGCCTGCTGAGGCGGCTCCTGGGCCACCTGGTACTGCTGGGCCTGGTACTGCTGGTACTGCGGCTGGAATATGTCCTGCAGCTTCAGGAAGCCGAAGAGCATGATCAGTCCCGGAACGACGTAAACGAAGAAGCCCACGATGGTCCAGATGAGCAGGGAATCGCTGGCCTGCTTGAACCTTCCCTGGTCGAGATTGGCGAAGACCTGGCTCTTCAGCATGAACAGGAGCACTATGCCCAATCCAGCGGAGACCAGGGAGGGTATCCCTCCACCGATATTTCCGGTGATTATGGATATTACCCCTACCAGCAGGGCTATCAGCGCGAATATCAGGGCGAAGAGCTGTCCAATGTAGACCAGTTTGCGGGCCTCCGCGACACTGGCTGGAAGCCAGGGCGGGCCGTTCTCGGATGCCAGGAAATCGTTCAGGTCCATCTTAATCCTCCAAAGGGATCCATCCCACTGGGTGTTGTACATGGAATTCGGAAATTTCAATCTATCGAGCCGCTACGAACTCGTCGCGGGCGTCGGCCTAGTTCACAAGCATTAAATATCATCCCCCGGCTACGAAAGGCGTCAAGGTTGAAATGGATGAAGAATGAGGATTTCAAATACCTGTACGACCGATTGAAGGAACCCTCTGATATCGACGCGCTATCCAAGGAACTTAGTCTGGACCGCGAGCTTCTCACCGTCATATACACCCAGAGGCACCAAAGAGAGTGCATAAAGAAGCATTACAAGATCAAACGCGACGCGCCGAGGCTGCTCAGGTCCTGGCGGAGCGGAGAGACCTTGCTGGAGATAGCCCGCCGCTACGAATTTTCACCAGTGCTCACCGGCCTGATACTTTTCAATGAGTCAGGACGGTCCAACAAGCAATACTGGGCTTTGGTGCGCAACCCCGATTCGATCACGGACAAGGAGCTGCGCCGCCAGATCGAGGAGATAACCGCCGCCGACATCATCAATTCCCCCGAAGGGGACCAGAGGCAGAAGCTGCGCGGGCAGTGGGGCGAGAAGAACCTGCAGGACTGGTTGGACAGCCAAGGGATCACCTACCGCACGGAGAAGGACCTGCGCGGCAATTTCGAGAAGACCCCCGACGCCCTGCTGGACAAGCCCATAGTGGTCAACGGCTGGAAGATAAACTGGATCGAGTCCAAGGCCTCCTTCGGCGATTTCGTGGAGGTCAACAAGAACACACGGAAGCAGCTGTCGCCTTACGTGGGACTGTTCGGACAGGGGCTGGTGGTCTACTGGTTCGGGTTCGTCGACGAGATAACCATGGAGGACGGCATCTACATAACCGACTCGTCGCTGACCAGGCTGAACTGCCGACCGGTGGATTGAGGCCGGGCTGAACACATTAAATATCTATCATCATTATTTTAGTCCATGGACCGGGGCGATGTCATTTCCGCCAGCGATTTGGAGCGGTACGGCTATTGCCCGCTCAGCTGGTGGTTGGGGCGGCAGTCCCAATCGCATACCCCCGAGCAGGAGCAGGGGGACCTCGCCCACCGCGACAAGGCCGAGGAGTATCGGCGCATACGGAGCATAGAGCAGAAGGCCTGGGACTGGGAGCGCATGGTCTTCCTCTTCTCCCTGGTGGCGACCGTCCTGGCCGTCACCGGCATCTCCCTGATGCGGGCCGCCGGCAGCGCGGACATCAGCTGGATATTGCCATTGCTGAGCATCATCTGGTTCCTGGCGGTCATCGCCATGCTGTACCTCTCGGCGCAGCGGGGAAGGGCCATCATCCAGGTGCGGCGTATGCAGATAGTGGCCATCGTTGGACTTGTATTAATGGTGGTGGCCATGAACATCGGCAACCTGATGCGGGCCGATCCCATGGTCTCCATGATCCTGGAGGCCCTGGCGCTGCTATGGCTCATCGCCGCCTCGGTCGCCCTCTATCTATCCCTATCCGCATCTCAGAAGGCCGAGGAAAGGAAGAACCTGGAAGGCTTGGAGGGGGAGATCCATTACGTGGGGACGGACGGTTCGCCCCTCTACCTCTCGGAGCGTTACGGACTGAGCGGTCGGCCGGACTTCGTGCTGGAGATAGACGGCCAGCTGATCCCGGGGGACCTGAAGACCGGGCGGACGCCGAAGGGCCCGCTCTTCTCGCACATCCTTCAGGTGGCGGCCTATTGTCTGCTCATCGCGGAGTCCTCGGGCAAACGCCCTCCCTACGGGCTTCTGCGCTACGGGACCGAGGAGCACGAGATCGAGTTCGATCCGGAACTGGAAAGGATGCTCATGGAGAAGCTGGAGGAGATGCGCGGGCTGATGCGCAGCGGCGAGGTGCACCGCAACCACAACCGCCCGGGCAAGTGCGCCGGCTGCTCCCGCCGCGACTCCTGCCCGGAGAAGCTGGTATGATCACTCCACGGTGACGCTCTTGGCCAGGTTCTTGGGTTTGTCGATGGAGCACCCGCGGCGTTTGGCCACGTAGTACGAGAGGGCTTGCAACCCTACGGTGACCGGTATCGGCGAGAAGACCGGTTTGACCGGTGGGACGCAGATCATCCGCTCGCACAGCCTGGACAGATCGGTGTCCCCCTCCAGACCCACGCCCAGCACCGGGCTGTCCCGGGCGGCCACCTCCGATATGTTCGCCAGCATCTTCTCGTAGGTGTGGTCGCCCTTTATCGCCACGGCGATCACCGGGGTGGTGGAGTCCAAAAGCGCCAGCGGACCGTGCTTCAGTTCCCCGGCGGCGAAGCCCTCGGCGTGGATGTAGGAGATCTCCTTCAGCTTCAGGGCCCCTTCCAGCATGGTCGGGTAGTTAATGTTCCGCCCGATGAAGAAGCAGTGGCGGGCCTGGTCTATCATCTTGCTGGCCTCCTCGATGTCGTGGATGTGGTTCAGCACCGACTGCACCATGTTGGAGGATTGCCTCAGCGAGGATAGGGCGCTGCGCATGGAATCGTGGCTGAGCGTGCCGTTGCCGTAGCCGATGCGTATGGCCACCAGATACATGGCCAGTAGCTGGGTCAGGAACGTCTTGGTCGCCGCCACCCCGATCTCCGGACCGGCCCTGGTGTACAGCACCTCGTCCACCTCCCTGGTGATGGTCGAGCCGACCACGTTCGTCACGGCCAATGTCCGGCACCCCCGGCGCCTGGCTTCCCTGGCCGCCGCCAGCGTGTCAGCGGTCTCCCCGCTCTGGGTTATGAGGATGACCAGGGGCGCCTCGCGGGCTCCCGGCGAATAGCGATACTCGGACGCCAGCTCCAGGGTGGTGGGCACCCCGGAGAACTCCTCCATGGCGTACTTGCCCACCATGGCCGCGTGGAAGGACGAACCGCAGGCCACCAGCTTCACCGACGGGAAGTCCGTGCGCGGTAGGACCTCCCCGTTCTCGATGAGGTCCAGAGCGCCGAGCAGAGTGTTGTGTATGGCGTTCGGACCCTCGAATATCTCCTTGAGCATGAAGTGTTCGAAACCGCCCTTCTGGGCGTCCTCGGCGGACCAGGTGACCACCGACGGTTCTCTCTTCACCATCGCCCCGTCGTGACCGTAGACCGCCACCCCGTTCGGGGTCAGCGACACGGTCTCCCCGTCCATGATGTAGAGCACCTGGTTGGTGTAGCTGAGCAGGGCCGTGACGTCCGAGGCTAAAAAGTTCTCCTTGACCCCCAGGCCCACCACCAGCGGGTTCTCCTTCCGGGCGGCGGCGATCTCCGGGCTTCCTTCCAGCACTGCGGCGATGGCGTAGGTCCCCTGGATCTCCCGGACGGTGTCGGCCAGGGCTTGGCGCAGATCGCCCGCGTAATGCGTCTCCATTAGATGCACGACCACCTCGGTGTCCGTCTCGGAGGTGAAATGATGCCCTTCCGATTCCAACCGCTCGCGCAGGGCGGAATAGTTCTCGATGATGCCGTTGTGAACGATGGCCAGTTTGCCATCGCAGGACACGAACGGATGGGCGTTGCGGTCGGAGGGGCGTCCGCAGGTGGCCCAGCGGGTGTGCCCTATGCCGGTGCGCCCCTCGAACTTGGGCAGCGCCTTCTGAAGGACCTCCAGCTCCCCCTGCCTTTTCAGCAGCACCAGGCGTCCGTCCTCCACCATGGCGATGCCCGCGGAATCGTATCCTCGATATTCCAAACGCTTCAGGCCGTCCATCAGCACTTCCGAGGCCCGGCGGTGGCCAGAATATCCGACTATGCCGCACATCAGACCACTATGCTCCTGTCTTCGAGGGTACCGCTGACCTTGGCCCCGTCGCCCACGCGCGAATTGGCCCCCACGATGGTGCCGGCGGAAAGAACCACCTTGGGACCTATCTGGGTGAACTCCCCGACCATGCTCCCGGCCTTCTCCACCTTGAAGAAGTCGTCCTCCACCCTGACCTGGGCCAGGCCGGAGGGGGCGGAGAAACCGGTCATGATGCGGCATCCGTCGTCGATGACCGCCCGGGAGATGTGGGCGTGCGATCCGATGGACACATTGTTCATGATCATGGAATTGTTGATGTAGGTGTAAGGAGCGACGTGCACCCCGTTCCCGATGCTGGTGGTGGGGAATATCGTCACGTAGGGACCGATCTCGCACCCTTCGCCGATGGACACCGGCCCTTCGATGTAGCAGCCGGCGCGGATCCTCGAGCCGGCGCCGACGAACACCGGGCCGCGCATCGTTACGCCAGATTCGATGGTCCCGGAGGTCTCCTGCCCGGACAGGTTGAAGGCGTACTCGTTCAGGCGGATGAGGTCCCACGGGTACACCGCGTCCATCCAGCGTCCGGTGGAGCGCACCGCCTCGATCTTGAGGCGGGGCATGCAGCTGTGCAGGACGTGCGTGATGCCGGACTTTCCGGCCATGACCCCCTTCTCCAGGTGATCGAATATGCTGGGAGGGAGCCGGTAAATGCCGGTGTTGATGATGTTGCCCACCTTCTTATCGGGCTTCTCGACGATGTCCACCACCCGGCCCGACTCGATCTGCACCACCCCGTACTTGGAGGGCATCTCCGAATCGGTGACCAGCATGGCCAGGCCCCCCTTGTGCTTCAGCAGGTCGGAGATCACCTGGGCGTCGATGATGTTGTCACCGGCCACCATGATGAAGTCCTCCTTGATCTGGTCCCGGACGGCCAGGGCGGCATGGGCGGTGCCCAGCTGCTTCTCCTGGATGGCGTAGGATATCCTGACCCCGAAGTGCGAGCCGTTCCCGAAGAAGGACATTATGCGTTCCTTCATGTAGCCCACCACCAGGACTATCTCGGTGATGCCGTTGGCGGCCAAGGCGCGAACGACATATTCCAGGATGGGGCGGTTGCCGATGGGGATCATGACCTTCGGCCGGGAAACGGTGAACGGACGAAGCCTGGTCCCCTCCCCGGCGGCCAGAATGACAGCTTTCATCAACGGGTCCTCTGGGCATAGCCATCCCTCTGGCCGTTTATTAATCTTTTTCGCGCTCTCTGATTGACGACAAGTGATAATGGGGAGGAAAGTTGTTTAAAAATCGATGGGGGTCGGACGCGCAAGGTACATCTCATGCCCGACCCTTCCTTATCATTCCTGCCTACGGAGATCGTTCGATTCCTGGAGAACCCTGGCGGGCATTCCCTCATCGTCCGGGGCAACGCCGGTACCGGGAAGACCACCTTCGTCCTGCAGGTGGCGGAGGAGTTCAAGGATAGTCAGAGGGCACATTACCTTTCCACCCGGGTTTCGGATTCCTCTCTGCTCAGGCAGTTCCCTTGGTTGGCCGAGCGGCTTATCGCCAGGGAGGAGGTAGGTACCCGCCGACGCTCCGGTTTCGGACGGTTGAAGGGCATGGGCTCCGGCGACCTGGTCGTTCCCAGGAAGGAGATGGCCGTCTCCATCGGAAGGACCATGCCCGACCTGGAGAACCTATACGACCTGGTGGAGAAGGGCGGGGAACGGGTGCTGGTCATTATCGATAGCATCGACGCCCTGGCCGATCGTTATGAACTGCAGTGCCGGGACCTGATGATCGCCCTGCAGCGGGACCTGGTGGAAGGACGAGGAGCCAACCTGATCTTCGTGCTGGAGAGCAACGACCACATGCTGGATTACCTGGGGGACGGGGTTGTGGAGTGCAGCCGGAGGGAGCACGAACGGCGTCTGGTGCGGGAGATGGACCTGACCAAGCTGCGGGGGGTGGAGGTGCAGCAACCCCTCTATCTGTTCAGTTTGAAAGGGGGCAAGTTCCGCTGCTTCGGCGCCGGCTGGGACCGGGGCTGCGGCATGCGCAAGGAGTTCGTCCGGCCGGATGACCCATCAGGCCGAATCTCCTACGGGATAACCGACCTGGACCAGATGACCGGGGGGCTCTCCGCGGGAGCGGTGACCCTCATCGAGCTGGGCGCGGGGCTCCCTCCCACGGTCAGCAGGCTGCTGGAAAGATCGCTGGTCTCCAGCTTCGCCAAGGCCGGGCGCGGGGTGCTCTGGGTACCTTTACGCAAGGAGAGCGGGGCGGGTGCGCGGGGGATGCTCCAGAACTCCCTCACGGACGAGGAGGTGGATAAGGCGGTCCGGGTGGTCGAGCCGGCCTCCCAGATGGACCTGGGGAGCGGAAGGTACGTGATGGGCGTGGAGGGTTCCAGGGTCTCCGACGACCTGAAATGGAAGAACATCGCCTATGCCCTGGACGGAAGCGCTCAGCCGTTCCTCTCGTTGATGGGGTTCGATTCCCTGGAATCGATCTATGGCGGAGAGGTCATGGAGGGGCTGATGGATCATCTGGCCGCGGTGAAAAGGAACGGAGGCGCCTTCGTGGGAATGACGGCGCCCACCTCCCGCTCCACGGCCCGGCTGGCCGATCTGGCGACGGTGCATCTGAAGGTGGAGAGGATAGGCGGGACGGTGGTGCTCTACGGCAGCAAGCCGTTCACCGAGTGCTTCGCCCTGACCGTGGAGGAGAGACCTCGGGGAGGGTGCGTTTCCTTGACCCCGCTGGTGTGAGGTGCTGACAATGTTCAAGACAAATTTTCCGCAGATGTGCTCGGTTCTAATTCTCGGCACCCCGGGAGTGGGGCTCCTGGAGTTCCAGATGGGCATGGTCAAGGAATATCTGGACCAAGGAGAACCGGTGGTATTCGTGACCATGGACCTGCTGCCCAAGGACCTGCTGAACACCATGGAGCGCTTCGGCATCTCCCTGGACCTGCTGGGCAAGGGCCTCTACGTCATCGATTACCATTCCAGCCTGCTCGGCAATTCCGATGAACGGGAACCGGACGAAAGGGCGAAGGTGCATCGCATACACGACCTGGAGGGGATCATGTTCAACGTGGCCAACATCTACGCCGAGGAGAAGCGGCCGCTGAGGATATTCATGCACACCCTTTCCACGATGTTCCTGTACAACCAGGCCAGCGTGGTCCTTAAGTTCTTCCAGATAAGCACCTCCCGCATCCGGAGCGAGTTCGGCACGGCCATCGTGTCGGTGTTCGACGGGGTGCACGACGAGAAGGCGCTGAATCACCTGGTGGCCCTGGCCGACGGGGTTCTCGAGCTGCGCTTCGACGACGAGCTGAACCGGGTGCTCAGGGTGAGGCACATGCGCGGCATGTCCGTGCCCGGACGGTGGATACCGTTCGAGATCGCCCCGGGAGGGGACGATATCCCCGCGCCGGTGTTGGAGTGGAAGTGATCACTCCTCGGCCTCTTCCATTACGCCGTAGAGAGCGCGGTTGAGCTCCTGAACGGCGCGGGCGGTGGCCTTGGAGTAGAGAGGGCATTCCATCTTGGGCCGGACCACCATCTCCTTCTTGCGGCAGTACACCAGCTGATCGCTGAGCCCCA
This sequence comes from Methanobacteriota archaeon, assembly GCA_029560215.1. Taxonomy (GTDB): domain Archaea; phylum Thermoplasmatota; class Thermoplasmata; order Methanomassiliicoccales; family UBA472; genus UBA472. The sequence continues at coordinate 1,091 of JAKPZB010000037.1, read as the reverse complement.
GCTCGGGGCGGTTCTCGCGATGCAGGCAGGAAAAACAGAGCGCCTTTTTCATCCGGCGCGTTCTAACGTGCATGGTGTATTTGATTATTCGCTAATGTTTCAGCGTGATGGCCTCACCGATGTCCAGGACCCGGGCGCCTTCCCTTCCCAAGTTCAGGGAGCAGAAGGGGCAGGCGGTTATCACGCCTTCGACCCCGGCCCGGCGATATATCTCGACCTTGCCCCGGGCCAAGGAGCCGGAGGTCTCCGGAAATCCGGAGAGCATGCCACCCCCGCCGCCGCAGCAGCTGTCCTCCTCGGGCATCCTGACCACGTCCACCCCGGCCTTCCCGAGGATGGCCGCCAGATCGTCCGCGGTCCAGGGGCTCAGTCCCCGTTTCAAGTGACAGGGCACCTGCAAGGCCCAGCGGCCTTCTAGATTGGAGCGAAGGTCCGATCCCCTCAGCACCTCGATGATGTGTTCCGCCTCGACCCCGTACACCTCCCGGAGCTGATAGGTGCAGCCCGGGCATGAGGTGATGATGCGATCGTACCGGGAGAACACCTCGGCGTTCCTGCGCCTGAGGTCCTCGGCCAACTCTGTCACCCCTATCTTCAGCAGGGGGGAGCCACAGCACAAGGCTTCCCTGGAGATATCGTGAGCTATCCCCAGGGAGGTCAGCAGCGAGGACACCGATTCCGTGAGGCCGGTCAACCGCCCCAAACCTATGCATCCCGGGAAGTACAGCACGCGTTCGCCTTCCTCCCGCCAGCCGTTGAACTCGGTTGCCACGGTCCGTCCGAAGGAGGCGACGTTCCCGACCATCCGGCGGTGACCGGGAAGCAGGTCCCCGGAAAGCTCGGATCGGAGCTGGAGCATGGAGCGAGTGAGGGTCATCCCCGAGGGGCAGGCCCACTCGCAGGCGTGGCACATGGTGCATCGGAGGGCGTTCTGGCCCACGCTCCCCTTTTCCAGGAAGCGCGGGGCGTCCACCCCCACCGTGCGCGGCCCTGGGAACTGTGTTCCACTGGGATCGTTGAGCACCGGGCAGGCCCGCAGACAGCTCCCGCATTTGACGCACCGGCCTTCGTTCATAGCCCCTCCAGCGCCC
>JAKPZB010000036.1 GCA_029560215.1 Methanobacteriota archaeon | reverse complement strand
CCGGCGCCGGTCTTGGAGTCCTTCATGGCCGCCATGCGACGTTCGGCGTTGCCGCCGCAGACCATGCCGTCCCCGAAGTCGCTCAGCCCGTCCAGGTGCAGGAACCGGTTCAGCAGGTGGAACATGGCCAGAACTATGGCGGCCAGGACCAGAGTGGGCAATAGGTCCTCCCCCAGGAAGAACACACCAGCCGCCAGAAGTCCGTACAGGGCTCCGATGAACGCGATGAGATAGAACTTGCGCGATAGAGAGTCCACGTCCTCTCCGTCCACCTTGGCCGGGATGACCGTGAACATGGTGAGAGCGGCCTTGAGCGCGCCTAGGACAGACGTCCCTCTCCCTCCAGTATCTCCGAGTAGATGGTGGACATGGTAGCGCCTATCAACGACGCCACGATGTCGTCCATGAACGGCCCCAGCTTGGACAGTATCCCCGGCTTCTTCTTGTCATAGCGGATGTACTCGAAGACGCACTTCGATCCGCCGATGTACTCGGCGAGAGCGATCCCCAACAGCTCGTCGGCCAGCAGGTGCACGGGGTCCTCCATGAACTTGGCCTCGGGGAGCCCGTATAGCTGTCCGTACCGTCCCTTCTCCTCCAGGGCGATGGCCGCGGTGAGCAGGGCGTTGACGTTCACGTCCTTGGCAAGCGTTTCCAGCTTCCTCTCGAACTTCTTTCGGATCTCGGCCTCATCCCAGGCCGGGTCCAGGGCGTTCATCTCCTTGACCGCGTTCCACATGTCGTCGTAGGTTATGCCGCGTATCGCCAGGTGCCTCAGGAAGTGGACGGAATCGCCGTTCGCCCCTTTCCATCTGGTTATGGAATCCCCTAAGGCTGAACGCACCGCCACCGCCATGGCGATGCCGTGATCGGATGAGCTTCCGGACCACAGGCATCTCTCCCCGTCCGAAGGGCACATGACCAGCACCGCGTCGCTGGTCGTGCCGGTACCGGGGATGTGATGGTCCTGCAATGCCGCGGCCTTGGCCTCGGTGACCGTCATCACGGCATTGGCGAGGGCGCAGTCGTCCAACGGTTCGTCGGTGACCACCATGACGTTGATCGTTCCGACCTGCCGGTGCGGAACGCTTCCTTCCCGGGAGGATTCGCCGGCGCGTATGGCGTTGGAGATGCCAGCGCTGACGAACGCCAGCGCTTCCGAACCGTTCTGCTCTATCCCCTTGGTGCAGAAGGCCTTGTCCAGCTCGGCCGCGGTCATGAAGCACACCGTGTCCGGGGGAAGGTTCAAGCGGGGCAGCAGGGAGCGCATGTGTTCGACGGGATCGGCATGATCGTAGTGCAGGGACACCTGCAACATGAGCACAGAATCGGTCTCTCCCAGCCCTCCGTTCAGAATCGTCGAGGCCAGAGTGCGCATGCGGCGCGGCAATCTTATCGCCACGTACTTGTGCCCGTCCACCGCACCCTTCTCGATCCGCACTTCGCTCAGTTTCATCTCAAACACCTATGAACCCTAGCAGGAGGTCCTCCAGGAACACCTGCGCCTCCACTCCTACCAGAAGGTAGAGCGGGATTACCACCGTGAGCACGAAGAGATATGATGCCATGGTCATGACCTTTATGGTCTCCCGTAGCACCTCCGGGTCCGACGGCAATGGCCCGTCGCCCATGACGTACCAGCCGATCTTCTCGAACCGTATGCCCAATCCGCCGGCGAAGGCGGACATGTGCCATCCCTTGTTCGGCGATAACGTTTGATCGTGATACTTCTTGGAGGCGTTCCAGCCGGCCCTCCAGTCCTTGCCAATGACCATCAGGGCCAGCAGGATGAAGGGCACCGCCGCCCTGGCCATGACGAAGTTGGTGCAGTCGTCGAGCTTGGCCGAGAACCATCCCACGTAGCGGTACTTGTCGTTCAGATAGCCGACCATGGCGTCCAGGGTGTTCGATACGCGGTACGCCACGGCCGCCGGCAGACCTAGCAGGCCGAAGTAGAACAGCGGCGAGAATATGCTGTCAACAGTGTTCTCCGCCGCGCTCTCCGCCGCGCAGGAGATCACGTGCTCCTTGTCCAGTTTGCTGACGTCCCGGGAGACCATCATGGCCGCCTTCCGCCTTCCCAGCTCCAGGTCCCCGGCCAGAAGCGCCTTGCGCACCGGTTCGGTGTGCTTGCCCATCGCCGACATGGCGAACATGGTCTTCAGAAGGATCCCGCCAAGGATGGCCCACACCAGCAACCCGAGGAGGTCCCGCACCAACGCCATGAGCAGAAGGACCAGGAAAGAGAAGAGAAAGATGATTGACAGCGCCATCATCACCCCGTAAGAACGCTCCCGGCGGGGATGCCCGCGGGAGATGCGTCTATCGAAGAAGGAAATGACCTTCCCCATCCAGACCACTGGATGCAGAGCGTTCGGAGGCTCCCCGAGGAAGCGGTCGATAAGTAATGCTACTGCTATCGTCAGCAGCGCGTAGGGAACCAGCTCAAACATGTATCCTCGCTCCGAACGCTGTGCTGCGGATCTCCCTGGCCGTCTCCTCCATGGCCGAGATCAGAAGGTCGTTCTTCTCCGGCGTCTTCACGCTGAAGCGGACGAACTTGTCGAACGGCCGGCCGAAGGTCGCGCAATCCCGGACCAGGACCTTGCGCGGGAGCAGACGCTCGACCACGTCCTCGGCGGCCATCTTGGGGTCGCTGACCCGGGTGAAGAAGAAGAAGCTCTGGTCCGGGAGAGGGGAGAAGAGACCGGTGCCGTCCACCGCCTTCTTGATGCGCACGCGCTCGGAGGCCATCATCCGCG
>JAKPZB010000032.1 GCA_029560215.1 Methanobacteriota archaeon | reverse complement strand
GTCAACTGGTTCTTGAGCACCTGGATCGAACCCATCATCGAAGCCAGCGGATTGCGGATCTCGTGGGCGATGGCGGCGGAGAGATTGCCGATCGCCGCCATTTTCCGCTGCACCTCCAGCTCATTCTCCAGCCGCTTGATGTCGGTCAGATCCTGGAAGATGAACACATATCCTTCCACGCTGCCGCTGACCATGAGCGGCGAGATGGACAATCCCACGTACATGGTGCCGGGCCCGACATGCAGCCATTTTTCGCTGCGGACCGGCCGGAGGTCCTCTCCGGAGTGATGGATTTCAGCCTGGACATCCGGGGAGAGATCGAATATCGTGAGGGCATTCCGGCCGTAGACATCCTCGATGGCGCGGCCGAGCAGGGTCAGCCCCATCTGGTTGATCTTGACGACCAGAAACTCGCGGTCGGTGGTGAGCAGTCCGCTACGGAGGCTGGCCAGGATGGACTCGTTGTACTCTTTGAGATCCTGCAGCCGCCCCGTCTGCTGCTCCACTTTCAGCCGGGTCACGCGCAATCGCTCGGCGAGGAGGCCGATGAGAAAACCAACCAGGGCGAAGCCCATCAGGTTGACTTCGGTGGCCAGGATGAACGCCTTAACGGTTTCCCATAACTCGTCCACCGGATTGAAGACGAAGAAGTAGATGAACTTGATGCCCAGGAAGCTGAGGCAGCTGAGGACGGTGATCACACTGACCCCGGCGAATCGCAGGAACAGGCTGGAATACAGGATGATGAAGAGATAGAGCAGCGAGAACGGCGTTTCGACCACACCGGTGATGAACACGATGAAATTCACCAGAGCGAAGTCGAACAGCAGGTGGACGTAGACCGCCGCCGGCCGCAACCGCTCCGGCAGCTTGTTGAAGAACACGAGCAGGATGTTGATGACGAACGCCGAGAGCATCACGCCGTAAAACGCCGTGGCCAGCCGGTGCTGGGGATAGAAGAACGCCGTGACGTAGATGGTCGTCAGAATGATGGTGATCAGGATCGTCCGGATCACGATCACCAGGTTGAGCTTGTGTTTGAAATCGTCCATGAGAAAAGAAACCCTGGAAACAGTCATTGTTTCCAGGGTTTACGGTTTCAGACGGTGTTTAGTGCGCGCCGGCCAACCGGGAGATGAGGGTGAACATCGGCAGGTACATGGACACCACGATGGTGCCGATGGTCACGCCCAGGAACACCAGCAGCAGCGGCTCCAACAGGCTCATCAGATTGGCGACGGATCGGTCCACCTCGTCCTCGTAGAAGGAGGCGACGCGCTCCAGCATGGAGTCCAGCTCGCCGGTCTGCTCGCCGACGTTGACCATCTGGATCACCATGGTGGGAAACATGCCCGTCTCCTCCAGCGGGGTGGTCAGATTCTTGCCGGCCTCGATCTCGGTCTGGACCTTCTTGATCGCCTGTTCGAAGATCACGTTGCCGGCGGCGCGTGAGGTGATGTCCAGCGCCTCCAGGATGGGAATACCGCTGGTGATCAGCGTGCTCAGCGTCTGGGTGAACCGGGAGATGGCGATCTTCTGGAGCAGGACCCCGACAATGGGAATCTTCAACAGCAGGCGGTCGATCACCTCGCGTCCGGCCGGGGTGTCGTACCACTTTTTGATCGCATAGGCGATGACCCCGATGACGATGATGATCAGAAACGCGAAACGGGCGATGAAGTGCGACGCGCCGATGACGATCTTGGTCAGCAGGGGAAGTTCGGCTCCCAACCCCTCGAACAGCGAAGCGAACGTGGGAATAACCAGCCAGAGGAGCAGGAAGACGGCGACGATGGCCACGCTGATGACCACGGCCGGGTAAATCAGGGCCGATTTGATGGCCGCCTTCAACTTGACGATCTTTTCCATGTAGGCGGAGAGGCGCTTGAGGATCGTGTCCAGGATACCGCCGGTCTCGCCCGCCTGGACCATGTTCACATAGAGGGCATCGAACACTTTGGGGTGCTTGGCCATGGCGTCGGAGAGCGACTGGCCGGCTTCCACGTCACGCTGCACCTGCAGCAACACCTGCTGAAATGTGGCTTTCTCCTGCTGCATGCCCAGGATCCGGATACACTGCACCAGGGGCAGGCCGGAATCGATCATGACCGCAAACTGGCGGGTGAAGAAGGCGATGTCCTTGTCGGAAACACGCTTCTTGATGGTGGGCAGCGCGATCTCCTTGCCTTTTTCCTTCACGCTGAGCGGATTGATCTGCTCGTTGCGCAACAGGGTCATGAGTGCCTGTTTGCTCGGAGAAAAACGCTCCCCCG
>JAKPZB010000020.1 GCA_029560215.1 Methanobacteriota archaeon | reverse complement strand
TAGAAGGGATTGGAGCTCTCCGCGCTGACCACCCTGGCATCGGTGAGCCTCATCTCGATCCTTATCTTTGTCTCCATGGTGTCCAGCCCCGGGACCGTCCAGGCCTTGGCTCGACTGCCTGCCGATGCGTTCATCAGGGGGGAATAGGTGCTGCCGTTGTCCGTGGAGAGTAGGACCCTAAAATTGGAGATGCCCCCCTCGAAGCAGGTGGCGCTCCACCGTATCTGCTCGACCTCCCCGTGCCGGTAGACGATGTTCCCCGGAATGTGCGGGTTCGGGGTGATCAAGGTGACCGAGGGGACGTCCGTGCTCTCGATTATCCTGAGATCGGAGTCGCTCTCGTCCGTGGTCAAGATGGACCACTCGATGTGATATAGGCCTACGCGGACCCGCACATGGTCGCTGCTCACACCGGACGGAACCGTCCAATCGCAGCTCCAGTCATTGGGATGGCCCATGTCTATGGAGGCCCAATTCACGCCCCCATCGATGGAATATTCCAGGAAGGCGCCATTGATGATCCCGCCCTCGTCGTTGGCCGAGGCCCATCTGATAGTGCACACGCTCCCGCCCACCAACGTCTGTCCGCCCGTCGGATAGATGAGCTCGACCCAGGGCGACCTGATCTCGAACTCCTCGCTCTCGGCATCGGTGATCCGGATCCCGCCAGGGATCTCGGTGTAGGCCGTTATCCGCAGCTGTCCGTATGCGCTTTCATAATAATATGGCATGTACCAGATGCCGCCTTGCGAAGGGGCGATGTTGGCAAAGATGCCTCCAAGGTCGACCCAGTCCCCCCAGGTCGTATCGGTCTTATAGCGCGCTTGCATGCTCAGCCCGCCCACGATCTGCAGGCCGTCCCATAGCCCCCATCGTACCAGGGAGTACCTCCCGTAACTCATGACGTCCGGCACCTCCAGGAACTCTAGGGTCACGCCGGGGGTTATGGTGAGGTTACCATTGCTCTCGTCCGATGCCAAGAGAAGGGATGGGAACTCCTCCTGGCTGCGCCAGTCCGCCCTTACCTTGACGTGGGTGGAATTGACATTGTTAGGCACCCGCCAGGAATAGTGCTGGGTGCCACCGACGTTGGGAATGACATCGATCTCGTTGGGATATGTCTCCCCGCCGTTCGTTGAGTAGGAGAGGACCATCACCCCGCCGACCGTAGAGGTGGCCACCATGATCTCGAAGTCCGTGGCGCCGACCAGTGACTCGCCCCCGTTCGGGTCCAGTACGGTTATTGTATACTGGATCGCGCTGACCTCGCCCGCGGGAAAGTCGACCCCCACCAGGAATGTCAATAGCAATAGGATAGCCACGGTCGTAGCCCTAGCCTTCTGGCCTGGGCTGCAACGCTCCTGACCGGTCGCCGTCCGGCCCCTTTCCAGCCCTGTCATGCGAGCTTCCCCCTTCGGCCGGCGGGACCGGGGAATGGAAAAAAGACCCGCCGAACATATCTCTTTTCGATTGGTATGATATAAATATTGCTATTGTTCAATCGGAAATGGTTCGTTGATGGTTCGGCGATCCGCGTTCTGATCATAAAGGGGATAAAAAAATGAAAACGATCCTCTTTGCCCATTAAGATGGCAAAGATTATTTTCATTAGTCCCATATGCCCTCTGATTCACATGACCATTGATGATCAAGGTCCATACGCTCGCCTGATGGCCCGTTCCAAGGAGATATTCGTGCTCGGCTCCGCCGGGGACATACTCTACTGGGACATGGAGACCAAGATGCCCCCTGCCGCCCAGGCCATGCGCGGCGAGCAGCTCTCCGCCCTGGAGCTCATCATTCACAAGAGGCTCACCGACCCGGAGAACGATGCTTTACTGAAGAAATGCGAAGGCGACCTCAACGCCTTCGACCAGTTGCAGAAACGGAACCTGCACCTCCTGCGCAAGAGCTATGACGAGAACTCCAAGATCCCCGATAAACTGGTGACCGAGACGGCCATCCATCAGTCCAAGTGCAACGCCGTCTGGAAGAAGGCCAAGGCCGCCCGGGACTTCAAGATGTTCCAGGACGACCTGGCCAAGATGATCGACCTCCGCGAGCAGGCCGCGGAGATCCTGATGAAGGTCAAGGGCACCAAGACCCCGTACGACGCCCTGCTGGACCAGTTCGAGCCCAACATGACCGCCGCCCGCATCGACGAGGTTTTCGCCGAGCTGCGGCAGGGCCTCATCAAGCTCATAGAGAAGGTGGAATCGTGCGATCGCAGGCCGGACATGTCGCCGATGTCCCGCAAGGTTCCCGTCGAGGTGCAGAAGAAGATCTCCCTGGACGTGATGAACTTCATCAAGTTCGACACGACGAGCGACAAGGCCGCCGGCAGGTTGGACGAAACGGAGCATCCCTTCACCACCGGGAAGTATGACGATGTCCGCATCACCACCCACTACTACGAGGACCGCTTCTTCTCCAACGTCTTCAGCGTGATGCACGAGGGCGGCCACGCCCTGTACGACCAGGGCATCCCCAGGGAATGGATGTTCCAGCCCATCGGTACGCCCTGCTCCTACGGCATACACGAATCGCAATCGAGGTTCGTGGAGAACATCGTGGGTAGGTCCCCGGAGTTCCTGAGCTACGCCTTGCCGAAGTTCCGCAAGTACTCGCCCAGGTCTTTCAAGGGGCTCAAGAACCGGGACATCATCGCCGCGGCCAACGCCGTGGTGCCGTCAAAGATACGCATCGAGGCGGACGAGGTCACGTACGCGCTGCACATCATCATCCGCTTCGAGATCGAGAAGATGATCTTCTCGCACAAGGTCACCGTGGACGAGCTGCCGCAGGTGTGGAACCAGAAGTATTCGGACTACTTGGGCGTGAAGGTGGAGCATGATGGCGAAGGGGTCCTTCAGGACACGCACTGGTCCGGAGGCAGCTTCGGCTACTTCCCGTCGTACGCATTAGGCAACATCTACTCCGGCATGTTCCTGGACAAGATGCAGAAGGACGTGCCCCAGTGGCGCAGGAGCGTTCGCGGCGGGGACTTCTCCCCGGTGCTCGGGTGGCTGAGGACCAACGTGCACGCCAAGGGCGACCTCTACGACCCGGCCGACCTGGTGAAGGTGGTCACGGGAAAGGAGGTCACCGTGGCCCCGTTCCTGAAGTATCTGGACCGCAAGATGTCCAAGATCTACGGGTTCTGATAACGAGGGGGTCTCCCCTCCCTTTTCCCTTTTTTAAAGAAAGTTCGGAAAGGGGTTTCACTTGAACCGTATGGTCTCCAGGTTCATCGGCGCCCTGGTCGTGATATTGAACTTGCGGTATAACGCCGAGGCCAGGTCCATGCATTTCTTCTCCTCCCCGTGGCCGATGACGATGCGTTCCGGCTTGGGGTCCAGGGAAGCGATGTAGTTTATCAGCTGGCGGCGGTCGGAGTGGCCGGAGAAACCGTCCACCGTCTCCACGTTCATCCGGAAGTCGACGGTTATCTGCTTGCCCTTGTCCGGCAGCGTCAGCTCCTTCACCCCTCTCTGGATCTTGCGTCCGATGGTACCGTCGGCCTGGTAACCGACGAAGACGAGCGAGGCGGTGGGGTCGCTGGCCCAGGCTTTTACATACTCCATCACCGGCCCGCCGTTCATCATCCCGCTGGTGGCCAGGACGATGCGCGGCTCCACGTCGTGCAGGATCTTCTCCCTCATCTCCTGCGAATCGACCCGCTTGAACATGTCGCTGAGGAAGGGGTTCTGGCCCATCTGGAAGATCTGGGTGCGCAGCTGGCTGTTGAGGTACTCCGGATAGGCGGTGTGGATCGCCGTGGCCTCCCAGATGCTCCCGTCCAGGTACACCGGCACCTTGTCCACCTTTCCGGTGCGAGCGAGCTCCTCGATGACCAGCATCACTTCCTGGGAACGCCCGACGGCGAACACCGGGATGACGATCTTGCCCTTGCGTTCCATGATGGCCCGTTCGATTATGCCGCGCAGCTGCGTGGCCGCGTCGATCCTGCTGGGCTGGATGTCGTTGGAACCGCCGTACGTGGATTCGATCACCAGCGTCTCCAGGCGGGGGAACTTGTTGGTGGTGGCGTTGAACAGCCAGCTCCTCTCGTACTTCATATCCCCGGTGAAGGTCACGTTGTAGACGCCGTCGCCGACGTTGAAGTGGCAGACGGCCGAGCCGAGGATATGCCCGGCGTTCTGCATGGTCAGCCGGATGTCTCGCGCTATGTCGGTGGTCTCCCCGTACTTCAGGGTGATGCAGTGCTTGACCACCTCGCGCACGTGCTTCGCCTCGTACTCATTGGCCTTGGCCTCGCCGTAGGACACCTTGATGGCGTCCAGCAGACTCAAGGACATCAGCTCCCTGGTGGGAGGCGTGCAGTAGACCGGTCCGTCGTAACCGTACTTGAAGAGCGTGGGCAGAAGCCCGCAGTGGTCCAGGTGGGCGTGGGTGATAACCACAGCGTCCAGCTGATCGAACGGAAGGAACTCGGGGGCGTTGAAGTATGGTTTGGGCTGAGGCTCGGCCTTGGAAGGCCACATGCCGCAGTCGATCAGGATCTTGCTGTCCCTGGTATGGAGCAGGGTGGCGGAACGCCCGACCTCCAGATAACCGCCCAGGCAGGTCATTCGTATCCAGTTGTCCCCTTCCGTCTTGGACTGGGCCAGACGCCTTCCCACCTTTCTCAGGAACTCCTTGCGTTCCTCCTTGACCTCCCGAAGGTAGGCCCTGGTCTCGTAAACGGTCTTGGAGGGGATAGGGGGAGCGCGTATAACGTCGGGAGACCAGCCGACCTCCTTCTTGATCTCGTTGAGGACCGCGCCCTGCTTGCCTATGGCTATGCCGGGCGCCAGGGCCTCGATGTACACCTTCCCGGTGTCGTCATCGAAATAGATGTTCTGGATCTGCGCTTCCTCGGGGATGATCTCCCGGAGCTGCTTCTCCACATCCTTGGCGTCCTTCAGGGTGGCCGGGTCCGGGCGGACGTCGACGCGGCGGCGAAGGCCCTGGACGATCTGGCGCACCATATCGTTCCCGGAGGCGAAGGCCTCCATGTTCTTGGTGTAGATGACCACCAACGGCCCCTCGAAGTCGATGGCGGTTATATCGATGCTGGATGGTACGATCTTCCGGACCTGTTCTCGGGCTTCCTCGAGAATCTTTTCTGCGCTCATGGCATTCACTTTTATGGAAATTATAACAGGTAAGAGGTTGGAAAGGGGTTTCAGTTCGGCCGGGGGACATTGATCCCCATGCGCGAGGCGCGTTTCAGGATCTCTTCCTGGGAAACCTCTACGTAGCCGTCCTTGGTGATGGTCACTATGTCCATCCCGTCGCCGCTGGCGGAGTCCCTCTTCATGGCCGCGTTCAGCGCGCGTATGGCCAGGTTGATGGAGTCGTCCAGGGTGATGTCCTTCTTGTAATGGTCCTCCAGAACCCCGTAGGCGTAGGGGGAACCGGAACCGACGCTGATGTAGTTGTCAGGTATCGAGCCGCCGGCGGCGTCCAGGGAGAAGACGTGTCCGCCATCCTTGTCGTACCCGCCGACGATCAGACCGACGTAATAGTAGCCGTAGGCCCCTCCGCCCCTCCTCAGGATGTTGGAGGTGAGGGTGGCGGCGGACTTCACGGTCATGGGGGCGGTCCTCTTCAGCTTGTAGAGCTCCACCTCCGCCCGCAGATACCGGGCCATGACCTGCGCGTCGCCGACCAGGCCAGCGGTGGTGAGGCCGATGTTGTCATCGATCCTGAAGACCTTCTGGGTCTCCTTGTGGGCGATGAAGTTGCCCATGGTGGCCCGGTGCTCGCTCGCCAGGACCACTCCGTCAGCGTTGACTATCCCTATGGTGGTAGTACCAGTCTTCATGTTGTCCATATGAATCAAGTCCTCCAAAACCGTGTAAAAACGAATGATATGGAATGACTGGTAGGCTCAATCATCACTATTATATATAAGCATTTTCCCAGCTTTCAGCGTACCTCGCGGTCATTGCTGGCCATCCCCTTTTCCCCATCCGGCCGCTGGAAAAAATTGCCTACGAGCATGCCCGCCCCATAGCCGGCGGCCGTTCCAGCCAAGGCTCCGGTCAACAAGCGCAGGATGTTGCTGGATTCGTAATCGGTGATGGCCTGCAGGACCCCGTCCACGGCCATGGGCACCAGGAGGGCGAGCAACCAGGCCCAGGACACCCTCCTTCCCAACAAGATGAACAGCGCCAGTCCGGCCACCGCCCCCGCCAGGAGCCCCAGGTCCCGGGCGCAGAAGGGCAATTGATTGTCGTTGATGAAGAACGAGCGTTCGGCCTGCTGGTGACAGTTCACGTCCCCTAGGAGATAGACCGCCCGCTGCGGCCAGGGAACATAGCTCAGGTCCTCCCCGTGGTCCAGGGTGCCGATGCGGCCGTCCAGCCCGCCGATGGATCCGGCCGACAGGGTCAGCGGGGCCAACAGGATGGCCAGCAGAACGGCCGAAAGGATGACCTCGATGACGAGCATATGGCGCTTGGCGACCGGGACCCTCATTCGCTCCCGCTACCGCCTACCGAATATTAAGGCATTGAGCGGGATGGGGAATTTTTTATATCCTGAAGGATTGACTCATATGCATGGCCGAACTGCCTGAAGACCTTAGAAGGCTCTCCGACTTTCACGGACACTTGGGACCCTACGTGCTGCTGGGATATCGCATGGGCCTGATCGCCAGGAAGTATTTCCCCGGACGGTTCTACGCCACCCTTTTCACCGGGACCGAACCTCCCATCTCCTGCCTCATCGACGGGGTGCAGTTCTCATCCTGCTGCACTTTGGGGAAAGGCAACCTCGCCGTCAAGGAGGGCGGGCGTCCCGCGGTGCGCTTCTACGACGGCATCCGTTCGCTGGAGATGTCCCCCCTGGAAACCGTGCAGAAGAGGGTCGACATGGTCAGCTCCTACGAGGCGGGGGAGAGGCTTTCCGTAGAGCTTCATCAGCTGTCCGACCTCGAGCTGTTCTTGGTCAGAGAAGGTGGAAGAGAAGAGTCTGACCGCATAGTGAAGCTGTGAGATAGACGCCCAGGGCGATGGACCCGCGGGTCCCGTAGCTCCTCATGCCCCGCTGCCGAGAGCTCCAACCGTCCAGGCCGCCCAGGAAATGGTTCACTATGAAGGCCAGTTCCACCACGTAGATGGAGGCCAGGGCGGTCAGCGCCGCGGTGCCGTCCCCTATCAGGCCCATTATCCCCCCGGTCAGTCCGATTATCGCCGGGGCGAAGAGGGTGCTGGTGGTGCTCATCATGTCCACCACCGGCCTCAGGTTCTCCCGCACCTTGGCCTGGGCCTTCATCAGGTCGTCCTGCGATTGCGCCAGGTTGACCGCCAGCTTCCCCGCTCCCAGATGGTCCTCTTCGGCGCAGGTCATCACCGCCAGGTAGTTCTGATGGAGCGCCGGATATCTGCTCGGCAGTTCTCGTTCGGCCTTCACCGCCTCAGCCAGGGTCACCCGGTCGGTCCGGGTGGCGTGGACCATCCTCAAGCCCCAATCCCGGAACGGCCCGTGCTCGGTGCGGGAGACCTCCTCGAACGCCCGTTCCAGGTCCTGTCCCCCCAGCATGGCGTTACCAAGGCGGTAGAGGGCGTCCACGAAGGACCTTTCCGCGTCCCGCTCCCCCTTCCTCTCCGGAGCGCCCAGGACGATCAGCGATGAAAGCAGGACCCCCAGTCCGGACAGTGCGGACATCATCAAGGAGCCGGTCGCCAGGAAGATCAACGACCCTATCGGGATGAAAGACAGTACGAACATCCTGCGGTCCCGGGGAAGCGTCCATCCTTTCTTCGGACCTCGAAGGGGGTTCCGGTCCATCATCGATCGGATGTATCCCAGGGTGAAGGCGGGCACCACAAGCAGCAGCACCAGGGCCAGCATGCCCAGGTCAAGCTCGCCGCCCACCAGCCCTCCATCCATGCCCAGCAGGGGGATCAGGGAGAAGAGCATCACCGGGGCCAGCACCCCAAAGGCGAAGACCAGCATCACCGGGAAGGACAGTGAGCCGATATAACGTTCGCAAGCATCCCGCAATCCATCGAGCGCGATGGCGTTGGCCCGATCGAGCAGCCGTTCGCGTCCCTCGCCCTCGCTCTCCTCCGCGGCCATCACCAGGTGGAGCGCCCGCCGCAACCCGTCGTTCATCTTGTCCAAGCCGGAGGTCCAGGCGGAAAGCCCCCGGCGGAGGTCGGTCTCCCCGGTCAACGCGTTCCAGGCCACCGCGGCGATGGCTTTCTGCAACGCCCCTTCGCCGGACCGGCTGCCCATCTCCACCGCCCTCTCCAGGGAGGGCGACCGGCCCATGCTCATGCCCATGGCCCCGATGACCGCCGGGCTGTCGACCAGGAAGGCCCTCTGCTCGACCGCATGACCTCGGGACGGGCCGGAAAGGATGAAGGAGGTGATCGCCAGAGGAAGAACGGCCGTTCCTATGGCCATGATGGTGAAGGGATAGGGCATCGTCAGCAGAACGATGACGGTCGACGGCGCGAAGAATAGGAGCGACCAGAGGAAGGCGTTGTAGGCGGTCAGGGAAACGCTCTTCTCGGATCGGTTCGTCCGCCGCATGTGCTCCCGAAGGCCCGGGGTGGTCTTGGGGGAGAAGGCCTTCTCCAGAACGAGGGGCACCTCTCGGGCCAGTCGAGGCAACCGCACGCGTCCGAGCATCCCGCTCAGCGCCCCCTAAGGTGGTCGACGAACCCCTGGCCGACGTCCCTTCCGCCCTGCCAGAGGTACTCGTTGGCCTGAAGCGAATACGATGGCGAAAGGTAGGCGGGGTCCTCCCGGCCCAGCTCCAGAAGCGTTTGTCGCAGGGCGATCCGCCGGCCCAGGTTCTCCATCCCCTCCTCATAGCTCATCCCCCAGCCGGAGGCTATCCTGGCCAGTAGCGGCATCCGGCGGTCGCTGAGATGATATTTGCCGTCATAGGTGAGCATCGGAAGGAACACCAGCCCCTCCGGGGTCCGGACCACCTCGGCCACCTCGGTCACGCGGCGTACCTGGCCAAGCCCGCCTCCGGGGCGTACCAGGCCCATGGTGACGATGACATCGGTGGAGGCGAAGGAGGCCTCCGGTATCCCCAGTTCGTTCACCACCCGGTCGTGCACCTCTTTCGCGCCATCCCCGTGAATGGTGCCCAGCACCGACGAGCCGGCCTTTCCGGTGCGCATGCTCTCGTAGAGGGTCATGGCCTCCCTCCCCCGGACCTCGCCGACCACGATGGCCGATTCGCCCAGACGGAGGGAGACGCGAAGCGCTTCCTCGGCCGAGGAAGAGCGGTCGCCAGCCAGATACGGGTCGACCAGCATGGACTGCACCTTGAACCCCAGCGACTGCAGGGCGCCCACCGGCACCTCCCGGGTGTCCTCGATGACCAGGATCCTCTGGTCCACGGGGAATTCGAACAAGAGGGCGGAAAGCAGGGACGATTTGCCGGAGCCGCGGGCCCCGCAGACCAGAATCGAAGCCTTGCCATCCACGAGGAGGGAAAGGAGACCGGCGGCCGTGGCGTCAAGGGAGCCGCGCTCCGCCAGCCGCAGCAGCGTCCAGGGCACCTCGGAACGCCTTCGCAAAGCCAGAGCGAGACCGTCCGGGCTCAGCGGAGGGCACAGGGCGGTGGCCCGCACGCCGGCCTCGGCGATATCCGTCTCCAGCACCGGAGAGGAGCGGGAGAAGGGCCGACCGGAGCGGTACTTCAGGCGACCGACCAGCCCCGTCATCTCCTTCTCGGTGACGATCACGTTGGTCTCGCACCTGCCGAAGAGGTTCTTGCCGCCCGCCTGGTTCAGGGTTAGGTAGGCCCGGGTGTCCTGGCTCGGCGCGTCAACATAGATATCCTCCACCCGGGGGTCCCTGAGGATGATGTCCAGAACCCCCAGTCCGAGGGTGTTACGCATCACGGCGTCCAGGAGTTCCCTCTCGATGTCCGCCGGAGGGTCCAGGGAGCGCACCAGCGACCTGATGTGGGAGCGTAGTTCCGATCCCTCGCCTCCCAGTGTCGCCGGGGGGACCGAACGGACCTTGGCCACCGCCCGCGCCAGGAGTTTCGCTGAATCCCGGTCGGCGGTGTGCTCCCAGGGAAGCACGCAGTACCTTTGCCTCACCCCGGACGGGTCGGCGGCGATCTCGATCCTTCCGCCAAGGAGGTCCCGGCGGTCCACCACCCTCCAGCCGACCGGCGCCTCCCGTTCGATCCAATATCCGGATGTTGAAGGTTTCACCATGCGGCCGCGGCGGAGGGAGGGGAGCGCCTCGGAGAGGTCCACCATTCCTCCGCTCATCGGTCGCTCCCTCCCGGGACCTCGACTATGCGGAAACGGTCGGCGGCCAGGGTCTTCTTTGCCTTCCTACCGTCGGAACGAAGCGCTTCGACCGCCTCCCGCTGCCTTTCCAGACACCTATCGCACGACGCGCCGTCGCCCGAGCAGAACAGATCGAGCGAACCGGACCGCATCTTTTCCAGGTAGCGGTTGATCCGTTCCGACGTCACCGGGCGGGGGCAGGGAAGGGAGCTCAGGGTATCGCGCAATCCTTCCCAGGCCGTCTCGGCGGTCATCAGGGACCGGAGCGAGCTGACCCCGCTTTTGCGGACCCAGACGTCCTGCGTTCCGCGCAGGACGATGCCCGTGGCCTCCCGATGCGCATTCAGGGCCCCGCGGAACACCGCCAGGCATCTCTCCGACGGAGCGTCGTCGGCGTCCGGGCAACCGGAACAATCGATCTCGATGATCCTTCCCCGCGGCTGGAAGCCGCACATTTCCACGCTCGGGCGCGCGACCGGCCGCGCCTCGCCCTTCCTGGGCATCATGACCACCTTCGCCATTTCCTTCCCTGGGCCCTCAACGGCTAAAGGGTGGTTCGTGATGACGATTAACCGCATGCTACGCGCCCAGGAAATTAATATGAGGGCAGGCGATTCCAGGGCATGGAACTGCTAGCGCCGGTCGGGACCGAGGAAGCGCTCAAGGCGGCCGTCGCCGGAGGGGCGGACGCCGTTTACCTGGGCGGAAAGAATTTCGGAGCCCGGCACTTCGCCAGCAACTTTTCCGATCGGCTGCTGGCCGGCGCGATAAAGCTCACCCACGATCACGGCATGCGCACCTACGTGACGGTCAACACCCTCATCAAGGAGGCCGAGATGGCCGACGCGCTCTCCTTCGTGGAGATGCTCGATGCCGCGGAGGCGGATGCGGTCATCGTACAGGACCGCGGGCTTCTCCCGTTGATCAAGGAACGGTTCTCGATACCGGTCCACGCCTCCACCCAGATGGCCATACACAGTTCGGCCGGGGTCAGATGGGCGGGGGAGCAGGGCATCGAGCGGGTCATCCTGGCCCGCGAGCTGGGACTGGAGCAGATAAAGGAGATCGCCGAGAACAGCCAGATCGGCATCGAGGTGTTCATCCACGGGGCGCTTTGCTACTGCTTCTCCGGGCAATGCCTCTTCTCCAGCTTCCTGGGCGGCCGCTCGGGGAACCGCGGGATGTGCGCCCAGCCCTGCCGCAAGTCCTACTCCATAGGAAAGAAGGAGGGCTATCTGCTAAGCACCGCCGACATCTTCGGCGTGGCATCCATACCCGAACTGATGCGCAGCGGCGTGGCCTCCCTGAAGATCGAGGGGAGGATGCGCTCCCCGCA
The DNA here is from genome assembly GCA_029560215.1 of Methanobacteriota archaeon. Classification (GTDB taxonomy): domain Archaea; phylum Thermoplasmatota; class Thermoplasmata; order Methanomassiliicoccales; family UBA472; genus UBA472. The sequence goes on along the minus strand of JAKPZB010000020.1, from coordinate 5,877 downwards.
GTACGTTTACCTGGCCTCCAAGATCTACAAGAAGGCCATCGAAAGGGCCCGGGAAGGAACGGAACCGCTCATCACCGACCGGGAGAGGGAGCTGCTGGAGGTCGTTTTCAATCGGGGGTTCTCCGGCGGCTATCTTACCGACCAGGAGGTGATGCAGACCGCCTTCCCGGAATCCCGCGGAAGACCGCTAGGGCCGGCCCTGGTGACCAACGGACGGCTCAGGATGCCCCGGGGCGTCCTGGAGGCCGGGGACGGCATCAGCCTTTACCTGGGAAATGAGAAGGTGGGCGGCTTCGACCTGAAAGCGTCCGATCTCGACGGCGCGAACGTTATCGCCTCCCCGCCGTTCGCGGTGAAGGACGGGGATTACACGGTCTACAAGACCAAGGACCGGGAGTTCCCGGGCATCGAGGGCCTCATCTCCAAGATCAAGCTGCAGGAGCGGGAGGCGGTCCGCCGGTCGGTGGAGCTTCCTCCCAAACGCATGCGCCGTAACGAAACGGTAAGCGAGCTCTCCTTCTACGTTTCCAGCCTGGCCGTGCTGAAGGCCGTGCTGCCCTACGCCGATCGGGTGTACTACGACGGGACGAAGCAGGACGCGGAGGCCCTCGAGCTCTGCCAGGGCGAGGGCAAGGAGTTCGTGAAGATGCTGCCGCGTCTTTCGCTTAAGGAAAGCCCCTCGGACCACGACCGGGTGATGGTAAACACCATCGACCAGTACGAGATGAACAAGGAACGGACCGTCTACGGCTCCTATCATATGAACGTCTTCAATAGCTACGCCACCCCAAAATTGCATCAATCCACGCTGTCCCCGGAGCTCAACCAGGAGGAGCTCCTTCAGGTGCTGTCCGGCAGCGAGGGAAGGTGCGAGGTGATGGCCTTCGGCCGCCTGGAGCTGATGTTGAGCCGCGATCCCTCGCTGCCCGAAGGCACATTGGTGGACGATCGCGGTGTGCGCTATCCGGTGCACCGGGACCCCGAGGGTTTCGTGCACATCCTGCACAGCACGGACCTCCTCCTGCTGGACAAGACGCCCGAACTGCGATCGATGGGCGTGGACTCCTTGGGCATCGATGTCCGGAGAAGGCATCCCGACCTGGCGGCGTTCGTGGGAAGGAGCTTCAAGGAGCTGGACATGGCCAACCTGGAGGAGCTGAGGCGGAAGTGCGGACGCAGCAGCCTCGGCCATTACCGGAAGGGCGTGTTCTGAGTTAGCCTACAGTTAAGGACATCCGCCTTTACCCTCCGCCCCACTGAAGGTCCGTGCGTAATGCCAGGAGGTGCATGGACCGTGAAGGTGTAGGCGGTTTCCTAGAATCGATACTGGCGGTGATGGTGGTGATCACCGCCTCTTCGGTGTTCCTAGTGGTGTTGGCGTCAGGAACGCTGCAGGTGGAGGAGGAGATCGATCAGGCGGAGCTGATCTCCTGGCTGACCGCCAACGGTCTCTTTTCCGAGGAAACGGCTATCGGTCTGGACGCGTCGGCCGAGCGTCTCGACCGTTCGGAGCTACCCGAGGGGATACGGGGAATGAGCATCGCCTACCGCTTGTCGGGCGATCCCGCGCCCCTGCTCGAGCTGAACCTGGGAGAGGGATCCCAGGGGGACGTGCTGGCCTTCAAGCGGCCAATGCTCATCGAGGTGGGAGGCAGGGACGTCCCCGGGGTGATGGAGGTGCGGGCATGGCACTGAGGAAGGACCGCCATGGGATGGCCATGGTGGTGGACGCCCTGATCTTCCTGGTAGTGCTGACGTTGCTGGTGGCCATTCTCCACATCGCCCCCTATCACGAGGATGAAGATAGGATGGAGCTTCTGCGCTCATATCATGCGGTCATGCTCTCCGGCGAACTGTCCGGAGAGGACGGCAGTCCCCTGTCCTCGGCCACCTTGTCCGATTATCTCATAGCCCTCTCGCTGAACGGAACTCCCAGCCAGGAACAGGTCCCGCTCATCGAGAGGATGGTCAACGGGACCATCGCCGAACTTGGAACCGAGCGAAGCGGAGCATGGCTGGTCATCGAGCTGGGTGCGACCGAACTGCGGTTCGGTTCAGAACCGCCGGAAGGGGGAGAGGTGTACGCCGACCGCCGGGAACTGGGAGATGGCTCGGTCGTATCGACCCTGTTCCTGGCCTAGAGCACCTTTCCCACCTGCTTCTGGGCTATGTCCGCCGCCCGGGCGCTCTCCAGTCCGGCGAAGACCATGGCCAGGATCAGGCTGCCGAACATCAGGTACAGCCTCAGGTCCCCCAGGCCGAGATCGTAGCGAAGGATCTCCGCGCCGACCAGGAAGGCGCCCACCGCGCTCAGCGCGTACATCGCCGCCCCGTAGTAATAGATGGGGACGGTGATGATCCTGCAGGCCCCTCCGCACAGCTTGCACACCTTGCGCCGGTACCAGGCGGTGGGAGTGAGGTCCTTGCAGTCGGGGCAGTAGCAGAACTTCATGGTACGGTCATCCGGTTGCAGGGAATAATCGTTTCCCCTCAGGCCACGCCTTCCTGCTCCCCGCGGCACCACACCGATTCGGGCAGGCTGCGGTACAGGTCCACCGGCTCGTCCTTGGGCGGGCGGTCCTCCAGGATGCGGTTGATGTTCTCCCAGTTGAAGGACCAGTAGAAGATGCGCCAGTTGCGACCGCTGGCCAGCTGCGTCTCCTCCCAGCGGGTGCTCAGTATCTTCATGTCCTGCAGGAAGTAGAACAGCCTGCGGTCGTCGTGGTCCAGGGCGTTGTCGATGATCTCGTCCAAATAACCAAAGTAGTTCAACACGCGTAACGCCACGTCATCCGCCACTGGACCGCTGAAACCCGCGGTCTTCTCCAGCACCCGGATCACCGAAGCATGCCCCAAGGAGGCTTTCAAGTTCGTCTCACTCATCACTGATACGTGCTCCCGGGGGCTTATAGACATTGGTATGTTACATCGGTTAGGAATGAAAATGACAGGTTCCTCTGCTGATTATTAATACTGGGGAGCGATAACCAAAAAGCCGGCATGTGAAAGCGAAATGATCATCGACACGCTCAACCAGATCATAATCGACCTCATCAACGCCACCGGATATCTAGGGATATTCCTGGCCATGCTCGTGGAGGGCATCTTCACCCCCATACCGAGCGAGCTCATCATGCCCTTCGCCGGCTACGTCGCCTACACCGGCGAGCTGAACTACTTCCTGGTCATCCTGGTGGGGAGCCTGGGAGCGGTCCTAGGTTCCTCGGTCGCTTATATCCTGGCCTTGTGGCTCGGACGCCCGTTAATCGACCGGTTTGGAATATTCTTCGGGCTGGACGAGAAGAAGATGGCCTCCGCCGAGCGGTGGTTCAAGCGCTGGGGGGTCTGGGGGATCTTCATCGGCCATTCGCTTCCCGGCATCCGTTCGGTCATATCCTTCCCGGCCGGGCTGTCCAAGATGGACCGCAAGAAGTTCGCCATCTTCACCTTCTCCGGGGCGATGGTCTGGAACACCGTGCTGGTCACCGCCGGTTACCTGCTGGGGGAGAACTGGATACAGTTCTGGGAGCGGACCGACAGCCTTCATCTGGACTTAGTGATACTGGCCGGGCTGGGGGTGGCGCTGGTCGTATACTTCCTGTACAAGAAGAGGAAGAACCAGGTCACTCGATCTTCAGACAGCGAATGATGTCCTGCCTGGAGACCATTCCCTTCAGCGCGCCCTTCTCCAGCACCGGGACGCTGCGCAGCTTGAACTCCACCATGTAGTCGGCGGCCTTGGATACGTCATCCTCCGGCGACACGAAGATGGTGGCGGTGTGCATGATGTCCGCGGCGTCCTTGCTGTAGAGCTTCAAGGCCCGCCCCAAGCTCACGTACAGCCCGGGGCTGAAGGCCTTCAGCAGGTCGAGCTTGGAAACGATCCCCACCATCTTCCTCCCGTCCACCACCGGGAAGGTGTTGAAGTCGTATCTCTCGAACATCTCCTTCAAGGTCCGTAGATCGGTCTCCGGGGCTACCGTGACCACTTCCTGGGTCATAATCTCCTTGACCTTCTTGCGGGCGATGTGGCGTTCCATCCTTATCGCCAAGGGATGGCCCCGTGGGCATAAGCATTTATCGCCATCCGCCACAATAGATATGAGGTTCCGCATCTCCGTTGATCACGTGGGCGGGAAAGATGAAGGGCGAACAACCCTTTAATCAGAGATTGTCGATGACCGCTCATGGATATCCAGGGAGGAGGGTGGGCCAATGTCGTCTCTAACGTCCATGGTAAGTGCCAAGGATGCCCCCGCGATGCCCAGAAGGTCCCAGTGCTCTTCGAGCCGAGGGAGCCGGGCAAAGTGGATTTCGTCATCGTCTCCCAGGAGCCCGGCCATTGGCTGCGTCCGCTGGGCGACGGCGCCTCGGCCAAGCTCTCCTCCCTCGCCCTTGGCAAAGGTTCGCCGGAGGAGGTCAGGAAGGCCAATCCTCTGAGCAAGGTGGCCCAGATATTCGGGCCGTTCGATCCTTCCGCTTCCCGGATATACTGGACGCACGCCCTGAAGTGCGTTCCTGTGAACGGTGACCGGGACGTCAATAAAGAGTGGCGTAAGGCGGCCACCAGGTGCCGGGAGCATTTCATCTCCGAGCTGAAGGTCCTGGGGAAGAGCGAGATAAACGTTCTGGCCTTCGGCAAGTACGCGCTGGAGATGTGCCTCAACGTTCTGGGCGGACAGGACATCGATCAGGAGCTCAGCATAAGCGAGTTCATGCAATCGGTCAAGTTGCCTTTGGCCTACAAGTACCGTTTCAAGGACAGTACGGTGAAGAACATCAATCTCTATGTTTTCACCAATCCATCGGCGGAAGTGGTCAAGGTCATGAAGAGCGGGGGCAAGATGACCGCTGATGAGATCCAGGAACTAGAGGTCAGAAAGATCCATGAGTCGTTCGTCCAGCGAAAAGCGCGCTGAACCGCACCCTTGGTCTCAGCTGGAACTTTGGTGGGAAGATCGGGCGAGGGCGACCTGACCTTTACATCAACAAGGACCCGCACAGCTGGCACTTGACCGCGCCGGCGGGGTTCATTCCTCCGCACACCGCGCACTTCTTCTGGTCCCCGACCTCGGTGACGCTCATAGATTGCCCTTGGCGTTGAAGGGGCTTAATGGTTGTGCATTCATTTTCATGCGGAATTATGGAAAATGATGCTGACAACAAGATCGGCCAGTCATCCTAATCAATGGATAAATTACACATATCCGGGAGGGGATGGCGTATTCATGGCCAAGCCTAGGTTCGTTGACGACCCGCTCAGCGCGGAGATAGACAGGCTGGCCAGGTCATGCGATCATCGCGTCCTGGCGTTATGGGCCGCGGAATGCGCCGAACGGGTGTTGCCGCTTTTCGAGAAGGAGTTCCCGCAGGACGACCGTCCCCGGACGGCCATTTTGAAACTGAGGGAATGGGAAAGAACTGGAGTCTTCGGATGTCCGAGGTGCGCAGGGCGTCGTTGAACGCCCATGCCGCCGCTCGGGAGGCGAAAGAGGGTTCATCCGCCCAGTTCGCCGCCCGAGCCTGCGGGCAGGCGATGGTCACAGCCCATGTGAAGACGCATTCCATCGCCGCCGCCTGGTACGCAACCAAGGCCGTATGGGCAACCGATCCTCACGACCAGATATTGATCGCGACCGAACGGGATTGGCAATACCGGAATCTGCTACATCTATCGAGAACGGTAAGGGAAATGACAGATCCATGTGACCGATGATAGGAGATTTGAAGTCTCCCCGCGCGAATCGATTTCTCATATGGACCGCTCCCATTTCGATAACGTCAAAGGCCAGATCGGTCATTGCGGCCTCTGGTGCGGCAGCTGCATAGTAGGTAACGGTCTGCTGGCCGAGATGACCTCGCAGTATGAGCGGGTGG
>JAKPZB010000019.1 GCA_029560215.1 Methanobacteriota archaeon | reverse complement strand
CCACCTTGCTAGGTCGATACGCCCCCGCCAGGTTCCGGAGAAGATCACTCGGAACCTGGCGGGGGCGTATCGACCTAGCAAGGTGGTCACCGTATCCTATTCCGGCACGGTCCTGGGCGCGCTTGATTCGCTGCCCGATGACGTGGAGGTCTCCGTGGCCGAGTCGCTGCCGATGGGGGAGGGCGTCACCACCTGCCGCAGGTTGCTCGAGAAGGGCCGACGCGCCTCCCTGTTCCGGGACTCCATGATACCCTGCGAGGTACAGAAGGCCGATATAGTGCTGGTCGGGGCGGACGGCGTATGCCCGGAGGGCGTGGTGAACAAGGTGGGGACCATGAGCCTGGCTTTGGCCGCCAGGGAGTTCGGGAAGCCGTTCGTGGTTCTATGCTCCACATCCAAGCTCATCCCGGTGCTGGAGATGGACGCCATGGAAAGCGAGTCGGTCCTTGAGAACGCTAGGATCAGGGAGACCGTCTTCGAGCTCACCCCTTTGGAACTGGTCACCGCGGTGATCACCGACGAGGGCGTCATGTCCGGACCGGAAATCAAGAAACGCTTGCTGAAGGACCGCGGCAATATGAAGGTCACCGAATGTCAGTCCTGCTAGCCGATCCGCTGCAGGAAGGTCTTGACCTGGCTATCGTATCCTATGGTCTCGATGTCCAGCTCTGTTCCGTTCTCCGCGGTGACGGTGACGAGAACGTGACCGGCGACATTGCTGAATAGCGCGTGGCGGTCGGAACGCTCCTGCAGGGCCAGCTCCAACTTTCCGAAGTATTCCTGGGCTTTCTCCAAGGCCCTCTCGGGGCTGAGCCGGGTGGTGGCGCCGTATCTCATGCTATCCCCGGTGAATGTTCCCGGGAGATAACAAACTTTTCCTATCCTGGCTCTTTAGACCATATTATCATGGTAAAGATGCTCCGAACAATGATCCAAGAGCGTTGTGTATAAGGCCATTCGATCTTCAGGGCCGTTTCGTGTTCGAGAGCCCTTACATCGTAATGAACACTTATGTTCATTAATGACCATAAATGATATATATTGACTTCAACTTCCCCATCTTCCATGAGACAGGACATCAAGTTCACCCTGGGCATTGATGATATTCCAAAGCAGTGGTACAACATCGCGGCCGATTCCCCGGTACCGCTCCCGCCGCCGCACAACCCGGCGACGAACGAGCCAGCGAGCCCCAAGGACCTGGAGGCCATATTCCCCCGCAACCTCATCGAGCAGGAGGTGTCGACTGAACGTTACATCGACATACCGGAGGAGCTGCGGGAGGCATACATCATGCTCAACCGCCCCTCCCCGTTGGTGAGGGCGGTGAGATTGGAAAAGATGCTGAAGACCCCGGCCAAGATCTTCTACAAGCGGGAGGACCTCAGCCCCTGCGGGTCGCACAAGCCGAACACTGCCGTGCCGCAGGCTTACTACAACATGAAGGCCGGGACGGAGCACATCACCACCGAGACCGGGGCCGGCCAGTGGGGAATGTCCCTGGCCCTCGCCTGCTCGATGTTCGACATCAGCTGCAAGGTGTTCATGACCTGCTCCTCCTACGACTCCAAGCCGTACCGCCGCTTCGCCATGGAGACCTACGGCGCCAAGGTGTACTCGTCGCCGAGCGGGGAGACCAAGTTCGGCCGGGAGATCAAGAAGAAGTACCCGGACACCCCGGGTAGCTTGGGCATAGCCATCAGCGAGGCCATCGAGATGGCCGTCAGCGAGAAGAACACCAAGTACAGCCTGGGCAGCGTGCTCAACCACGTGATGCTGCACCAGACCGTCATAGGGCAGGAGCTCATAAAGCAGCTGGAGATGGCCGATGTGGTTCCGGACCACATGATCGCCTGCGTCGGGGGAGGAAGCAACTTCTCCGGGTTCTCCTTCCCCATGTTGGCCAAGAAGATCCAGGGCAAGATAGATACCGACTTCGTCGCCGCCGAGCCGTCGTCCGTTCCCTCGCTGTCCAAGGGCGAGTACCGCTACGACTTCGGGGACACCGCCGGAATGACCCCCCTGCTCAAGATGTACACCCTGGGCCACGAGTTCATCCCCTCGGCCATCCACGCCGGCGGGCTGCGCTACCACGGCATGGCTCCGACGGTCAGCCTGATGAAGGACCTGGGCTACGTCCGGCCGGTGGCCGTGGAGCAGAAGGTGACCTTCGAGGCGGGGGTCATGTTCGCCAACGCGGAGGGAGTGATCCCGGCGCCGGAGAGCACCCACGCCATAGCGGTGGCGATAGACCTGGCCATGGAGGCCAAGCGCAAGAACGAGGAGAAGGTCATCGTCTTCAACCTGTCCGGGCACGGGCTGCTGGACATGACCGCCTACGAGAAATACCTCAGCGGGAATATGGTCTGAAACCCCGGGGGCTCCGCCCCCTTCTCATTATTTTCAAATCGTCGTATTTTTTCGAATACCATTATTTATCCTCCACCGCTTTATCCCTCTCAGCGCTAGGGGAAGCGCGCCGGGCCGATCGCATGAACGCCGATCTCGATCATGGTGGAAAGTTCTACTCCATAGACGTATGTTCAGATTACGGCCTGTTCAGTCTGGACCATGGGCGGATCTACATGGTCATCAACGAGCGCCTGGACAAGACCCTCTCGCTCATAAACGGCCTGGCCTCCTTGGGGAAGGAGATCATCTGCGTAAGCCGGATGCACCCGGACCTGCTTCGGGAACGCTATCCGTTGCAGGAAATCAAGGGGGTCTGGCTGAGCGAGACGGGGAGCACCCCGCGCCTCTCGCCCGATCAATTGGAAAAGGTGGTGGAGGAGATCGCCGATTTCGTCTCCTCGCGAAAGAACGCCGCGGCGGTCCTGGACGGTCTGGAATACATATCGCTGTTCACCGATTTCCGGACCTTGAACATATTCTTGGAGGAACTGAACGACGTGGTCATGGAGTCGCGGTCAATCCTCTTGATACCAGTAGATCCGCGCCTATTCGACCCTTGCCAGCTGGCACGTCTGCGTCGGTTTGCTGAGATCCTGCGCTGAGCTCGGGCATCCGGGGAAAGGAGTCCTTCAGCTTCCTGAGGTCCTTCTCCTCGAAGGTGAGCGGATCGATGGACACGATCATGCTTCCCTCGGCCTTCTCCAGGTCCTTCTCGATCTCCTTGAGGGAGGCCACTATCCCGTTCATGTCGTTCCACAGGAGCAGGTACTCCAGGCCGTCCAGGAAGAACTTGCGCTGACCGTCCTTGATCTCGCCCCGGACCTGCTTGACCAGCGCCGAGACGTTCTTCGGGGAGAGAGTTCCCTGCTGCTTGACCCCGCTCAGCCAGTGGAAGCGGGAGTTCTTCAGGCCGTATTTCTCCACCACGTACTCGGGGTGCAGGCGGGTGATGCACACTCCCTGGTCCTTACCAAGGAAGTTCGAGAACACCGCGAACCCGTTGCGAGGATAGCCCTCCATGAGAAGGGACACTTTGGCATCCATATTTCCTGTCATTCAGCATTCCTCCGTTGCTTGGACCTTATCTTCGCTTTAACGGTATTTAAAGGAGTTTTGAGCATGCTACATTCACGCGGTGAGAATCAGGGAGCGCATGGCAGGTGGAAGACTATTGATAGGGGAAAGTGATTTTTCCTCGTGAACCACACTCCGGGGCGCTCCCTGCTGACCGTGAAGGAGCGGGTGTTCCTCCACCTGCTGTTCCAGCAGCGCTTCGCGATGGACTCCGATTCGCCCCAGAGCGTTACCCAGGAGGGCGTGGCCAAGGCGGTGGACGTCGGCCGCAACAACGTGGCCAAGGTCCTGGCGGAGATGGGGAACGAGGGGACGGTCGACGCCTTCACCCGCCACGTGAAGGGGCTGCCCAGCGTGCGCAAGGTGTACTTCCTGAGCCCCCGGGGCCTGGAGAAGGCCAAGGTCATAAAGCAGAACGTGGAGTCCACCACGGTGGACATCATCGATCTGCAGGGACAGCGCCTGCAGGACGAGATAGGCCGTTTGGGAAACTACCTTCCCAAGCGGTACGACCTCCTGGAACTTATCAACGGGATCGCCCAGGGAAGCATCGACTGCCGCGGCTTCCACGAGAACCGCATGCGCGAGGAAAGGAGGTACGTGGACTTCACGGACAAGAAGCCCGCCGTTCGCGCCTTCTACGGGCGGGAGAGAGAGATCGGGCTGCTGTCCGGCCTCCTGAGCTCCGAGGTGAAGCGCATGGTGGTGATCAACGGGATCCCTGGAATAGGGAAGACCACCCTGCTGGCCAAGTTCGCCCAGAATGTGCGGGAGAGCACCAACGTGTTCTGGTACAAAGTTCACGAATGGGCCAACCTCAAGGCGCTGCTCCGGCCGCTGGCCGAGTTCCTCTCGCAGATGGGGCGGCGGAACCTGGAATGGTACCTGAACCAGACCGAGGCGCCGTTGGTGGGGGAGGCCACCCATATCCTGGAGACGGACCTGAAGGACGTTTCCGTCCTGCTGATATTCGACGACGTGCACAAGGCCGAGCCCTCCGTGCTGGAGTTCCTGGGGGCACTGCTGACCGTCATGGAAGGGATGGAGAAGGTGCGGGCGGTGTGCACCGCCCGGGAGCTTCCCACCTTCTATTCCCGGAGCGCGGTCTTCCGGGGGACGGTGGAGGAGCTCAACCTTGAAGGGCTGGATAAGGACAGCAGCCTGCAGATGATGCGCTCCCGCGGCCTCTCCGCGGCGGACGTGGAGGAGGTCTTCCGGGTCACCAGCGGGCATCCGCTGTTCCTGGAGCTCATCGACGATCCGAAACTGGCGCTGGGCAAGAACATCCGCATCTTCATCGAGCAGGAGGTGTTCTCCCGGCTGGGCGTGGCGGAGCGGAAGATCATGAGCATCGCCGCCGTCTTCCGCTACCCGGTGCTCATCGACGCCTTCTTCATCATGGAGGAGGAGATTCATCTGGCCGCCGGCATGGAAAAGGTGGAGCTGGAAGGGGCGGACTACGCCGTCAGCTACGAGGCCGTGGATTCGCTCCTGTCCAAGTCCATCATCTACGAGTCGGTGGGCAGGCTCATCGGCATGCACGACCTGCTCAGGGAGTTCTCGCTGTCCCGGCTCACCCCCAGGCAGAGAAGGGTGTATCATCGGGCGGCCGCCCGCTACTACCTGCAGGACGGCTCGGCCCCCGCCCGGGTGGAAGGGCTTTACCATTCGCTGATGGCCGGCGATCTGCAGACCGCCGCCTCCATAGCCGCCGGTGACGGGCGCTCCATCATCAATAAGGGCTACGCCACCCAGTTCGCCCCCCTGCTCGATCGTCTGGTGCGGGACCTGGATGGGGCGGAGCGCAAGGACCTGGTGGAGATCGGTCTCCTGCAGGGCGAGGTGCTCTACCTGCAGGGAGAATGGGACCGGGCGATGGAGGCTTTGAGCGCCCTGCGGTCGTCCTCCCCCGAGCGCATCGACAGCCGTGCTTTAAGCGAGGTGGACCGGATGATGGGGGTCATCTGTCTCAACCGGGCCGATTACGAGCGGGCGTCCGCCCTGCTCCAGGAGGGGCTGGACATAGCCGCTCGCACCGGGGACCGGGCCACCGCGGCCGATATCCTCTACGACATGGGAGGGGTGTTGGAGCGCCGGGGCATGAACGTGGAGGCCCTGGAACGCTTCCAGAAGGCCCGGGAGATCGCCGCCGACCTCTCCGACGACCTGGCGTTGGGCAAGGCGCTCTATGGCATGGGAAGGGCACGGTCCTCCTTGCGGGAGTATGACAAGGCCATAGACCTGAAGAAGGAGGCCCTGGCGATATTGGAGCGCCGGGGCGACACCACCATGATGGCCAAGGCCTGCATCAGCATCGGCAACGACCTGTGCGCCCTGGAGCGCAACAGCGAGGGAGAGGCCTACCTGGAAAGGTCGATAGAGCTGGCCAACGCGGTGGGCGACCTGAGCACCATGGGCTACGCCCTATCGAACCTGGCGGGATGCAAGCTGAGCATGGAGGACCTGGACGGGGCGGAAGAACTGGTCGACCGCTGCCTGCCCATCGCCGCCAAGCTTGACGACCCCCTGATGACCTCCACACTGCTCTTCCACAAGGGATACATACACACAGGACGCCGGCAATGGAGCGAGGCCCGTCCGCAGTTCATGAGGTCCCTGGAGCTGCTCCGAGGGATCGACATGCCCTCCCGGCTGGGACAGTGGCTGATGGAGGTGGCCGACGTCTTCGTGCACAACGGCGAGGTGCAGGAGGCCAGGGAGCTGCTTGACGAGGCGCACGCGATCGCCACCCGCATAGGCCACCAGAAACTGTTGGAAAAGGTAAGGGAGAATAGGGAAAGGCTGTGCGCCTGAGGCGCACTTTTCATCGGGTTCGCGATGCTTAGATCGAGACCGCGTGCGGATCTATGAACGGAATGGCATGCGGGTCGATGAACGGTATCGCGTGGGGATCTATGAAGGGTATAGCATGGGGATCGATGAACGGAATGGCATGCGGGTCGATGAACGGGATGGCCTGTACGCCGGTCATCAGGCCGACCGAGGATCCCAGAAGCAGAGCGCAGGCGGATATGACGAACAGGGCCGCCACCCCAATCAGTACTTTCTTCTTTATCATCATCAGCAACACTTGAGTATTGTATTTAGACCCGTTTCGACTTGTGCATATAAAATGGGTATTTGAGCATGCTACCGATAAGTTTTTATATTTATAACCGGGAACGACGATAAAATAAGTGCACTGGAAGTATCTTTTTTTGACGGACACCAGGGGACGGAACAATTAATTATCAACATAGCTTGATGCTCCCCGACCATGAGCCCCATCGTATGGAAAGGCCTCAGGCCCAACGGACTGAAGGCGATAGTCTTCGATATGGACGGCACTTTGATCCGGACCACCATAGATTTCCGCAGGATGAACCGGGGCATCGCCGAGACGCTGCTGCAGCACGGCCTGCCCAAGGACATCCTGGACCCCCACGGCAAGGTCAACGAGAGCATCGTGCGGGCCTATTCCTATTTCAAGATCCACAGCCAGGACGGCTGGGCCGAGGCTCTGGAGAGGGACCTGAACCGGGTGTCGTTGGAGGTGGAGATGGCCCGGGTGGAGGAGAGCCGGGAGGTTCCCGGGACCTCCGAGGTCTTGAGCTATCTGAGATCGAAGGGGCTCCGGACCGCGGTGCTGACCAGAGGCAGCCGGGCCTACACCGAAAGGGCGCTGCGCGCCGCGAACCTGGACGGCGGGTTCGAGGTGGTGATGTGCCGGGACGACCATCCGCTCACCGAGGCCAAACCGAACCCGCTGGCGCTGCGCAGGGTGTACGAGGCCCTGGGACTGAGGGGCGGCGAATGCCTCTTCGTGGGGGACCATGACACCGACCTGCTGTGCGCGCAGGGAGCGGGGAGCCCGTTCGCCGCGGTGCTCACCGGGACCTTCACCGCGGAGATGTGGAAGGCGCTGAACCCCGACGTGATCATGGACAGCGTGGCCGAGCTGCCTGGACTGCTGGAGGGATGGCGATGAGGGAGGTCCGGGTGGACAACGCCCCCGCCCCGATAGGTCCGTACTCCCAGGCGGTGGTCCAGGGGGACCTGGTGTTCTGCTCCGGCCAGCTGGGACTGGACCCGGCGACCGGCAAACTGTCCGAGGACGCGGTGGAGCAGGCCCGGCAGGCCCTGGTCAACCTGGAATCCGTTCTGCGAGGCGCGGGAAGCTCGCTCCACCGGGCGCTCAAAGTGACCGTATATCTCACCGACCTCTCCCGCTTCCCGGAGATCAACCAGGTCTACGCGGGCTTCTTTGCTCCGCCCTACCCCGCCCGCACCGCCGTCCAGGTGTCCGCCCTTCCCAAGGGCGCGGCGGTGGAGATCGACGTGATCGCCTTGCGATAGTTCTGTCAAAACCTTTTTCACCCATCAGCATGGTTGAACACTCGATGAGCGACGACCTGGGGAAGGTTTCCGAGGCCAAGCGCAAGAGCGCGTCGTTTCCGGTGACCGGCATGACCTGCGCCACCTGCGCGGGCACCATAGCCGACTCCCTGAACGAGCTGGAAGGGGTCCTGCAGGCCGATGTCAACCTGGCCACCGAAAGGGCGTCGGTGACCTTCGACCCGGAGAAGGTGGACGTGGCCAAGATGCGCCGGGCGGTGGAGGACGCCGGATACGGGGTCGTCATGAACGAGCTCACCCTGTCCATCGGGGGAATGAGCTGCGCCTCCTGCGTCAACACCGTGGAGGAGGCGGTGGGAGAGCTGGATGGAGTGCTCTCCGCCTCGGTCAACCTGGTCACCGAGAAGCTCACCGTTCGTTACGATCCGCAACGGGTCCGGGTCGCCCAGATCAAGAAGGCGGTGGTAGACGCCGGTTACGAGGTCATCGAGGCCCAGACCCTGGACCTGGAAAAGGAGATGAGGGAGAAGGAGACCCGCCGGCAGGGATCGCTGCTGGCGCTCTCTCTGGTCCTGGCGGTGCCGACCATGCTGATCATGCTGATCATGGACTTCACCGACCTTTGGCACCATTTCCTGATGGAGTGGGGGAACCTGATCATGTTCGCCCTGGCCACGCCGGTGCAGTTCATCGCCGGGTACCAGTTCTACATCGGGGCGTACAAGGCCCTGCGCAACCGCACGGCCAACATGGACACCCTGATCGCCGTTGGTACGTCGGCCGCCTACTTCTACAGCGTGGCGGTGATCTTCGCCCCCGGACTGGTGGCCATGGACCACGTGTACTTCGACAGCTCGGCCATGATCGTCGCGCTCATCCTGTTCGGCAAGTACCTGGAAGCCAAGGCCAAAGGGAGCACCTCGGAGGCCATCAAGCGGCTGATGGGGCTTCAGGCCAAGACCGCCCGGGTGATCCGGGACGGACAGGAGGTGGAGATGTCCGTCGACGATCTGGACGTGGGGGACGTGATGGTGGTACGCCCCGGAGAGAAGATACCCACCGACGGCGTGGTCATCGACGGCCGTTCCTCCGTTGACGAGAGCATCATCACCGGGGAGAGCCTGCCGGTTTCCAAGGAGGAAGGGTCAGATGTCATCGGGGCCACCGTAAATGGCAGCGGCCTTTTGCGGGTGAGGGCCACCAAGGTGGGCAAGGACACCGCCCTGGCCCAGATAGTCAAGCTGGTAGAGGACGCTCAGGTGGCCAAGGCCCCCATCCAGAGGCTGGCTGACCGGGTGTCGGCCATATTCGTGCCGACGGTGATCACCATCGCCCTGGTGGCGTTCCTGATATGGTACTTCCTGGGGGTCCCGGCCTTCGCTTCCGGTGAGCCGGCCTTCACCTTCTCTTTGACCATATTCATCACCGTGCTGGTCATCGCCTGCCCCTGCGCTCTGGGTCTAGCCACGCCCACCGCCATCATGGTGGGCACCGGCAAGGGCGCGGAGAACGGGATACTTATCAAAGGGGGCGATTCCCTGGAGGTCGCCGGGACGGTGGACACCGTGGTCTTCGACAAGACCGGCACGCTCACCGAGGGCCGGCCGGAGGTGGTGGAGGTTCTATCCTTCGACGCCTCCTGCCCGAACATGCTCTCGATGGTGGCGAGCGCCGAGGTGGGTTCCGAGCACCCCCTGGGAGAGGCTATCGTCCGCAAGGCCAAGGCCGACGGCCTGGAAATGTTCGACATCGAGGGCTTCGAGGGACTGGCCGGTAAAGGGGTAAAAGCCAAAGTGAAAGGCCGGGAGATCGTGGTCGGGAACCGCGGCCTGCTCGAGGAGATGGGGCTGCCGCTCGGCGAGAGGGAGAAGGACGTGGCCTCCCTGGAGGAGCGGGGCATGACCGCCGTTCTGATCGTCATCGACGGAAGGCTGTGCGGCGCCATCGGCATCGCCGACGTCCTGAAGCCGACCTCGGCGGAGGCCGTCGCCGAGCTGAAGCGCATGGGCATCGAGGTGGTCATGATCACCGGGGACAACCGACGCACCGCCCAGGCCATCGCCAAGAAGCTGGGCATCGAAAAGGTGCTCGCGGAAGTGCTTCCCGGCGACAAGGCCAAGGAGGTCTCCCGCCTGCAGTCGGAAGGCCGGAAGGTGGCCATGGTGGGGGACGGCATCAACGATGCCCCGGCTCTCGCCCAGGCCGACGTGGGCATGGCCATCGGCTCCGGCACGGACGTGGCCGTGGAGGCCGGGAACATCGTGCTCATCAAGGACGATCCGAGGGACGCGGTGGCGGCGATCCAGCTCAGCCGGCAGACCATGCGCAAGATAAGGCAGAACCTGTTCTGGGCCTTCGGTTATAACACGGCCGGCATACCGGTGGCCGCCGGGGTGCTGTACCCGTTCCTGGGGATACTTCTGTCACCGATAATCGCGGCGGGGGCCATGGCCTTCTCGTCGGTGTCCGTGGTGTCCAACGCCGCCCTGCTCAAACGCTATACGCCCGAGATCAAAAGGAAAGGAGGTGATTGAACGGCGATAGACCCGATATGCCTGATGGAGGTCGAGGAGAAGAGCGCGAAATGGACCTCCGAACACAAGGGCAAGAAATACTACTTCTGCGCCCCCGGCTGCAAGAAGAAGTTCGACGCGAACCCCGAGAAGTACGCCAAGAACTAGAGAAAACCCTTTAATCTATTTTATAAAAAATGAGAACGGGCCCCGGGCCCGTTTTGGAGTTTCAGTGGCTCTTGTGCCGGCCGTCGCGTTCCTTTAGGGCCCGCTCCTGGGCGTAGGCCTCCTGGGCCTCGGCGACGATGTCCTTGGTGGGGATCATCCTCTTGACCATGCCCATGGCGCCCATTCCGAGATTGAACAGGGCGGGCGGGATCTTGATCCCGTAGCGCAGGGTGGTGCCCGTGAGCTTTCCAGGGTTCATGATGTCGTCCGGGTCGATGACCTTCTTGATGTCCCTGATGTACTTCGCGCCCGTTCCGCGGATGGGGTCGAGGTTGGAGGCGAAGAAGGCGCCGAAGCCCAGCGGGCGGCCCCCGACGGTCATGGAGTAGTTGGCCAGCTTGGTGTTGAAACCGAAAGCGGTCATCTGCGGCAGGTCGTCCGGGTTGAACAGGTAATAGGGCATGAACATGACCGTGTTGCGGTCGACCACCGAGCCGATGATAGCTCCGGTCATTTTCAGCTCCTTCAGAAGGTTGTAGCAGGCGTCCACGGTTTCCTCGAACTTGTTGGCGGGAACCACGACCTCCCCGGGGATGCTGCCTATGCCGACCTCGCGGCAGCGGTATTCATAGCAGCGCTCGTCCCACTCGTGGGCGGCGACCTCGTCGGAGAGCCTCTTGGCGTTATACTTGGCCATGATCTCGTCGATCTTCTTCTCCTCCCAGGCCACGACCTCCTTGTCGCCCTCCAGCTCGATGTTGAGCACGGCGCCGTCCTCGATGGCGTGCTTGCCGGCCTTGCGGAGCAGCTCGAAGTGGTTGGGGTCGCTGTAACCGATGTGCAGAGGCCTGATCCGGGAGCGGAGGATGTCCATCAACGGCTTTCCGGCCTCCTTGAGGGTCGGGAAGGCGTAGGTGAGGGCCCTCATGACCTCCGGGGCAGGCTCCAGCTTGAAGGTGACGGTGCAGATGTGGGCCAATGTTCCCTCGGCGCCCACGATCAGGCGGTTGAGGTTGTAGCCCGTTTCGTTGTCCACGATGAGGTCGTACCCGGTCTCCACCACGGTGCCGTCAGGCATGACGACCTCCATGTTCCGGATCATGTCCCCGCTGGTCCCGTACTTCATGGTTCCCATGCCCACGCCGTTGACGGATATCCAGCCGCCCAGGGTGGCGGAGGGGAAGGAGCTGGGGTGGGCCCCAAGCATCATGCCGTTCTCCAGAGCGGCCTCCATTACCTGCTTCCAGGTGCATCCGGCCTGGGCCTTTATGAAGAGGTTCTCCTTGTCGACCTTGACGATCTGGTTCATGCCGCCGGACATGTCGATAAGGATGCCGCCGAATACCGGGGTGGAACCGCCCAATCCCCAGGTGGAAGCTCCGCGCGGAGTGATCGGGACCTTCTCCTCAGCGGCGATCTTGACGATCTTGGCCACGTCCTCCGTGGTGTGAGGCCGGACGACCACGTCCGGAATGTTCTTGAAGGCGATCTGGGCGATATTGGGCAGCGGGGCGAGGTCATGGCTGTACAGGAGCCTCTCCATCTTGCTGGTCTTTACGTTCTCCCTTCCGATCGCATCTTGCAGCTTGGACACCACGGGTGCCATCGCCTTGCTCACATTTTCCTCCTCAGCTGACATGTGAAGACCTCTGTTACCAGGATATAAATGAGATTATACCCTGAAGTCCGTGAAGTATTTTAAACCTATTCCCGAGCCATACATGAAGAATGAGGTTTGTCCGCAAATGTGATGGAGAAGGGTGCCCGAGATCGGTGCTCGAAGGTACTTCGTCCCTACTTGACGAACCCGCATCTGCAGATGGGTGTTTCGTCACCTCGATGACGTCCTTCCTAGCTTTCGAATCCCCGGAGGGTCTCGATCGCCATCCGTCACACCGCTTGTCCCGTCTTAAGTCAGGAAGCGCATGGGCGGACCCGCCCCCGAAGGAGCGCGCGGATAGGACCTTTTCCTACGGGCATGATCCTCAAATCATGCTGGATCCATCCTGGTTTCCCCACAGCCTTTCCGACTCGGGCAATA
>JAKPZB010000007.1 GCA_029560215.1 Methanobacteriota archaeon | reverse complement strand
GGTCGCCCTTGGCCATGATTCTCTCGGCGGCGCTTATGGCCAGAGCGTTCGTTCTCATATCCCGTTTGCCGATCTGCCGCAGGGCCCAGTTCACCGCCTTGCGCACATAGTTGCGATCGTCGTGGCTCTCCCTGACCGTTGCGTCGAGCATGAGGACCAGGTCCTCCTCCCTCAATTTCTTCCCGTGGACGGCCAGCGCGGCCATGGTAACGAACCCCGCCCGCTTCTGGAACTCCCCCTCCCTTCCCGACCATTCCAACGCTTTCCGCAGGGCCAGGGGGGAGCGGCTGAACAGGTTGGAGCTGCACTGGTCGCAGACGTCCCAGGAATCCAGGTCCCTGACCATCTCCTCCATCTGTTCCTCGGTGAGGATCTTCGGGTCGGCCAGGAGGCTGGTCATTATCCTCGCCTCATGGACGCCCGAACGCCAGAGGTCCATGGCCAGCTGGTGGTCCTTGCCTAGGGTTTTGGCGAAAGACCTCATCTCCGGCATGCTCACGCCCAGGGCGCGGTCGACCTTTATTCCGTACCTGGACATGCCCTCCAACCGGGCGCGGTCGGAGATCGACCTCAGGCGGGCAAGGGTCTCTTCCGCGTTCATCGAATATGTGGAGGGAAGAAAAAAGATAAAAAAGGGAAGGTCCCGGGAGAGGTTCAGGACTTCCCCCTGCTGCTCTCGCCGGTCCTTATCCTTATCACCTCCTCCACCGGACAGACGAATATCTTCCCGTCCCCGATCTCACCGGTCCTGGCCTTCTCCATTATGACCTCTATGACCTTCCTGGCGTCCTCGTCCCTGACCACGATCTCGACCTTGACCTTGGGTAGCAGGTCCACCCGGTACTTGCCGGCCCGGTGGGTGAACTCCAGCCCCTTCTGCTCGCCGCGGCCGAGCACATCGGTTATGGTCATGGCGTTCATTCCCAAGGTCTCCAGGCCGCACTTGACCGCGTCCAGGGTCTCGCTGCGGATTATCGCTTCGATCTTCTTCATCTTCTTCACCTCAGATAGTAGGCGCTCTCGCCATGCTGGATGATGTCCGCCCCAATTTTCTCCTCGTTCTTGCTCATGCGCAGGGGCATCACCCAGGACAGCGCCTTCAAGAGCACAAAGGTCGCGCCGAAGGCGAAGGCCCACACCGCGGCCACCGAGATCAGCTGGGCCACCAGCAGGTCGCCCCCGCCTCCGTAGAGCAGCCCATCCTTCCCCGCGGCATTGACGGTGGTGGTGGCGAAGAGCCCGGTGGCGATGGCTCCGAAGGTTCCGCCCAGGCCATGAACGCCCCAGACGTCCAGCGCGTCATCGAACCCCAGGCGCTTGCGAAGCAGAATACCGCCGTAGCATACCACCGCCGCGCCCAGTCCGATGAACAGAGCGCCGGTGGGATTGACGAATCCTGCCGCGGGGGTGATAGCCACCAGCCCGGCCACTCCGCCGGAGATGAGGCCAAGCACGCTCACCCGTCCGGTGTCCAGCCAGCTGATCAGCCCCCACACCGTCGCGGCCACCGCCGCCGAGATATGGGTGACGACCAACGCGTTCGCCGCCAGACCGTTGGAGGCCAGGGCGCTCCCGCCGTTGAACCCGAACCAGCCTATCCAGAGCAGCGCGCCGCCCAGCACCACCATGGGTATGTTGTGCGGGACCTCCTGCCCTCCCTTGGCCATGTTTATGCGCTTACCGAGCACCAGGGCCGCCGCCAGCACCGATACTCCGGCGGTGATGTGCACCACCGTGCCGCCGGCGAAGTCCAGCGCTCCCAGGTCGTAGATCCATCCGCCGCCCCAAACCCAGTGCGCCACGGGTACGTAGACCGCCGCGGTCCAGATGGAAAGGAAAATGATGAGCGAGCTGAGCTTCATGCGTTCGGCCACGCCCCCGATGATCAGGGCCACGGTGATTATGGCGAACATCCCCTGGTACATCATGAACAGGATGTGGGGGACGGTGGGCGCTATGAGGCTCGGGGATATGTCCACTCCGTTGAGCATCAGGTACTCGGCGCCGCCGATCAGACCTGCGTGGTCAGTGCCGAAGGTGAGCGAGTAGCCGAAGACCACCCAGATGATGGTGACCACCCCGATGATCAGTATGCTCTGTCCCAGCATGGACAGGAAATTGCTCTTTCGCAGCATCCCTCCGTAGAAGAAGGCCACCGCGGGCGTCATTATGAACACCAGTCCGGTGGCGATCATGAGCCAAGCGGTGTCCCCGCTGTCCACTTCGCCGTCCGCCGCCGCCACCGGGGAGGAGAGCAGGGGAAGCGCCACCAGAGCCAAGGCCAAGAGAAGCGCTAACTTCGAACCCATTCCATGTTTCATCATTTGCATCCTCTCTGTACTACTTGACCGACATTTAATCGGTCATTTCGTCGCTACAATAGATAATTAACTAATAAAAACTTTCTATACGCTACAAATGAGTATATTTACGATTGAAAAGTGTTTAAATGTATATTTAGAATCATAAAATTCTGAACAGAATCAAAAAAGGGGGATAGAAGAAATGAGGGGTTTAACTGATGATCATTTCCTGGGCAATGCATCCAGGCAAAGTCGCACCGCCCTGTCCACGTCCTCCGGGGAGTGGCGAAGATCGTCGACCTTCCTCAATCCGAGGTCGGTGACCAGGACGTGATGCGTCGGCCTGACTCCCGCCTTTTCCAGAGTCTTTGCGGCGCATTTGACCGGACATCCGTCGATCACCAGGACCAATCTTGCCTGCTTCGCGCCGGTCACCGGTCCAGGCATTCCTGCCGACACCGCCGCCAGGCAGGCCATCTTTCCGGTGCCGCCCGTGGCCAGCCGGTAGGCCGCCGCGTTGGCGATCTGTCCCACGTTGCATCCTCCGGAGCAGGAGAAGACCATCAGGTCCTGGCCGCTGCATTGGCAATCCTCGTTCTCGGGCATTCGATCGGCTTAGGATTGCAGCTCCGCGATGATAATCGTTACGCTCTGGAACATTAATTTAAACCAGTACCTCGCTAGCTGAAGAGGGTTCTGCATGAAGGAGTACGACCTGATAGTAATCGGTTCCGGCGCGGGGTTGAACGTCGTGTCCAAGGCCAGGCGGAGAGGGATGAAGGTCGCCCTGGTGGAGAACGGCCCGATGGGCGGGACATGCCTCAACCGGGGGTGCATTCCCAGCAAGATCCTGGTCACTCCTGCAGAGCTGGTCAGGGTCATCGCCGACGCCAAGCGCATGGGCATACACGCCAAGGTGGAGAGGACCGATTACCCGCTCGTCCATAGGAGGATGTGGGACCTCATCGCCCCGGACCGGGACGGCATACTGGAAGGCGTCAAGAACGACGAGGGGACCGACCTCTATCAGACCACGGCGTACTTCACCGGCAAGAACACCCTGCAGGCGGGGAGCGAGCAGATAACCGCTCCCAGGATAATCATCGCCATCGGCACCCGGACCAAGGTTCCCGACGTGCCCGGCCTTCTGAATGCTGGTTTCCACACCACCGAGGACTTCTTCGAGATCGCCGAGCTGCCCAGGAGCATTATGATATTCGGCGGAGGTTACAAGGCCTGCGAGCTGGGCATGTTCCTGGCATCGTTCGGTTGCCGCACCACCATCCTCGGCAGGAACGCCCGGCTGCTGAAGAACGAGGAGCCGGAGATCAGCGACATCGTGCTCCGCAAGTCCCGGGAGTACATGGACGTGCTGGTGAACACCGACGTGACCGCGGTGCGCGTGGAGAACGGGGAGAAGGTGGCGGTCTGCAAGGACCGCTCGGACGGCAGCGTCCGGGAGGTCCGGGCGGAGAAGATACTGGTGGCCACGGGCGTCCAGAGCAACGCCGACTGGCTGCGCCCGCAGAATTCCGGCATCGCCCTGGACAAGGACAACTACATCGTGGTCGACAAGTACCTGGAAACGAACGTTCCGGGCATATTCGCCATCGGGGACATCATCGGCCGCACCATGTTCCGCCACACCGCCAACTACCATTCCGAGCTGGTCTGGTACAACATGTTCGGCGGAAAGCGCGTCGAGCTGGACGAGCACGCCGTGCCGCACGCCGTTTTCGGCTATCCGGAGGTCGGCAGCGTCGGGCTCACCCAGGAGGAGTGCAAGAAGCTGGGGTACAAGGTGCTGGTCGGCTACAGCGAGTACATCGACTGCGCCAAGGGCTACGCCCTGGCCGAGGAGGAAGGTTTGGTCAAGGTGATCGTCGATCAGGGGAGCCGCCGCATCCTGGGGGCGCACATCGTCGGCACCAGCGCGGCGATACTGGTCCAGCAGATCGTTTACCTGATGAACTCGGGAGACCAGACCTACATGCCGCTGGCGCGCAGCCAATGCATACACCCCGCCCTCAGCGAAGCGGTGGTCAGGGCCTTCGGGGCGCTAGAGGACCCCGAGCACGAGCATCACCACGATCATTGACGGTCCGGACCGGCGAAGCTGTAGTTGCGGTTCAGCCTCTGCATTACCTTGACGCCGGTCACGCTGGTGAGGATGGGTATGGGCGGCATCAGGAATATGGATGACGAGATGAGCGCAGCCAGCTTGTTCTCGCTGCGCATGACGTTGATCTTTTTCAAAAGGGGGTCGTCCGGATGTTCCATCTTCAGGGGCCCGAACAGCGACAGGATGATCAACAGGTCGGTCTTGAGCACCACCTGGACCGTCCATTTGATGCCCATCTGCAGCGTGGAGACGTTGCCTTCCGCCGCCGTCCTCCTTTCCAGGATGGCCTTTCGGAAGTCCTCGGCGGTCTCCCCCTCGAAGGTGGTGTAGCAGCAGCCGATCTGCGCCGAGGCGTGGGCATCGCTCCCGGCCAGCGCCGCCCATCTCCCGACCCCGACATGGTTCCTCGCCGTCTCGTTGGCGTACCCGTCCACGTGGCCGCCGTTGAGCACCTCCAGCCCGTCGATGTCCAGTTCGTCCACCAGCTTGCCCACCGCGGGGACATGGGCGCTGAAGGGATGCGGGGCGATGACCAGTCCGCCCTGCTCCCGGATGAGCTCGATGGTCTCATTTACTGGCAATCCCTGACGGATGCCTTCATGGAGAAACAGTCCGATCAACTCCCCTTCCAGGGCGGTTATCTCCTCTCCCACCACCACCTCGATGTCCGAAAAACGCTTGGCGTACTCACGCGCACGCAACGCGCCCAATATGGAATTGTGATCGGTAATGCATAGCACCCGGATGCCTTTCCTGCGCGCCTCGTCCACCACATCCTCCGGGCGGCAGATGGATTCCGGAAAGGTGATGGCCTTGTACTGACCAAAGCCAGAATAACGGGTGTGTACGTGCACGTCGGCCTTGCTGAGCACGGAGGAGTGAACCACGCATCACATTTAATTAGTTTCGCACCCAGCAGAAAAAAGGTTAGGAAATGGCCGCAGCTCAGCCGCTGACCTTGTTCATGTCCTGACCGCAGCACACCAAGGTGCCGCCGCCGGCCTCTACGACCTTGACCTTGTTCCCGCAGACCTCGCACTCGTAGACCTCGTCAACCTTGGTCATCTGTGAAGCACCTGCGATTGGAACGCAGCCATCAGTTCTTAATGCTTTTCGCGATGTCCGCGCCGTAGGCGATGCATCTCTCCACGCCTTCCTTCATCGGAGCGAACTTGAGATCAAGGTCAGGGTAGGGAAGCTCGATGCCCCCGGCGGCAAGGTTCTCGCGAATGGCCTTGGAGGCTCCCCCGCCCCAGCCGTAGCTCCCGAACACCGCTCCCTTGCGTCCCTTGGGCCTCAGGCCCTTGATATAGGTGGTGATGTCCGCGACCGAGGGGAACATGCCGTTGTTCATGGTGCACGAGCCGACCGCGATGACCTTGGAACGCAGCACCTCCCGCATGACCATGGAGCGGTCGGTGTCCGTCAGCCTCATCACCACCACTGGTACGCCCTGCGAGCTAACGCCCTCGGCTATGGCCTCGGCCATTTTCTCGGTGGAACCCCACATGGTGTCGTAGATGATGAGCACCCGGTCCTCGACAACGCCTTCGGCCCAGCCGAGATACGCTTCCACGATCTCCTTGATATGGGCGCGCCAGATAAGACCGTGCGAGGTGGCCAGCATATCGATCGGCAGGTCCTTCACCTTCTCGTAGGCCTTCTTGACCTGGTTCCCGAACGGGAGCACGATGTTGGCGTAATAGGTCGCCGCCTCTTCCATCAGGATCCCCAGGTCCACCTGGTCGTCGAAGCGCTGCGAGCTGCAGAAATGCTGCCCGAAGGCGTCCATGCTGAACAGTATGCGGTCCTCCTTCGCGTAGGTGAACATCGATTCGGGCCAATGGACCATGGGCGTCTCGATGAAGCGCAGGGTGCGCTTGCCGATGGACAGCTCCTCCCCGTCCTTGACCCCCCTCATCCTCATCTCGCCGTAGTTCGCGCGCAGCGTCTCCACTCCCTTCTTGGAGGTCAATATCTCCGCCCCGGTAAGATGCTGGATCATCGGCAGCCCGCTGGCGTGGTCCCCCTCCGCGTGATCGGAGATTATAAGGTCTATCTCCCTGGGGTCGATGACCGAGCGAACGCGAGCCATCATCTCCCCGAGGAAGGGGGTCTTGACGCCGTCGATCAACACGTTCTTCTCGTCAAGTATCAGGTAGGCGTTGTACGAGGTCCCCCGCGGAGTGGCGAAACCGTGGAAGTTGCGACCGTTCCAATCCAGGGCCCCGACCCAATAGATGCCTTCCGCTATCTCCACCGCTTGCATGATGGACCATCAACGATGCGGCGCCGATTTATACATTATCAGCAAAGCTTTTTGTGCCGGCCCGACCGATGACCGGTGGATGCACGAGGCCCTGCGGTTGGTGGTGGAGGCGCTCAGCGACGTCATGGGCGATGGGCGATACACCACCAGGGAGATGGAGGACATGCTCTTCACCTTCTACGCCTACCGCTGCCCCGACGATCTCTCCCGCTCGCTGAACAAACTGCGGCTGATGGGAGTCCTCTGCGGCGAGGTGGACCGCGAGAAGGCCTGCTGGGTGTGGTGGCTGCCTAAGAAGGATTAGCCCGAGTAGTAGTATTCACCGCGCTCCTTCTGCTCCCGGTCCAACCGGGAACCGGGCTTGTTGATCCGCGGACGGTTGGTGTCGTT
Source organism: Methanobacteriota archaeon (assembly GCA_029560215.1). Taxonomy (GTDB): domain Archaea; phylum Thermoplasmatota; class Thermoplasmata; order Methanomassiliicoccales; family UBA472; genus UBA472. The sequence continues at coordinate 3,955 of JAKPZB010000007.1, read as the reverse complement.
GTCCCGGCGGAATGTAACGTCCACTTCCTTCAGGAAGGTGTTCATCCCCTTCCGCATGTCAAGGGGACCTTGCCCCAATCCTTCTTTGCCGGCGGTGCCGCTGAAGACCATGATGGAATCGGAGACCATGTCCAGGAAATAGATGTCGTGGTCGACGACCAGCGCGCTTCGGCCTCTCTTCTCCATGACCCTGCGGACCGTTTTAGCGGCCTCCATGCGCTGATTGGAATCGAGGTAGGCCGAAGGCTCGTCCAAAAGGTAGATGTCCGCCTCCCGGGAAAGGCAGGAGGCGATGGCCACCCGCTGCAGCTCCCCGCCGGAGAGGTTCATCACGTTCTTCTCCAGCAGGTTCTTCAAAGACAAAGGTCGAGCGATCTCGCTCTGGAAGAAGCCGGACTCGAAGAAGTCCTTGACCGTGGCGTCGAACATCTCTCTGACCGTGCCGTCGAAATCCGGGCTGATGTACTGCGGCTTGTAGCTGACCTTGAAGCTGGTGTCGATCTTGCCGACGGTGGGCTGCTGAACGCCGGCAAGCACCTTGACGAAGGTGGTCTTCCCGATGGCGTTCGGTCCTACCACGCCCACGGTCTCCCCGATCTTGATGGCCCCCGGCTCCACCTTAAGGTGGAAGGACGGGTATTGGCATTCGATGGTCTCATACTCCAAAAGATCGAACTGCTCCCAGTTGGAGCGCGGCGGCCGGGACTCGAAAACGATCTGGGTGTCCCGGAAGCGCATGTTCTCCTCCCTGGCGTAGCCGTCCAGGTAGACGTTGATGGCCTGCCGGACCTGCCGGGGCTGGGAGTAGATACCGAAAGCGCCCTCGGAACCGAACACCAGGTAGACGTTCTCCGCCAGGAAGTCCAAGATGGCCAGGTCGTGCTCGATGACGATGACCTGCTTCTCCCTGGCCAGCTTTTCAATGATGCGGGCGACCCGCAGCCGCTGGTAGATGTCCAGGTAGGACGACGGCTCGTCGAAGAAGTAGATGTCGGCGTCCTTCATTATCGTCGCCGCGATGGCCACCCTCTGCAGCTCTCCGCCGGAGAGCTCGGTCATCTGCCTTCCGATCGCTTCATCCAGGTCCAGCAGCGCCACCGCCTCGTCCATGGACATCCGGCCCTCGACCTTCTTCAGCAGGTCGCGAACTCCGCCCTTGAAAACGCTGGGCAGCTTGTCCACGTACTGCGGCTTGATCGACGTCCGGACCTTCCTGTCATATACTCGTTTCAGATGGTCGTGCATCTCGGTACCGGCGAAATGGGCCAGGACCTCGTCCTTGCTCGGCGGGTTCTCGTAATTGCCCAGGTTGGGGACCTCTTCCCCGGAGAGCAATCGGAACGAGGTGCTCTTGCCGATCCCGTTCGGACCGAGTATGCCGGTCACCACGCCCTCCTTCGGCACTGGCAGCCCGTAGAGGCGGAAGGAGTTGAGGCCGTACTGATGAACGATGTCGTTACGGATCTCGTCCGGAAGCTGGGTGATCTTCAACGCCTCGAAGGGGCATTTGTGGACGCAGATGCCGCAGCCTACGCACAGCTCCTCCGAGATGATCGGGCGGTTGTCCTCTCCGATGACCACCGCCTCCACCCCCGTACGTACTTTGGGGCAGTATCTCAGGCACTCCTGGTTGCACTTCTTGAACTGACACCTGTCCCTCAGCAGGACCGCTATGCGCATGACCTCACCTAATCAACGAACGCTTAAATCATTTTTTATCCGGGCTAACGGGGGTCATCTCCTTCAAAGGCTCGATGGTCCCGCTCTCCAGGTTCTTTGCGATCAGGTCATTCAGGGTCATGGCCAGTCTCTGGGCCGCCACATGGGTCAGGTGTACCCGGATCCCGTTTATGGTTCGTTTTCCATCCTTCGGAACATCGGGAAGGATCAGGAAATCTATCGAGATGTCCCGCGGTGTGGTCTGTATGTACGATATATTGGAATAACTCTCGGAATAAATGTTCAGTTCCACGTCATCCTGGTCATGGTTGTACTTCTCCGATAGAAGTTGACCTATGCCGATCTCCTTCTTGGCCGATACCTCCTCTTTGCTCATGCCAATTCCCCTCGGATCCCTGGTTCGGATGGCCGTTTTCCGATCGCTCTCTCGATGAACCCCCGGTCCGCCGAATAGGACCTGGCAAGTTCAGCTTCCTCGAACTTCCAGGAGGACGTTCTTGTCATCGATGTCCATTGGGTCGAGGTGTAGTTATCAATCGCTATGTCGAAGCATCCCGTCCCATCCCGGTCATCGATGACCCCGTAGCTCAGAAGCGTCAGCGCCAGCAATCTTTTTGATGACCTGCGGACCCGGAACAGCGGGTGCTGTCGGTCCTTGGAGATGTTCTCCAGCAATCCTATGCGAACCAGATTCGTGACCGCTCTCTTCACTGGGTTATGCGTGAATCCGGTGAGTTCAGCGAGGTCTTTGTAGGAATAGTTGGAATAAGGGTCGGCCACGATCTCGTTGAGGATCCCGATATCGACACCATCCCCGAACAGCCCTCCGAAGGGCCCGATATCGATGCCCGTTACCTCTTGGTCATCCAAGATATCCGCCTCTCTCATGATATCTATGAGATATCTAATAGTTACTTAATGTTTGCTCACAGTTCATTTCATGGAACGCACCTTAGCGATGTGAGCGTGGTGAGGCACCTCAACGTCGTAGGAAGAACACCATTGGTCCGCCCAGACCGGATCGGCCAGGTGAACCATCTTCTCGCCTCTCGCGGTAACGACCCGGATCTTGTCGTGGTCCAACATCAGCATCGCATCCAGATCAGCTTTGATCTGGTCAGCCTTCCTCCTGCATATGGCCAATGATTTGCCGCATCCTTGTCTCTTCAACCAGCCTATGAAACGGGCGTTTTCCAGGCTTCCGGGGTCAGGAGGAACGACCCCATTTAGAAAGATCTCGGGGCGCATGTTCAAACATCATCAGCGCCGAGGGTACCATAGCCTTTCTCTCTAGCTTATCGAAAATGAAAAAATTGGTCAGAAACCTGACCTTGACACATAATGGGGTCGGTTTCGGATGAGAATGTTGATGTTTTCGATGCTGGACACAGCAGTGTCCAGCTGAACTAGTAGAAATTAAAAGGTGTCCTCAACATCAGGTTGAGTTTGTGAACAAACAATCCAAGCTGAGGACGACTCAGATTACGCCGAATGACAATAAATCGTTTTCCATCGGCACGACGCTGATGGTGGACGATCTGTACGAGCGACTGGGCTTGAACGGCATCATCGGACGGCACAAGAGCAAGGGCATCGCGCTCGATGCCCTTGTCCGCGGAATGCTCGTAGACCAGCTGGGCGATAATTTCAGTATTCTCCAGGCGAGCGGGTGGCTCAATCGGAAGGAGGTCCTGGAGCATTATCAGATCAAGGGATTCAACGCCAAGACGCTGTACCGGGCGGTGGAGACGCTGGGACGGAACCGCGAACGCATCATTCACGAGCTCCAGGACGCCGTCCTGGAGCTTCTCGGACGCCCGAGGACGGACGTCCTGCTCGATTGGACGTCAATAGTCTATTACGGCGACATGGCTAAGCTGGCGAAGTACGGCTACTCGCGAGATCACCATCCCGGCGAGCGTCAGCTGACGCTGGGGGCGGCGCAGCTGGCGCCGCCCTATGACGTTCCTATCGGCCTCACGGTCGAGGCGGGAAACATGAACGACCAGGCTCACATGAAAGCCACGTACGGCCAGGTAAGAAGGCTCCTCGAACCGGGCTCCCTGGTCGTGTTCGACCGGGGAGCGAACGACAGGACGAACTTAGATCGAATCGAAATGGACGATAACGATTATCTCACGGCGAAGAAGCTGAACGTCTCCGACGATCCGATATTCCAGGCGTTCTCCGAGAACGACTGGGAACGCATAGACGCCGAGAACGGCGTCTATGCACTGAAGCGGACGTTCCCCAGCCGAGTGAACTACTACTTCTT
>JAKPZB010000124.1 GCA_029560215.1 Methanobacteriota archaeon | reverse complement strand
CCAGGTAACGCAAGGTCTGCAGCAGCTCGTCCCGGGACAGGCTGCGATAGCAGTACGAGGCGCTGCGCATGGTGCGCGGCTCGTACTGCTATCGCAGCCTGTCCCGGGACGAGCTGCTGCAGACCTTGCGTTACCTGGGCAGCAAGGACGCCTTCGAGGGTGTTTATTCCAAACTGTGGTACGATCCGGACGAAGGCGTCTTCGGAAAAAAGAAGGGCGCCCGGATGATCTACTTCCTGAACCTGGGGACCATACCCGAGGAGGCGTCGTACAAGGTCTTCAACGAGCGCGGCGGACTGATCGGAGACCTTTCAGAAAAGTTCGTGGAGCGCCTGAGCACCAAGGACGTCTTCATCCTTGGCGGACGTCCATACGAGTACGTACGGGCGAAGGGCATGCGCGTTTACGTTCGCTCGGCCCCGGGACGCAAGCCGACGGTGCCGTCATGGACCGGGGAGATGCTCCCCCGCTCGTTCGACCTGTCCATGGAGATCGCCCGCTTCCGCGGGGAGATGGAGTCCAAGCTGGACGAGCCTGAGCAGGACGTCGTCCAATGGCTGATGGACAACTTCTCCATCGACCGCGGCTCCGCCCTTTCATTGGTGCATTACTTCAAGGAGCAGCGGGCCGCGGCCGGGGTGCCCAATCAGCGCCGTCTGCTGGTGGAAGGCTACCTGGACCGCCAGGGCAACAGCGGCCTCATCTTCCACTTCCCCTTCGGGCGGCGGGTCAACGACGCCCTGTCGCGCACCTACGCCTTCCTGCTCACCCAGCGCATGGGATGCAACGTCTCCGTCTCGATATCCGACGACGCCTTCCTGCTGGTGGCCCCCAAGCGGATCGATCTCGATCTGATACTGGGGCTCATCCGTTCCGGGGAGATGCGGGGCATACTGCGCCGGGCGGTGAAGGATTCGGAGATCTTCAAGCAGCGCTTCCGGCACGTGGCCGCCCGCTCCTTCATGATCCTCCGGAACTACAAGGGCCGCGAAGTATCCGTCAACCGCCAGCAGGTGCGCTCGCAATACCTGCTCGACTACCTGGCCTCCCTGGAATCCGTTCCGGTGATCGAGGAGACCTACCGCGAGGTCTTGGAGGACGTCATGGACATCCAGAAGGCCGAGCTCATCGTCCGCTCCATGGAGTCCGGGGAGATGGTGCTGAACACCATTCCCTATACGCCGGTGCCCTCGCCCTTCGGGCACAACATCGTGCTGGCCGGGATATCGGACATCGTGATGATGGAGGACCGCTCCTCCCTGCTGCGCGAGCTGCACCGCAAGGTGCTCTCCAAGGTCCTGGGGGACGAGCAGAAGTTCCAGTTCGAGGAGGAGAAGGTCGGCGCCCACTTCCGCGCCAAGCGGGGCATAGCCGAGGACAAGGAGGGACTGCTGGGCCTCATCGCCCGGGCCGGACCGATGCACGTGTTCCGCGAGAAAGGTAGAAGCGTCTACCCGTACTGCCGGCCGGCCCGGGAGCAGGTGGACCTTTGGGCGGGGGAGCTGTTGGCCGAGGGCCGGATATCCTCGGTGTACCTGGACGACGTTTACTACGTGGCGACGGAGCAGCTGCCGGCGTACGCCTCCCTGGCCGACCCGGCCGAGGCGAAGGACGAGGAAGCGGCGGCCCTGAAGCTGCTGGAGGTCGCCAGGACCTCCTCCGAGCTGGAGGCGCTCCTGCAGAAGGACCGGGAGGAGACCGGAAGGCTCCTGCGCTCTTTGGAGTCCAAGAACCTCGTCGGGCGGGTGGCCTACGACCGGGGGCGTTTCTCCTACCGCTCGCGGACGATCGAACGGATGCCCAGACAGAAGGCGGTGGATTCCGTTCTGCTCAGGCACCTGGACCTCTGGGCCCCGGCCACCGCTGACGAGGTGGCCTTCGCGCTGCATCTTCCGGAACCGGAGACGGCGAGCGCGCTCAAGCAGATGACCGAGGAAGGACGGCTGGAGGAAGGCCGGTTCATAGTCGGCGAGCGCGAGCAGTACATGCTCAAGAGGGACCACCTGCGCCTGAAGCACGGGGCGGAGGTGTTCGACCATCGGACCGTCGACGGCTACCAGAGGTCCAAGCTGGAGCGAAAGTTCACCAGCATCGAGGAGTGCGTACGGTTCTACGGGGAGATGGGGCTGCTCTACGACATCGGGCGAAGGGTGGAGAACTTCAGCCTGGAGGAGTGGCGGTACCTGCGGGAGAGCGGACGGGTGCTCAACGGCCGCTTCGTGCGCGGCCGGGTGCGCTACGTGCTGGATGAGGACGCGCCCCTGTACGTGAAGGCGTACCGCACCTTCGCCCCGAACGATCTGGACGGAAGGGTGCTGCAGAGGATACGGGACCTCGGCGGGGCCAACATGCGGGAGCTGGTCCGGGACATGCCCGAGGACAAGGAATCGATAAAGGACTCGCTGGACCGCCTGGACCGCAACATGTACCTGGTGCGCAGGTACGAGGACGGGGAGGACTGGTCCCGCGAGAACTTCTACCAGGTCATCGAGGTCCCCGAATACCAGGGCGATCCGGTCGAGGAGCTGGTGCGCCGATTCGTGCGGGCCTACGGCCCGGTGCCGGCCATGGCGGTGAGGATGGCCACCGGCCTCTCGCCCTACGATGTGGACGAGGCCCTGGACCGTCTGAACGTGGAGAGGATCGCCGTCGGGGAGACCGCCGCGGAGATGGTGATCATGCCCGAGGAGCTGGAAGCGCTCCGTTCCTTCCATCCCGGGGACGAGAAGTGGAGCGTGGTGAGCCTCTACGATCCCACGGCGCAGCCGCGCTGGGCGGACACCAACGCCCGCTTCGGGGACGCCTGGGTGTTCCCGGTGCTGCGGGACGGCCTGGTGGTGGGCGGCGTGGAGAAGTGGGACGCCGGCGGATGCGTGGACGTGCGGGCGATAGACCTGGACGAGCCGTCCTACCTGCCCCAGGCGCTCAAGGCGCTGGAGCAGCTGCTGGCGTTCCAAACGTCCCAGGGCCTGGACATGGTGCGGGTGAAGGAGGTGCTGGGCGTTCCGGCCGACGAGGTCCAGGGCGAGGCGGCCAAGGCGCTGCAGGATGCCGGCTATGCGCGGATGGAGGGCATGTGGGCCCGCGGCGGCGTCGCCCGCCAGTTCGGCAAGGAAGACCTTCTCCGTTTCGCCATGCGCCGTTCCGGCCTGTTGCCGAAGGAGGCCTACCCGAACGTGATGGAGGGCGTCAAGCGCACCGGCGGCTTCCGCGGCGACCCGGCGGCCTTCGCCCGCTGCCGCGTCAAGGTGCCGTTGAAACGACTGGTGGAGCAGGGGCTGCTCTATTCCGTCACCGGCCTGCCGGAGCACATGATGTACACCACCATGCAGCACGCCTCGCTGTTCCGGGACGCCAAGGGGCGGGAGCTGAGCGATGACGCCAAGGTGATGGTGCGCATGCTGGAGAGGAATTTGCCAATGCCTAGGCGGGCCCTCTTCGAGCGTTCCGTGCTCGGCCCGTCAAGGACCCAGGAGGCCTTGCGGGAGATGAGCAAAGCGACGGTCGTAGCGTACGGCCGCAACAACCGCATCACCCTGGTGCCGTCGTCAGGCCTTACGGTCCGGGAGGCCAGGTTGGAGCATTTGCGGCTCCTGTTCCGCAACTACGGCGTTTTCACCGCCGAGAACCTGTCCCGCTTCCTGCGCCTGGAGATACCCATGCGGGAGCTGCGCTCCCTGCTGGCGGAGCTGACCGACGAAGGCTTCCTGGCCAAGGGATTCCTGGAGAGGGGCAACGACGCGGTGCTCTGGGTGCTCAGGGAGGACCTGGAAACCATCGAGAGGAAGGTGGCGGACCGCGAGCTTGTGCTTTACCAGTTCGACAACATGTCCCACTACCTCTACGACGAGATGCGGGAGAAATGCGGGGGCATGGGCAGCCTGGTGATGCGCGGCCCGCAGATCATCGGCTGCTTCCGCTCCAAGCACAGCGGCAAGGACCTGACCATCATCGACCTGCAGGGAGGCAAGGACGCTAAATCCGTGGTCAAGGAGTTCGTCTCCGAACTGGGCTGGACCGTCCGGGAGAAAAGTTCCAAGGAAATCCCGGATTGGGAAATTCAGGAGTTCCTGGGAAAGGTGATGGGCGAAGAGGACTGAACTACTTCTTCCTCTTGTCCTTCTTCTTCTCGCGGGCGATGATCATCTCAGCGACCTTCCGGCCGGACAGGAGCATGCCGCCGAATATCGGCCCCATGCGCGGCGCGCCCATGACCGCGTTGGAGGCCATCCCGCAGACGTACAGGTTGTCGTAAACCTCGACCGTGTTCTCCACGGTCATCTGCTCGCCCACCTCGGCCCACATGGACTTCTCGCCCTCGATCTGTCCGGTGGGGGTCTTCAGCCGACCGACCTTCCGCTGCACCACGTGGACGACCTCCGCGGGGTGCCCGGTGCCGTCGATGACGTACTTGGCGCGAATGGCCAGGGGGTCCACGTGCAGGCCGGCCACCTCCACCGCGGAAGAGTTGATCACGACGCCGCAGATGCTGTCCTGGCGGATCATGACGTCCTCCACGGATATGGTGTTGTACAATCGGGCTCCAGCGGACACCGCCGCGGCGATCAGCTTGGCGGAGGCCTCCACGGAATCGGCGGTGTAATAGCCGTCACCAGCGTCCCTGAGCCGGACGCCGATCTCCTCCAGCAGGTCCTTGCTTCCCTCCTGGACCACGATTATCGGGAAGGTCATCCCGCCGCCCCACATGCCTCCGCCGGGGGTGAGCTTCCTCTCGAAGATGACCACGCGGAGGCCGGCCTTGGCCAGGTAGCGCGCGGCGGTGAGCGAGGACGGCCCCGCGCCGGCGATGACCACGTCGACGTCCACGTTCTCCAGGAACTCCTCGGTGTACCTCTCCACTATCTTGCGGGTGACCAGAACCTCATCGATCTCCATAATCAAACCTCTTGGACCATGACCGGATAGTCCACGGTAAAGAGCATTTTTTTATTTATACAATGGCCGAAAGGAAGCCCATGAAAACCGGCGGTTCCTTGGCCCCATCGTCCGGTCTAAAAAACACGTTCCAGCAATCCAGTTCATAGCAACCTTTAAGAATTGTTAAG
>JAKPZB010000120.1 GCA_029560215.1 Methanobacteriota archaeon | reverse complement strand
GGGCTCCCGGGCCATCCTCAACGCCCCGGGATGCAAGGCCGAGCTGATCTCCCGCACCATCACCACCGGCGGCACGGTCATCGCCCGCGGTCAGCTGGTGGGCAACTCCCCGGGCATCAAGGCCCACCTGGAGTGCAAGGGGCTGATCATGAGCGAGAAGGGCATCCAGATCGCCATCCCGGAGCTGGAGGCGCGGGTCCCGGACGTGGAGATGACCCACGAGGCCGCGGTGGGCAAGATCGCCCAGGACCAGGTGGAGTACCTGATGTCGCGCGGATTGACCGAGGAGGAGGCGGTGGGCATGATCGTCCGCGGCTTCCTGGACGTGGGGATCCGTGGCATACCGGACCACCTCAGGGCGGAGATCGACAAGACCCTGCAGGAGACCAACGTCCGCGGTTCCTAGAAGCAAACCATCAAACCATTTCGTCTTACTTTTTATCCAACCATTTTACCAAAGTTTTAATTTCGAGCACCCTCATCCGAGCACGGGAATGCCTATTGTTCACTGGGAACGAACTGCAAGTCGAAACCGCTGTGCACAATGCCCTTATGACCATGCGAGGAGTGGAACGCGAACAGATCGCGTTCTTCCTCGTCGACCCGGTGGTGCTCTATATTCTGGCGGCGACGTCCAAGCGCTGCCTCACCGTATCTGAGATGGCCCCGGTGGTGAACCTTCCGGCGGCCACCTGCTACAAGCTCATTTACCAGATGGACAAACTGGGCCTGGTGGCCTTCTGCGGGAACGGACGGAACAACGGGCGCGGGAAGGCCGCGGCCTACACCTCGGTGCTCAAGGAGATGCACCTGGAGATGAGGAACAGCGTCATCGTGCTTCGGGTCACCTGGAAGAATGGCACCACCGACGAGTTCCGCAAGGACCTGGTGCTTCAAATGGCTGATCACCTCACCTACGGGGCGATAGGCGCCCTGCCGTCCGAGGCCAACGGCGCCCTGTCCGAATGAGCATCAGGAAGATTGATTAGACGCCAGCTCTTTGACCTATGATATGCGCGTGGTCAAGCGTTCCGGGGAAACCGAGGAGTTCGATCCGGCCAAGGCCATCAACGCCATCCTGAGGGCGGGGACGACTCCGGAGCAGGCGCAGGCCATCCTGGAATCGGTCAAGCCATACCTCTACGACGGAATGACCACCGAGGAGCTGTACCGGCGCATCCGGGCGGCGCTGCCCACACCGAAGGCGGAGAAGTTCTCGCTGAAGAAGTCCATCATGCTCCTCGGGCCGGAGGGGCACGCCTTCGAGACGCTGATGGGCCGGGTGTTCGAGCAGATGGGCTACCAGGTCCTGGTGCGCCAGACGCTCAAAGGGAAGTGCGTATCGCACGAGGTGGACGTGGTAATCGTCAAGGACGGCCGGAAGGCCATCGTCGAATGCAAGTTCCATAACGCCCTGGGCACCAAGTCCTCCATCCAGGAGGCGCTCTATACCTGGGGGCGGTTTCTCGATCTCAAGGACGGCAACGGGGCGGACAAGCCCTGGCTGGTGACCAACACCAAGTTCTCCAGCGACGTGGTCCGTTACGCCAACTGCATGGGCATGCACCTGATCGGCTGGAAGTACCCCGAGGACGGGGGGCTGGAGAAGCTCATCGATGAGGCGAGGATATACCCCATAACCGTATTGGACATCCGCCGCTCCGAGCAGCGCACCCTGCTCTGCCACGACTTCGTGATCTGCCGGGACGTGCTCGAACGGAGATCGGAGCTTTTGTCGTTGTTCCCCCGGGAGGCCGGGGAAAGGATAATCAGGAAGGCCGAGGAGTTCCTGAGGAACGTGAGGTAATGAGGTTCAGCGTGGTCCTGGGCACCCGGCCCGAGATAGTGAAGATGTCCCCGATCGTCCGCGAGCTGCAGCGCCGCGGCCTGGATTTCGCTCTCGTGCATACCGGCCAGCATTATTCCTATGAAATGGACCGGGTGTTCTTCCGGGACCTGGAGCTTCCGGAGCCGACCACCAACCTGGAGGTCGGTTCGGGGGCCCACGGGGCGCAGACCGGCAAGATGCTGGCCGGGCTGGAGAGGTTCTTCCAGGAGAGCAAACCGGACGTGGTCCTGGTGCAGGGGGACACCAACACCGTGCTGGCCGGCGCTTTGGCGGCGGTAAAGCTGGGCATCCTCGTCGGCCATGTGGAGGCCGGGCTTCGCTCGTTCGACCGCACCATGCCCGAGGAGATCAACCGGGTGATGGCCGACCACGTCTCCGACCTTCTGTTCGCGCCCACCGAGGTCTCCGCCAGCAACCTTAGGGCGGAAGGCCTGCCCGAGGAACGCATCCATGTCACCGGGAACACCATCGTGGACGCGGTGCGGGAGAACCTGGAGATCGCCGCCGGCAAGGGCGACACCCTGGGAGCGCTGGGACTGCGCGAGGGCGGTTACATCCTGACCACTTTGCACCGCCAGGAGAACGTGGACTCCCGCGACCGCCTGGCCAACATCCTGGTCGGTCTGGAGAGGGTGGGGACGGAGACAGGGCTGGAGATCATCTGGCCCATGCACCCCCGGGCCAAGAAGAACCTGGAGACCTTCGGGCTGGAGCTGCCTTCCCGCGTGAGAGCGGTGAACCCCCTGGGCTTCCTGGAGTTCCTGCAGGTGGAGGGCGCCGCCGCCCTGGCCCTGACCGATTCGGGCGGGGTGCAGGAGGAGAGCTGCATACTGGGGGTGCCCTGCGTGACCCTGCGGGACAACACCGAACGCCCGGAGACGGTGAAGGTGGGGGCGAACGTGGTGGTGGGGACCGACCCGTCTAGGATCGTCGAGGGGGTGCGGTCCATGCTCCCCCGCCGGGGAGGCTGGGCCTGTCCCCTGGGCGAGAGCGGCGCCGGCGGACGCATAGTGGACATCTGCCTAGGGCGAACGAATCGGGGGTAACCTTTTCTATACCCCAGTTCATTGGCTGGGCCGAGGCGCCCGGGTGCGCTTCTGGACCAGGGTTGGAGGCGTTAGATATGGATGATTCAGACAAGATAGAGGTTACGACCATGGACGAGAAGGACTACCGCCTCAAGAAGTCCCTGGCCAGAATAAAGCACAAGATCGTGGTCATGTCCGGAAAGGGCGGCGTGGGCAAGAGCACGGTGACGGTGAACCTGGCCACCGCCCTGGCCATGCGCGGTTACGAGGTCGGCGTGCTCGACGCGGACATCCACGGCCCGAACATCCCCAAGATGCTGAACATCGAGCACGAGGACGTCATGTCCGACGAGGACGGGCTGATGCCGGTGCTGGTCCCCCCGCATATGAAGGTCATGTCCATGGCCTTCCTGCTGCAGGACCCGGACACCCCGATCGTCTGGCGCGGCCCGATAAAGATGGGGGCGCTGCGGCAGTTCGTCGCCGAGGTCAAATGGGGCGACCTGGACTTCCTGGTGGTGGACCTGCCGCCGGGAACCGGCGACGAGCCGCTGACCATCGCCCAGCTCCTGGAGGACGCCGACGGGGCGATAATCGTCACCACCCCGCAGGACGTGGCGCTCCTCGACTCGCGCAAGAGCGTCACCTTCGCCCAGGCGCTCAAGCTGCCCATTCTGGGCATCGTGGAGAACATGAGCGGATTGATATGCCCGCACTGCCACAACACCATAGACCTGTTCAAGGTGGGCGGCGGGGAGAGGGCGGCCGAGCAGATGGGCGTGCCGTTCCTTGGCCGGATCCCGCTGGACCCCAACGTGGTGCTGGGCGGGGACGACGGTTTCCCGATCGTGCTCAAGGACAAATCGAACCCCGCCTCCAAGGCCTTCGACGAGATGGTAGACCAGATCCTGGAAAAGGTGAACGGGGGGAAGTAGATGGTCCGGCTGCTGGTGACCGCGGAGGGGCCGACCCTGGACGACCTGGTCGAGGAGGACTTCGGCCACGCCCGCTACCTCATAATCGTAGATCCGGAGACCTGGGAGTTCGAGGCCCATGAGAACGTCAAGAAGCAGACCGACATGGGCCACGGTATAATGACCGCGGAGAACGTGGCCAAGCTCAGGCCGGACGTCGTGCTCACCGGATACGCGGGAGAGCACGGGCGCATGAAGATGGAGGACCTGGGCATCCGGATGATCATGGACGAGGAGGGGACGGTGCGGGACGCCGTCAAAGGCTACATCCGAAGGCACCTGAAGAAATGAGGTCCATCGGAATCTTTGGTGTCTATAGGAATCGCCGGGATACGGCGAACGCCGATTTTATTTTCTTGATCGCTTCGTAGAAATACGAAGAACAATAGTTCGATTTCTATACTGGCATTAACGCAATGCTATTCAATAGCACGGCGGAGATTTCGACAAGCTCCGAAGAAAGCGCGTTTTTTCAGCAGAATAATGATTACAATCGTAATTATTCTGCAATATCTGTAGAAAATCTAGCGGATATATGTGAATATCGCAGGTTTTTCACATAGTATTAAATATTCGCCTGAAAGTAGCTTCCCTCCATGGATGTCAGATCCCATCCATGCGAAAGCAACAAACGGCACTGCTCCGCCGGTGCCGGCCTCGATCGGCTAGAGAGAGAGGTTGCCTGGGCGGACCTTCTGGACGGACTTGGCATGGACCACGTCAGGAACAGGAGGGGTTTTGAAAGCGCCATCCGCAAGAGGATGAGGACATCAGGGGAGGAGAGGGAGTGAGCATTTTGTCCACCTATCTACAGCCTGGGCTATGGTCCGATAGAGGACCGCCGCCGATCAGGACCGCTTCCACCTGGGGAGGTGCGCCCTGATGCTGGAGAGGATCCTCAATCGCGGAAACGGTCAAGGGAACGGGAACACGATCCTGCTGGCCACGGACGGCTCCAAGCCGGCACTTACCGCAACCAAGAAGGCGGTGGAGCTGGCCAAGGCCACCGGGGCCTCCCTGCACGTGATATGCGTGAAGGAGGACGTGATGAGCATGCCCCTGGAAAGGAAGGGGGAGATGCTGGCCGAGGAAGAGCTGCTTGGCATCCACACCATGGGCGGTGAGGTCGCCGTGGAGTGGGCCGAACGGAACTCGGTCCCTGCCACCCTCAAGATATATCCGGGCGGGCCGGTGGTGGGAGCCATCCTGGACTACGCCAAGATGATCAGGCCCAATTTTATCGTCCTCGGCCACGCCGGCCGAAGCGGGTGGGAGAAGATCACCCTCGGTTCGGTTGCCGAGGGAGTGATGAAGCACTCGCCCTTCCCCGTGGTCATGACCAGGGGTTACGACGACGCCTACATCTCGGACATCATAGAGATCGCCCTGGCCAGGCTGCGGCCGGCCGAGGAGCCCGAGGAGGAGATAGAGGCGGTGCCGCTGGAGGACCTGCACATAAATCGGAAGCTGGGAGTGGCCCTCGGCACGCTCATGGCGTTCCTGGTCCCCTACTTCGGCCTTGGCGCCCTGAACTCCCTGTCGGTCGGCACTGCCACGACCAAGATATTAGGCGACGCCAACGTGACGGTGATATGGGTGCTGATCCTGTTCCCGATCGGTTGGCTCACGGCGATAACCTTCCATCGGATGGCCAGCAAGGCGGAGGGTGAGGCATGACCAGCACGATCACCATGATCATCGTGATCGGGCTGATAGCCCTGTCCATGGGAGTGGCGGTGTTCACCCGCCGCTCGGCGAGGACCTCGTCCGAGTTCTACGTGGCCGGTCAGAACATCAGCTGGCTGCAGAACGCCTTAGCGCTGACCGGGGACTACCTCAGCGCCGCGTCCTTCCTGGGGGTGGCGGGGGCCATCGCCATATTCGGCATCGACAAGACCTGGGACGGACTGGGGTACTTCGGCGGATACATCGTGCTGCTGACCCTGCTGGCCGTTCCTTTAAGGAAGGTGGGCAAGTACACCACGTCCGAGATACTGACCACCAGGTTCGAGGGAAGCAAGTCCCTGCGTCTTGGTGGCATGCTTGGAGCGGTGGTCATATCCACCTTCTACGTGGTGCCGCAGATCGTGGGCGCGGGAGCGCTGCTCCAGCTGCTGCTGGGATGGGACTACACCTTCTCGGTGCTGGTCATCGGGGTGCTGGTGATAGCCTACGTCACGACAGGCGGTATGAGGGCGACCACCTACAACCAGATCATCCAAGGGCTGGTGCTGTGGGCGGCCATGTTCATCATCATGATACTGATGCTGGGCACGACATTCGGCTTCGATCCCGGCGAGGTCCTGTCGCAGGCCGACAAGATGATCCCGCCCAAGCTGGCATCCGGACTGCTGGCGAACGACCCCAGCGTTCCGGACTTCAGCACCCTGACCGCGGACCAGGCCATCGCCTTCGTCAGCGGAAAGCTGACCGGGCAGAGCACCGCACTGACGCCAGGAACGTTCGCCCCCAATTGGATGAACACCATGGCCCTGGCCGCGGGGCTGGTGTTCGGCACCGCGGGACTGCCGCACGTGCTAACCAGGTACTATACGGTCAGGAGGCCAAAGGACGCCCGCACCTCCACCATAGGGGTGCTGCTGATGATCGGCTCCTTCTACATAATGACCCTGTTCGTGGGCCTGGGGGCGATGTACATCCTGTACCCGGACCTGATGGGCTACTTCCTCGGAGGGAATTCGTCTATCGCCCAGAACATGGCCGTGCCGCTGCTGGCCGAACATACCGGCGGGGAGATCATGCTGGGCGTAGCCATCGGCGGGGCGTTCTGCGCCATCCTGAGCACGGTGGCCGGGCTGCTCATCACCATAGGGACCACCGTCAGTCACGACTTCTACAAGGAGGTAATCAACAAGAAGGCGTCCGATCGGCGAGAGGTGGCGGTGGCCAAGCTCTCCATCGTGGCCATGGGCGCCATGGCGGTGGGGATCAGCCTGGGAATGGCCGATCAGAACGTGTCATACCTGGTGACGCTGGCCTTCGGAATGGCGGCCAGCATATTCTTCCCGGTGCTCTTCATGAGCATCTGGTGGAGGAGGTACACCAGGGAGGGCGCCTTAGCGACCATGATCACCGGACTGATCGTCTCGGTGGTGTTCGTGGCCGCCGCGCTCTCCAACGTGACCAACGTGCTGGGGCTCCCCGTGCTGGTAAATCCGGCTCTGTACAGCCTGCCCGCGGCCATAATAGCCGGCGTGGCGGTCAGCCTGCTGACCAAGGACGTCGGCGACGTGGACAACTTCATGCGCAAGGCCCACAGCAAGACCGATTGAAACCCTTTCCACAATTCCTTTTTTTCAGTCGCGCGATGTTTATTATGCATTCCTCCTCTCCTTACCAGGGGTGCGACCGTGCCTAGAGGAATGAAGAAGGTCAGTACCATAGATGAGCACATCAGCCTCTTTCCGCAGGACGTTCAGGACATCCAGCGCAGGTAAGGTATGTGGCCCATGAGAACGCCCCGGGCGTTCGGGAGAGCATCAGCTACGGCATACCCACCTTCAAGCTCGAGCGGAACCTGGTGCATTTCGGGGCGCGTGGCAGATACGTGAGCCTTTACCCCTTGTCCTCGGGAGTGGACGCCTTCCGAGAGCGCCTACGAGAATTCAAACTGGGACGGGGGACCGTACAGTTCCCCCAGGACCGGCCCATCCCTTGCGGCCTGATCGCGGAGATCGTCAGATCCAGGGTGCAGCAGGAATCGGACCGCGAGATAAAATGACGAGTGGATAGCGTGAGGCCCGCCCTGACGGGCGGGCCGGTCCGCAGGTCCGCACGTTCCCGGGCCCTAGAGCTCGAGCCCCTCGCTCCACTTCTTCTCCGGCTTGATGTCCAGCCAGGGCATCTCCATGCGCTTGGGCGAGACCCGGGTGTTGGGATCGACCGGATTGGGGCCGATCTCCCTGACCTTCTGGACGTAATCGTTCACCGCCTTCACGTAGCCGTCGACCTCCTCCGAATCCACGTAATCGATGCGGAAGCGGTCGGGGTGGAAGCCCATCTGCTCCAGGTAGGTGTGCAGCAGGGTCATCCTCTTGCGGGTGCGCAGGTTGCCTATCTCGTAGTGGCAGCGGCCGGGGTGCCCGGCCAGCACCAGCACGCCGTCCGCCCCTTTGGATAGCGCCTTCAGCACCCATTCCGGGTCGACCCGGGCGGAGCACATGGTGCGCAACACGCAGAAGTGAGGGTCCATGGCCATGCGCTTGAGCCCGGCCACGTCCGCGGCGGTGTAGGAGCACCAGTGGCAGGAGAACACCACCACCTTGGGGAAGCCCATCTTGGAGTCCTTCAGGAAGGTCTCGATCTGCGAGACCATTTGCACGTTGGAGAAGCAGGTCTGGTCCAGAGCGGCGGTCGGGCACGCGGCCACGCAGGCCCCGCAGCCCTCGCAGGCGTTGATGTTCACATTGGCCTTCTTGTGATCGTTGTAGTCCTTGTCCGGAGCGAGATGGATGGCGTTGAAGTTGCATACCGATTCGCAGATGCCGCAACCGGTGCAGCGGAACTTGTTCACCTGGGAAACGTTGGCCTTCTCCGTCGCCGACTGGTTCAGCAGACGCTCGTGGGACATGCGCAGCATGTCCTCCGCCTTGTTCGTCGCCGCCTCGCGGTCGTTGAAATGTATCCAGGCGCACTGCTCCCGGATGTTGCACAGCTCCAGCATGCAGCCTTTCCGGTCGGCCTCCTCCAGGGTCTGCTGGAACTCCTTCAGGTACAGCTTGGGGGAGCAGGCGGCGATGAGCACCCGGTCGATGTCGTGCTCCTTCACCTCCTTGGCGATGCGCTCTCGCGTGGCCGGGGAGCAGGCGAAGTCCACCACCGCGGTGTGGGCCACCTTGGTCATGCCCTCGGCCGCCTCGTGCAGCTTGTCGGTGTCCAGGCTGTTGTCGATATTGCCGCCGCAGCGGCAGACGTAGATGCCCATTCTCTGCGAACCCTTGCTCATCCGATGATCCTCCAGACAGAACTACGAGGGGAGAAATGTCATGCTCTATTGCTAAATAGATTTCCCCGGAACCTTCGTAATCTAGAAGGCCCGGGGCCTTGAAATTTCAAAGGTCCACGCAGCGGCGCTGGAAGTAGGAGCGGGGATGCTCGCAGGACGGGCACTTCTCCGGAGGCTCCGTTCCCTCGTGCTCGTAGCCGCACTCCCGGCACACCCACTTGGTCTTCTTCTTCTCCTTGAAGACGGTGCCCGATTCCACCAGGGCCAGCAGCTTCTGGTACTTGGTCTCGTGGTGCTTCTCCGCCCTTCCGATGGCCCTCAGGCGCGATGCGATGTCCGCGTAGCCCTCCTTCTCGGCGACGTTGGCGAACTCCGGGTACATGCATTCGGTCTCGTGGTTCTCCCCGGCGATGGCCGCCTTGAGGTTGTCGGCGGTGCAGCCCTGCACGGCCGGGAATTCGGCTTCGAACGAAAGCGCCTCGAAGTCCAGGCCCTCCTTCTTCTTCAGACCCTGTATCAACTTCCACAGGGAGCTGGCGTGGGACCTCTCCTGTTCGGCGGTCTCCAGGAAAATCGCGGAAATCTGTTCGTAGCCCTCGGCCTTGGCGGTCTTGGCGTACCAGGTGTAGCGGTTGCGGGCCTGGCTCTCGCCGACGAAGGCCTTGGCCAAATTCTCTATGGTCTTCTTCATTGGATCACTTTCCTGGAAATGGCCGCTCTACGGATATTAGGCTTGCGTCCTTCGCGCTGAAAAGGAGGGTGCGGCATGGAAACGTTCAATTGACGGGAGAGCGATGGGCTACAGCTGGCATTCCGTGCCGCGAGGGGAGACCATGAGCGCCAAGGTGAACTTCGACGATATGGAGGTGGAGGAGCAGGCGCTCTACATCATCGACAATTACGCGGACATCTTCCTGGACAATTTGGGACTGGGGCTCAATCGCCGGCGCATCCTCAGCATCATGTACGAGGCCAGGAAGCGGATGATGCGAGAACGCAAATTCTCCGACCTGGTCCGGGTGCTCACGTTCCTGCAGGAGACCTTCCATCAGGACCAGGAGGCGGAGATCGCCATCTTCAATTTCCTGATGCCGATGGGGAAGGAGCAGGCGGAGGCCACCGCCGCCCTCAAGGCGGAGCAGCACTTCGAGATGGGCAATTACCGCCTGGCACTGGTGTACTACCAGCTCCTGGAGGACGAGTCCGGGGAGGGACCGGCTTCCGAAAAGGTGCAGGAGTGCCTGGCCCTCATTGACAAGTGATCACTCGCTCGCCTTCATCAGCTCCAGGCCCTGGCGCAGGCCGGTCATCGGCCGCCCCAGCTCCGATTCGGCCAGATCGACGCCCAGGCAGGAGACCGCCGGTCTCTTGGCCAGCAGCGGCATCTCCGCCGTGCTGACCGCTTTTAAAAGTGACGCGTCCAGGCCGAAGACCTCGGCGACCATCGTTCCGATCTCGTAGCGGCTCAGGCAGTCCGGCCCGCTGGTGTGGCAAACGCCTTTCAGCTTGCCCAGGCCGAGCTCCAGGATGTCCCGGGCCGCCGAAGGCGCATAGGTCGGCGATACGTACTGGTCGTCATACAGGCGGACCTCCCTCCCGTTCCGCAGCGAATCCACGATCCAGGTCACGAAGTTGCTCTTGCCGCTCACCCGATTCCAGCCGTAGACCACGGAGACCCGGCAGACCAGGTTGCCCCTCCCCGCGTCCAAGGTCACCCGTTCCCCTTCCAGCTTGCTCTTGGCGTATATGCTCAGAGGATCGACCGGCTCGAACTCGTGGTACCTCATGCCCTTGAGACCGTTGAAGACGTAATCTGTGGAGATGTAGACCAGCTTGGCCCCGGAGGAGCGGCATTCCGCGGCGACGTTCAACGTCCCCTCCATGTTCACCTTGTAAGCTGCGTCCGGCTCCCGTTCGCACTGGTCCACGTTGGTCATGGCCGCGCAGAGCACCACCAGCTCCGGGCAGGCCGCCTCCAGCCCCCGGGACACCGAATCTGGGTCGGTTATTTCCATCTGGATGGCCCCCGGGATCCCCTCCTTGACCGTGTTATAGGTCCCGGTCATGGCCAACCCCAGCTCGTTGCCGGCGCTCATCATGTGCTGCCCGAGCAATCCCGAGGCGCCGACCACCATCACCCGATGCATGATTGGTTATGGTTACTGTGAAACAAATACTTTGACCGGGGACCAGCAATAGGTAAGGATTATGTCCATAATCGGCCATGCACCCGGGAGGCTAGCATGAAGATCGTGTTCGTCAACGGAAGCCCCCGGCCGGACGGGAACACCGGGACCATGATGAAGATCCTGGCCAGGAAGGCCAAGGAGCGCGGCGCGGAGGTCACCTACTTCGAGATCGCGGACAAGGAGGTCCAGGACTGCGACGGATGCTATCGTTGCGACACCGAGGACCGCTGCGGCAAGGATGACGACATGACCGAGGCCTATTCGCTAATTCAGTCATCGGACGTGCTGGTCATCGGCTCCCCCATCTACATGGGCATGGAGACCGGGATGGCCAAATGCTTCGTGGACCGGCTCTATTACCTGATGGCCAAGAAGCGCCTCCTCCCCGGGAAAAGGGCCGCGGCGCTGTTCACCTGCGGCCTCAGCGATGGGCACATGGTCTACGGATACATGCACGGCCGCTTCGACAAGCTCCTGCGCCTTGACCTGGGCTTTGAGGAGGCGAGGACTTTCATCGCCCCCGGCATGAGGAACCGGGTGGACCTGGAGGGGAACTACTACGCGCAGGAGACGCTCAAGGAGATGGAGAGCTTCCTCTTCCCGGAGTGACATGGACGAAGAGGTGGTGGGCTGCCAGCACTGCGGTTCCCGCCGCATCGTGCCCAAGGTCCTGGTGGGCGGCCCCATGGCCGGGATGGACAACAAGGACGGCTCCTACGTCTGCCTGGACTGCGGACGCGAGCTGGTGCCATTGGGCTTTGAGGGCGAGGAGGAGCGGCAGGATTTCGTGGCGCAGGCGCAGACCGCCGGGAAGGACTTCCTGCACATCCCCATCGTGCCGGTGGACACCTGGTCACTGTTCAACCTGCCCCTGCTGGACATTCCGGTGGTCCAGGTGGCCAAGGTGGTGGAGGTGGAGTGGCGCGACGGCTGGAACGTGAAGGAGGGCGGGGTGCCCTTCGCCGACTACTGGAGGGCGGTCGGCTCCAAGCGCTACGGGGCGGAGGACGTTCTATTGATGGACCTGGCGGGCATGCAGCACGCCCGGCCCAACTTCGAGGCGCTCAAGGCGCTGATGAAGCGCAAGTACGCGATATGGCTGGAGATGGGGGTCAGGGAGGTCCAGGACCTCTTCGACGCTTTCACGCTCGGCTCGCAGCACGTGCTGCTGGGCAGCTTGACCTGCTCCTCCGAGGGACTGCTGCAGGAGATCATCGAGCTGTCGGACATGAGCGTTCCGCTGCTGTACTTCGACGGCAAGGTGCGGTGGTCCGCTAAGCGGCTGCCGACCGACCTCTCCGGCTCGCTGTCGCTTCTCTCCGACCTCGGTTTCGAGAGGGCGGCGGTGCTGGACCTGCGGCGCCTGGGCGGCCGGGACGGTTACGACGTCGAGCTGGCCGAAACGGCGATATCCTCCGGGATGGAGATCCTGTTCGGCGGGGGCGTCCGGGAGACGCACCTTCCCGATCTCAGAAAGAAGGGCGCGGTCGGCGGTCTCCTCGATCCCTACACCCCGGTGCTGCGGGACCTCATCGCCACCCAGGCGGCCCCGGTCGAGAACGAGCCGTTGCCGGTCCCGGTGAAGAGGGAGAGCCCCCGCGGGTTCGGCATTGACGGATAAAGAAGGCAACACATTGATATGGCCATAACCGCCTTGGCCGCTCAGGGGGCAAGAATGGAGGTCTGGGAGCTGGCGGTGGTCATCCTGGCGGCGGTGGTGCCGTCGCTCATCTACCTGGTGTGGATACGGAACTCCGAACGCTACAACCGGGAACGGTGGATGCACGTCCTCTCCGTCTACCTTTTCGGGGCGATCATCTCCATCATCGCCGCGGTGTTCCTGGAGAGCGTGGCCATCAGCGTGCTCTACGCCTCCGGCTCCATATTCTCCGGGGGCTTCTGGTCCTACGAGCCGTACGACCCCACCCTGGAGATCGTGATACTGGCCGTGGTGATAGCTCCGCTCGTCGAGGAATGGACCAAGGGCTGGGGGGTGATGACCGTCCGCAACAAGGTGCGGGAGCCGGAGGACGGCTTCATCTACGGGGCGGCGGCCGGACTGGGCTTCGCGGCCATGGAGAACATCTCCTACAACAGCTCAGCCCTTATTGAAGGCTATGAGGTCTTCCTGGTCACCGCGCTCACCCGGGCGGTGGCCTCCACGCTGCTGCACGCCTCCGCCTCCGCGGTGCTGGGATACGGGATAGCGCGCAGATATTTGGACGGGGCGAGGGGGAGGCGCGCCAGCTATCTCCCCTATTACCTGGCGGCGGTGGTGCTGCACGGGCTGTTCAACGGCTTCGGGGTGGCCAGCGTGGTCTGGGACCACGAGGCCCTACCGCTCATCGGGCTGATATCCGCTTCCGTGCTGGCCATAGGCATGTTCCTGTGGATGCGCCGCCGACTGCGGATCATGGACCGGAGAGGGAACTGAGGAGACGGCTTCCCAGCTCACGGGCCTGCGCCAGGACCCCCGGATGATTGGCGGCGTACGAGGAGCTGTCCGCCCCGGCCACCTTGAGCACTTCCCCCGGTTCTATCCCGATGCCAATGAGGAAGGCCCTCAGCTCCGACACGGCGTTGTCGAACTTGGCGTTGGGCTGGGCGGCGGTCAGAATTATCGCCCCGGCCCCGGGCTTCCTCGGTCTTTTGAGGACCTTACGCCGCGCCCACAGCGCCTGGCAGCGGTCCACGGCGAGCTTGGCGCAACTGCTCATGCCCGAGAAGTAGATGGGCGAGGCCACGATGACCGCGTCGGCCTCCTCCAGTAATTGGTAAACCCTGTCCATGTCGTCGCGGATGACGCACTCCCCGTCGGCGAAGCAGTCCTCGCAGGCCTTGCACGGCGATATGTCCATGAAGGCCAGGTCCAAGCGGACCGCTTGCGCCCCGGACGCCTCGGCGGCGCGCAGCGCCTGGTCCAGCAGCGTCGCGGAATTGCCGTTCCGCCGCGGGGAGCCGTTCAGGCCGACCACAAGGGTCATTCCTCAAGCGCCTCGCGGATGCGGTCCCTCAGGTTCTTGAAGTAGCCGAAGCCCTTGATCACGTAATCGGAGGCTCCGGCCCGGAGGGCCTGGTAACTGAGGTCGGGGTCGTCCACCGCGCTCACGAACAGTATGAGGGAGTTGGGCTGGAACTCCTTGATGCGCGGAAGGAGGTCCATGCCGTTGGTGTCCGGCAGAAGGTAATCCAGAAGGATGACGTCGTAAGGGCGTTTCTTGGACATGGCCAGGGCCTCGGAGCCGGTGCGGGCCACGAAAAGCTCGAACTCCTCCGGGGAAAGGTGCTCCCGGCAGAGCTCGGTGTGGTCCTGATTGTCCTCCACCATCAGCACGGCGAGCCTGGCTATTCTGCCCATCGTTCCAACCTCATCCTGTTTAATTTTACTGGATATTTATCATTATCGCGCCTTGGGAAGCATTATAACAAATATCGAGCCCTTGCCGTGATCGCCCTTGATGCGGTCCTCCACCCACACCTTGCCCTGGTAGCGGTCGACGAGCGCCTTGACCACCGACAGCCCGAGGCCGTGGCTTTCCGCGGCCATGCCGGTGTCCAGGTTCTCGAACCTCTGGAAGAGCTGCGGCTTGCGTTCCTCGGGGATCCCCTTCCCCTGGTCCCGCACCTCGATCCTCCAGTATTCCGCGTCCCCGATGTGGTCCGGCCGCACGATGACGTCCACCTTCTTCATCTCCCCGTACTTGGCGGAGTTGCTGATGACGTTGTAGAAGATGTCCCTCACCAGCGGATCGGCCATGACCAGGGCGGCGCCCTCCGGGTACTGCAGCTCCAGCGGTATGTCCGAGAACAGATAGGAGGTCTTGATCTCCCTGACGATGTCGTGCAGCAGGGGGATGATGTCCACCGGCATCAGCTCGGCGGAGGAGTCCGATTCCAGGATGTTCCACAGCTTGCGCACGTCGGAGATCAGGTTGGAGATGTTCTGGGACTGCGCCAAAGCGCTCTTCACGTAGCGGCGCTGCCTCTCGTCCAGCTTGGGGTCCTTGATCAGCATCTCCAGGAAGCCGTGTATCGGCACGTTGTAATTGGCCACGTCGTGCGTCAGCAGGATGTTGTAGATCTTCTGCGCCGAAACCTTGGACTTGATGTCCTGGAAGCGCCCGGAGTTCTTGAGGGCCATGGCGGCGTGCAGGGAGTACAGCTCCATGAGCCGGTACTCGTCTTGGGTGAAGGGCTTCCCCGGAACCTTCTCCAGGGTCATCACGCCCAGCATCTCGTCCCCGATCTTGAGGGGCACGCTGATGAGCGAGGACGGCTCCTCCGGGGTCCCGTCCACCTGCTTGGCCCTCTCGTCCAGGTCGGCCCTCTCCACCAGTTCCCCCTTCCCGGTACGGGCGACGTCGCCGGTGATGCCCTCGCCGACGTTGATGGTCAAGGCCTCCGGGTCCACCTCGTACTTGCTCAGGTAGGTCAGTGGGACCAGCCTGGTGCCGCCGCGGTCGAAGCCGTAGATGATGCAGTTGTCGCTTTCCACCAGCTCCTTGGACTTGGAGAGGATGATGTCCAGGACCTCGCGGTAATCCAGGGTGCTGGACACCAGCCGGGAGATCTCGAACAAGGTCTGGAACTCCGAGCCGACCCGCAGGTAATGCTGGTTGAGCAGGGAGTAGAAGTAGATTATGGCCATCTGGTTGGAGAATACCTGCAGGGTGAGCTTTCGGGTCTCCAGGTCCTCGATGGGCGCCTTCTTGCCGAACAGCCCGGCGCCGACGTAATCGCCGCGGAAGCGCAGCGGCAAGCATACCAATGACTGGAAGCCCAGATCGCTGGTGGCTTGGCAGCAGTCGGCGTTCAGCGCCGAGCAGGTGCAGCTCTCCCCCTTGGCCATCTTCACCGCCAACGTGGAATCGCCGATCTGGGTCTCGAACAGCTCCCGGGCCTGCTTGAAATCTATGCCCGAGCAGAAAAGCTGGGGCCGGCCGTCCCAGCCCAGCAGGCGCATGACCGCGAAATCCAGGCCTTCCCGGCGAAGCAGGTTGTCCAGCTCGCTCTGCAGCACCTCGTTGGGGTTGCCCTGGGAGACCAGGTCGGAAGACGATTCGGCCAGGAACATCAGGGCCTGGTTGCCCGGGCCCAGGTGGCCGCGGGTCATGGGCGGGTCGGCCACCGCCAGCACCAGGTCCTTGCCGT
>JAKPZB010000153.1 GCA_029560215.1 Methanobacteriota archaeon | reverse complement strand
CTTTAAGAAACTGGGAACCTCCAGCTTGCCCTGGAGGTAGCCGATGGCCTGCAGCTCGGAGCGCATGGATTGATAATCCTCCTCACTGCACCGGGCCTCGAAGAACACCGTGTAAGGGTCGATCCGCTTGTCATACTGGATACGGTCGATGTTCCCTCCGTGCCGTTTGACGATCTCCGCCGCCTTGTGCAGCGCCCCGGGCTCGTCCGGCATCTTGGCCACGAAGTAGCGCCTCTGCATCGCTGGAGGGATGCTCCGAAAAAACTTATAATTTAGGTTCCCACCGGGCGTCGCGGATCACTTCATCTTGGCGGCTATGCTGACCGCCACCTTGAGCTGGTTCAGCATGCATGGCTCCACGTAGAACCCCTTCATCGTCCGCAGCTCCCCGTACATGTCCTCCGGGGACCTGCCGACCAGCTCCTTGACGGACCGGATGCCCAGCCTATACAGCGGTTCGGCCACCTTCTCCCCCACCACCGGGATGGTCCGCAGCTCCCTCAGCACCGACTCCTTGTCATCCTGGTCCATCGCAATAAGGATGGCCTCCCGCAGGATATAATCCTAGCGAGGGATCATGGGCGGAGCTGGCTGGCCTTGCGGAGTATTCCGCGCACGGACTGGGTGACCTGCCCCTCGTCCAGCATACCGATCAGCAGATAGCTGAAGGTGAAGGCGAAGTACGGGGCCAGATATATCCAGTCGAACGGGACCACCACGATCAGGATAACCAGGGCGAAGTCGATGAAGGGTCGGTAGTGCAGGAAGTATTCCATCGCCCTCCCCAGATCGCGGCCGTGGGCGAAACCGTCGGCCAGCTCGTCCACCGCGCCGGCGATGAGGAACACGGCCAGCGGCAGGAGCATCACGTCCATTCCCCAGATGAACCCGGCGATCAGGAAGGTGACCAGGCCGATCAGGGTCCCGGTCAGGAAGCTCCAGTTGTCGATCTTCTTGATCACCACCAGGCTGATGAGCATGGCCAGGAAGAAGGCGGTGGAGAATCCGCCGTCTAGGACCATGACCCCTCCCATGAGCAGGCCGGAAAGCACTGCCAGGAGCTTGGCTATCCTTATGGAGCCTATGTTCTCGTCATAGGCCTGGTCGATGTATTTTATCGCCCCGCCAAGGAATGCGTATGAAGATACCAGAACGGCGATGCGCAGGGGCACCTCCCCCACTACGGCTAGCGTCTCGAGCGTGTGTATTACTCTCCCGAACTTTACCTGCCTTGGCGGAGCATCAGAGGGATTTTGTTTTATAAGCGTTGCGATAAAAAACGATGCCCGAACCCATAGGAACGACGAATGACGATATTTTACTACGATAACTGGCATTCGAACCACCAATTCGCCTCGGACGATGAACAATCGTCGAACCCTCTCGCGCGGAGGTGAATTCCTTAACGGCGTAAAAGTTTGATATTAGACAAATAATAATTTAACACCCATAATTGGAGTCTGGGACTCAAAAAGTACTTATATACTTCAAGTGAATCAAAATCCCCAGTCCCAGCGGGGATCGGAGGTGGTTTACCGATGGCAAAGAAACCGGAGAAGAAGGCGGAGCCCAAGAAGAAGAAGTAAAATCTTCTGACCTTCACCGATCTTTTACCATGCCAGGACGGAATGTCCTGGCGTCCTTTCCATTTATTTTTTATTATTAAATAATGGTTCTGGCATCATCGTTAACATATGAAATGGCGTTCCCACATCTCCATCGGCAAGGCCATCGCCGACGCGCTGGAGCTGCCGCCAGGGGAGCGCAAGGCCTTTCTGGAGGGGATCGTGGAGCCGGACCGCCACAAGGAAAGGGTGACCGGACCCGGTTATTCGTACCGTGTGAGCCATCATCATCCGAGCCGCAGGGTGGTCATGCTCCACGTGTGGATGGCCAGGAGGTCGTTCCTGAGGAACAACAGCTATCTTGGATATCGTCACCTGGGAATGGCCTTGCATTACATCCAGGACAAATCGACCTCCAAGGGGTTCCTAGGCATGTCGCACGATCGCCGGGAGGAGGCCCTGGCCGAACTAGAAGTTCCCGCCGAGGCCATCGAGAGGGGCTTCAGGAAGTACCTGTCATCCCCGGAGTTCGTGTCCAGGTCGCTCAAGCTCACCAGGCCCGAAAAGGACATCCACCAGATAATGGCCCAGGCCTCCTTCCGGTCAGCGGCGGTGGCTGCCGCGATCACCGATCTAAGGAGGCCGTCAGGACTGGAACAAAAGCTACGCGCTCTTCATCGCAGCCACCTGTTGGTATACGTCCCATTGGCCATTGGTTCTCTGGCCATAGGGATATCGCTCTCCCTGGCCTGGTGGAACCCCATACCTCTAGCCACGGGGACGGTCATCTCCCTGATCGTTCTGGTAAGGGACCGGCCCTATCGCCAGCTCGGCAAGGTGGCCTTGTGGCACGGTCTGAAGATGCATTAAGGATTTACAACGCCTTGTCACCAGAGGATGCTAGAGGCAGTCCCCGGCCACCAGAACCGATGGCGGACCCTGCGCGGTAGCGAAGGCAAAGGTCCGGTGGTTTACTGGATGAGCAGGGACCTGAGGGTCGAGGATAATTGGGCCCTGTACCACGCCTGTGCCCGGGCCACCTTGCGCGATCATTCTGGCGATAAACGGGAACACGTCTACACCGAGGAGGAGCTGGATAAGGCGAAAACCCATGACCACCTGTGGAACGCCGCCCAGGTCCAGATGATGACCGAAGGAAGGATGCACGGCTGGCTGCGCATGTACTGGGCCAAGAAGGTGCTGGAGTGGACCGAGGCGCCGGCCTACGCTCTGCGCATCGTCAACTCGCTCAACCACCGCTATGAGATGGACGGCCGGGACCCGAACGGCTATGTCGGGGCGGCCTGGAGCATCGGAGGGGTGCACGACCGGGCCTGGACCGAGCGCAAGATATCCGGCAAGGTGCGCTATATGAATTTGAACGGGGCGTACCGCAAGTTCGACGTGGACGCGTTCGTCGAGAGACACGTCAACCCAGGTCCATGACCTTCCCTTTCTCAGGCAGTACCGTGCGCACCGGGCAATGTTCGGCGAACAGCTCAGGCAGCGCGCAATGCACCGGGACCACCACCTCCGGGGATATCCTCTTCACGACCTTCCAGAGGTCCTTGACGGCCAGGTGCCCGGAGCTGTGGAACCCCTCCTCGAAGTCCAGCATCCCGTCCGTCTTGGACAGGCCGCGGCACTCGAACCCCATGAGGTCGATCCAGTTCATCAGCTTCTGCAGGTTGTCCGTCTGGCGCAGATCGTAGGCCATGCTGTTGGAGTAGACGTAGGTTCCGCCTTTCCAATCCAGGTCCAGCAGCTTGGTCATGTCCCAGAACGAGAGGCATAGCATGTGCTCCTCCGGCTCCCTGGCCACGTCGTCCGGGTCCGCCACCTGCCAGCCCTCCTCCTTCAGCTTCTCCACCTGGTCCCAGTCCTTGTCGGAGAGCGACCGGTACACCCAAAGCGAGTCCTTTCGCACGTTGCCGTCCGCCTTGGCTACGCTCCGCAGCAGCGCCACGTCCTTGTAGGTGACCACCATGCGCCTCCCCGTCCGCCTGGCGATGTCGATGAAGGTGTCCAGGCGCTCGTAGTTCCTGGCCGAGAAGTCGGCGATGGTCAGTCCCGTTCCTTCCTCCACCGCCGCCAGGCAGTTCTGGTGAACGATGTCCTCGGTGATCTCCCGCTCCGGCGTCGGGCGTCCGATCCTGGTCCCCTCGACGATCAGGACCTTCGGAGATAGTTTGCCCGCCTCCTCGGCGAAGCGGGCGGTGTCCTCGCCATGGGCCCCATGCATCCTGAGGTCCCCGGAATAGATCACCCATTCGCCCTCTCCCCGGCGCAGGGCGAAGGCCGTTGCGCCGTAGATGGAATGGTCCACCGGGAAGGCCCGATACTCCAGACCGTTCAGCTGGCCTGAGCCCTCGGTAACCTCGCACAGGTCCCCCCTTCTCCAATCTGGCTCGTCCTCAATGACCTTGCCGGTCAGCACCCAGCGGCGTCCGCGAACGCCCTTCTCCTTGCCCTTCGTGGCGACCAGGACGCGCGGCTCCCCTTTCTTGGGCTCGCGGACCACATGGTCGAAGATGTCGGTGGCCATGTCGGAACGCCCGAGCTCGCTGGAAGCGCGCAGGATGGCGTAGGTCATGGGGCTGGCGATGATCGGGATGTCCTCGCGAAGGAAGCCGGCGTGCCCGAAATGGTCCTGGTGGGCGTGGGACAGGAACAGCGCGTCCACCTGGACCGGGGGCATGTCTGCCGCTGGAAGGTCGACCGGATAGAGGTCGGACCGGTAGCAGTCCAGAGGTGGGAGCATTCCCAGCCTGATGTAATCGCGAAGGCCCCGGCCGGTACGGGGGTTCACGAACTCCGAGCAGTAGAGGTTGTTGACGTCGAAGGGCTCCCCGAAGTCCAGGAAGGCGCCGCGGTCCCTCAGGTCAACGTGTATCTTGTTTCCACCAACCACTCCCGCCCCGCCGTAAACCGTGATCTTCATATGAATGCACTTCGAACGGACTGGCAGGATTTATCGGTATCCCCTAGAAGGTCGGCACATATCCCCTAAAAACGAATATATGCCAATCGTATTGGAGAGCCATGGCAGCCATGACCTTCGCCCAGAAGGTGCTATCGAAGGCCAGCGGGAAGGAAGCGTATCCAGGCGACATCGTGTCGGCCAAGATAGACCTGGCCATGTCCCACGAGAACGCCGCTCTGGTGCTGCGCTCGTTCAAG
>JAKPZB010000146.1 GCA_029560215.1 Methanobacteriota archaeon | reverse complement strand
GCGTCTTCGCCGTGATCTTCTCGTCCTGGTAGTACCCGAGCTGAACCTCTTCCGCCTTGTTCCTCGGAAGGTCGAACACCTCCGCCGCCATGGACATGCCGGGAACTGCGTTCCACCTGAAGCTGTACATGAAGGAGGGCTCTTCCTTACTCGGTGCCGCCGGTGCGTAATAAACCAGAACCTGATCGTTCCAGATCCTGGTGAGGGTTGCCGCCTGGCCCTCGTCTGCGGAGTTGTAGTAGGCCCCGCCGACCAGAACTTTGTCGACTTCGAAGAGATCCTTGACCCCCTGGGTAGTCACGACCCTGCCGCCGGAAGGTGCGCCAGCGGTGCCATAGAGGCGGTCGATCACTTCCTGGTGCTGCCTGAAGAGATACCAGGCGTAGCGCCCGAAGATGATGGAGTTCGGCCTTATGCCGGAGGACCCTTCCACGTTCAGGATCGCCGTGTTGATCACGCCGATGGGGTTCGAGTAGTTCTGTCTCCGCTCGGTCCAGCCGGAATCAACGGAGTCGTAAGACCCGCAGTTGGAACCGGATGTGACCATGAGGGCAACCCTGCGCTCCCAATCGAGATACAGCTTGGACTTGATGAAGTTCGCCCGTGCTGTCCTCTCGGTGAAGACGAAACCCGCATCCGCATTCTTTATGTCCTCGTAGGGGATGCGGTCCTTCAGGGCGTAGTTCTTGGCAAAGTAGGTCGAGCTTGAGACGCTCCGCTCGATCACGTTCGCCTCGGCGCCCGGTGCCCGTTTGGAATCCTCGATGCGGTATGCATCCGCAATGTCCCAGATGTAATAGCCGTCAGACTGCTTGTTGACGGTTACCATCGGGGCGATCTGGTCCGCTATGAAACCCTTGGGTTCGTATGCGATGGCCACCTGGGAGAGGGGGACATCGATATGGACATCATGTCCGGTAAATCCGCCGCCTGCCATAGTAGTGTTCTCCTTTCAGTTCGTGATGTGGTGCGGTTACGATGAGGCGCCGATGGCGCTCGTCACAGCTACGAACCCGGCAAAGTTGAAAAGCCCCTGCCCGATGCCGCCGCTGGTAACCGTGTTGAGGGCTCGGCCCACGGCCAGAGACCCGGACGATGCGATGATGATGGTCGAGTTGGAGTCCACCTTCAACTTGTTGCCGATGGAGATGGCCCCGCCTGCCCGGTACTTCATGACGCCCATGACCCCGATGGATGCAAACTCGTTGATCTTGGGCTTGTTCTGAAGAATCCCGAGAGCCTCTTCACCATTGATGGCCCTGGCCCCATCGTTGAGCGCCACAACGTAATACTGGAGGCTGCTCAGATCGGCACCGGCCTCTCTGGTGACAAGAATGGGATCGCCTTTTATCGCCATGTTTCAGATTCTCCTTTCGTTGTTAGGCGGTCCAGGATGTGGCCTTGTATCCGCCCTGCCCGTAGAACATGATGTTCCCGGTGGTCCCGCTTGCGATGGCAGAGATGGCCTTCGCCACCACCATCCCCCCCGATGTCACGGCAGGAGTAAAGTACCCGCTCGTGGTAACCGTGAGGTTCTGCCCTGCCGAGGTCGGGGCTCCGACCCTGCCAGCACCGATTCCAAGCAGGAGGAAATTGGTCGTGCCGCCGGATGAAACGGTGTTCTGTGCTACGGCGTCAGCGTCATACCCGGCTGCCGCCACGGCCCCGGCGAAGAGGTCTGCCGCATACCCGGCCCCGATGGCATCCTTGGCGGCGATGTTCGCCGTGAATCCCTGGGGCACATAGTCGGCGTTCGGGAACCAGAAGATCCCCGTGCCGAGGGAACCGGATGTCACGTTCGCCTTGACCTCGCCTACGATGACATCAGATGAATCGAGTGAGTCGGCTTTCATGAACCACCCGGACGTGGTCACGGTGACCTTGTCTCCGGCAGAGAGGGCCTGACCGGCTGCGAAGGGCATCTCCCCGCCATAGCCGAGCTGCAGATGTTCGCCCGACTTCGGCTTGTTGAGAAGGATGCCGCTCGCTTCCTCGCCGTTCACGGCCAGCTTGCCATCGTTCAAGGCAATGGCGTGGTAACGGTAGCCGGATGCATAGAGGTCCTCACCGGCTGCCAGGTTGGTGACGAAATTCTTGTTTTCAGTCGCCATGCGTCACCCCCCTACTCTTCGTCAGACGCGCCGGTGTTGGTGGACGCCTTCATGTAGCGGTCGAAGAGCTCCTTGTCCGCGTTGAACACGGCCTTGTAAGCCTCGCCCAGGGATGCCTTCGGGT
>JAKPZB010000095.1 GCA_029560215.1 Methanobacteriota archaeon | reverse complement strand
TAAAATACGCTCGGTTGCGTCCCTAGGAACATGTCTTCTCTGCTGGTCAGATTATCGCGGCCCCGCCATCCCCGTGTCGGCCAGGCCATAATCCCCGACCCTGAGATGATGGACTATTTCTTCGAGGAGTACCAGCTGGGGAGCGTCACCCGCTCCCTGATCCGTTCCGACCCGCCGATAAACGGCGTCAGCCAGAGGCTTCCGCTGGGCACAGAAGGCCCGAAGAAGCAGGACGGGCTGGTAGGTCCAATGGACGTTTGGCTAGTGCACGACCTCCTCAACGACCTGATGAGATGAACCCGAACGGACCCTTCCATCCGCGTTCCCTGAATATCAAAAGCATAAATGAACATGTAACGATTTTATAACCCGAGGGGATAGTTCAGCAAGCTTATCATGAACGATAATCAAGACCTCGACCGCAGTCGCCCCCAGTTGCTGGACCTTCTGCACACCCTGCAGGTGTGCGAGGACCGGGAATCCGCCATGCGGGCGGTCATGGACATGGTGGCTGGGATGTTCCAGCCAGGAGCGATATGCTATCTTCCCGAGGACGGGGGGCGTCCCTTGGGCGACTGCGGTCCCTGGACCTCCGAGGCGCGCCTTCTTCCCAATCAGATGGTCAAGCTGCTTCCATCCAAGAAAGGCTTCGCTCTGGCCATCAAGGAGAAGGGGGTCCGGGTCGGAATGCTCTGCGTCGACGGGGTGGAAAGCCCCCGCTCCCTGGACGCGAAGCTATCGGTGCTTCTGATCATCCCGGACGCTCTGGAGATCGCCTTCTCCAACATCCGACTGCTGAAGGAGCTGCGCGATTCCCAGGACCGGCTCGCCCAGCTCTCGGAATCCCTGGGCGTGGCCAA
This sequence comes from Methanobacteriota archaeon, assembly GCA_029560215.1. GTDB lineage: Archaea > Thermoplasmatota > Thermoplasmata > Methanomassiliicoccales > UBA472 > UBA472. Next base: position 584 of record JAKPZB010000095.1, on the reverse strand, counting down.
CAAGATCCTGCGGCACGACATCGCCAACGAACTATTGGTCATCAGCTCCTCGCTGGACCTCTACAAGATGAACAACCGCGAGAAGGACCTGCTCCGCGCCCAGGCGTCCCTGCAACGGATGCAGAACATCATCACCCAGATGAGGGAGCTCGACCACTTCCTGCTCTCCCGTACGGAGATGGCCTCCACCGACCTACGAGAGGTAATCGACAAGGTGATGAAAGGTCTGGACATGCCCTATTCCGTCGCCGGCGAGGGCAGGGTCCTGGCCGATCCCGCGCTCTCGGCCATAATAGAGAACCTGGCCAGGAACGCCAAGCGCCACGGGAAGGCGGAAAGCATGGAGTTCATCATAACCAATTCCAAAGGCCAGACGGTCCTGGCGGTCCGGGACGACGGCGCCGGCATCAATAAGGATTACCTGCCCCGGGTGTTCCTTGAAGGGGTGGCCTTCGGCGAATCCCGCGGCACCGGGCTCGGCCTCTACCTGGTCATGAGGACCATGCAGCGTTACGGCGGGAACATAACCGCCGGAAACGATCCCCGGGGCGGGGCCCGCTTCGAGCTGACCTTCCGGTCCGCCT
>JAKPZB010000052.1 GCA_029560215.1 Methanobacteriota archaeon | reverse complement strand
ATGCCCCAGGCCCTCAGGCCATTCGCCGTGACGGTGAATTGGAACCGAGCGAAAGACACCTTGGAGTGCGTCGATTCGCTCCTGCAGGGCAATCCCGGGACCGAGGTGGTGGTGGTCGACAACGGTTCCACCGACGGGTCGTCCGCCCTTCTCCGGGAGCGGCATCCCGACCTGACCGTGATCGAGAATCCCAGCAACCTCGGTTACGTCCGAGGCGTCAACCTGGGCATCCGGCTGGCCCTGGAGAAAGGGGCCACCCACGTGCTCATGATCAACAACGACGCCCTGGCCCATCCGGGCATGGTGGGCGACCTGCTCGAGCTGTTCGGAAGGGAACCCTCCGCGGGGATCGCCGGCCCCAAGATCTTCTACTACGGGACGGACCTCATGTGGTTCAACGGAGGGCATTTCAACGACCTACTGGGCTTCTCCACCCATCCCCTGATGGACCGGCGCGACGACGGCGGGGACCAGGAACGCGAGGTCCATTACATCACCGGCTGCGCCATGATGGTCCGCTCCGAGGTGTTCCGGGAGGTCGGTCTGTTCGATGAGGACTTCGAGATATACGCCGAGGACCTGGACCTCTGCCTGCGGGCCAAGGAGAAGGGGTTCAGTTCATGGCTGGTGCCCCAGGCCACGGCGGAACACAAGGTGTCGCTATCCACCGGCGTGGTCGGAACCAACCTGATGACCCCCTACCGTTCGTACTACTACGGCCGGAATATGCTTATAGTGGTCCGCAAGCGCATGAAAGGCGGGCGTTTCGTCACCGGTTTCCTCGGCCAGACGCTGATCCTCTTGCCATACTACTTCATGCTGATCAAGATGCAGAAGTCCCACGGGTCCTTCTCCAAATACCTCAAGGGATACGCCCACGCCCTGGTCTGGATGGTCAGGTCCTGATCACTTCTCGGGGATGACGCTGCTCAAAGTGTTCCAAAGGTAGGCTATTCCGAAACCGAGGAACATTGGCCAGGTGTGGATGGTATAGCTGGTCGAGAACAGCATGTAGAAGAAGAACACACTGATCAGGTACCCAGTGAAGCCGGTGAAGACCATCTTCATGCCTGTGATGAGGCGGTCGCGCTTCCCGTGACTGAAGAGGTACTTGTTGGCAACGACGAGATAGGCCATGGCCAGCACGAACGCCAGGATGGTGGAGTTCACCAGGTGGTCGTCGTAGGCCACGTTCAACGTGCCCATCAGGGCGAAGGTGAAGGTCAGTCCTAGCACCAGGGCGGAGATGTACCGGCCCAGCATGTTGATGAAAAGGAAATTGACCCCCAGGGCGGCGATCTTCCCGGCCAGTCCGCACTGGCGGAGGATGGAGAGGATGACCCCCGAGGACAATTTGGACTTCCCGGCGCGCCGGGAGGAGAACTGGAAATTCAGCTCCTTGACCACGGTCTTCCGCGGCAGGAACTTGAGTATGTCGAAGAGGACCTTGAAACCGGACCGCTCGAACTTCCGGCCGTGCTTGGCGATGACCTCCTGGCAGATCTCCGTGCGCCCGCCGAAGAATCCGCTCATGGTGTCCTCGGTGATGGGCCGCCTCATCACCGCCAGGTAGGACCTGGCCAGCGCGTTGGCGCCCCAGGATGCCAGCATGCGGCTGAAGCTCAGGCTGGTCTTGTCCTCGCGGCAGCCGACGGCCATGTCCGCGCCTTCCGCCAGGAGGTCGTACATGCCTCCGACGGATTCCGGGGGATGCTGGAAATCGGCGTCCATGACCACGAACCATTTCGTTCTGGTCTCCGCGATCCCTTCCATGATGCTGGCGGTGAGCCCGCGGTCGTTGGGGTCGCGGCTGAGGAGCCTGGCCTTGGGATTCTTGGCGGCGAAGGAGCGGACCAGTTCGGGGGTCCCGTCCTTGGAGTTGTCGTCGGCCACGATGATGGACACCCCGGGATAGAGGGAATCGAGGGTCTCCAGCATGGACTGGATGTTACCCCCCTCGTTGTAAGTGGGGAGTATGACCGTCAAATCATCGCAGGTCTTCCGCGCCATCCCAATCCTCATCACAAGAATTTTTAGGCATATTTATAGATTGTTGGTTAAAAATCAGCCCGCCGCGGCGCCCCCCGGCCTTCTGACAATATTTATCCGTGCTCCCCCTTCTCCTATCGATGCTGACCATATCGGCCGGGGTGTGCGCTTACAACGAGGAGAAGAACATACTCAAGTGCCTGCGCTCCCTCAGCTCCCAGAAGCTCAATGGAAAGGAGCTGGTGGAGGTGCTGGTGGTCTCCAGCGGCAGCACCGACCGCACCGACCAGCTGGTGCTCGAATACTCGAGGGACGTCGATCCCCGGGTGCGTCTGGTCCGGCAGGAGAAGAGGGAGGGCAAGAACTCCGCGGTGAACGCCTTCATAGAGCAGGCCAAGGGCGAGGTGCTGTTCCTGGCCAACGCCGACAACGTCATGAACGAGGACACCTTCGACCTGATGGCCGAGCATTTCCTGGACCCGGCCACGGGCATGGTGGGCGGACATCCCGTGCCCGTGAACGACAAGAACACCTTCATGGGCTTCGCCGTCCACATGCTCTGGGACATGCATCACCGGTTGTCGCTGATACACCCCAAGGTCGGGGAGATCGTGGCCTTCCGCAACACCGGACTGCGCATACCGACCGGCATGGGAAGCGATGAGGACCTCATCCGCCGGGACATGGAGAAGAAGGGTCTTCAGGTGAGGTACGAGCCTTCGGCCATGATCTACAACCGCGGCCCGACCAACGTGGAGGACTTCTTCGAGCAGCGCACCCGGGTGAACATCGGCGAGCGGTACATGAAGCGCTGGTTCGATTACGATATCCCGACCTGGGACAAGAGCTATCTTTTCAACGCCTACCTCAGCTTCCTCAGGGACAACGCCAACCATCCGCTCAAAATGGCCTGGGCCATGTCCCTGGAGGCCTTCGCCCGGGCCTACGCTTCCGTGCACGTCCGTCTGGACAAGGGGGACCGGGCGGTGTGGCAGGTGGTGCAGAGCACCAAGGACGTGAAATAAAAAAAGGAAGAGGTTTGGGAGAGATGGCTCACCTCTTCCTGAAGGCCACCACGCCGGCCAGGGCCACCAGGGCCATGGCGCCGACGATGATGGTTATGCCGGCCGGAGAGAACAGCGCGGCCAGGGGATCGACGCTCTCCACGCTTATGGCGCCCAGGGTGCTGGCCGGCAGATAGACCAGCATCTGCTGCACCTCGCCGTCGGAGATCACGGTGTAGCAGGCGTCCTCAGGCTGTCCGTATATCAGCTCCAGGGGATCTTCCGCGTAGCGCATGTCCTGATCGTTCAGGCGCACCCGCAGGCGGTCCTGGGACATGTCCATGGTGCCCGCTTCGGTGTGCACGAGCATCAGCGCGCCCTGGGGGTTCTCTCCCTGGGCCATCAGCCTGAACTTGTTCTTCACCACCTGCTGGACCTGCACGTTCATCTCCTGACGGTAGGAGACGGTGTCGTAGATGCCGCCCTGGTCATCGCCGACCAGGGTGACCTCGGCGGCCACCCGCCCTTCCTGGACGGCCTGCATCAGGACCATCTCCATCCACTGGTGGCGGTGGGCCACCTGGGGCAGGAAGCGCACCATCAGGTGCTCGGTCACGTCGCATTCGATGACCCTCCCGTTCTCGGTCACCTCGAACGGATCGTCCGAGGCGATGACGCCGGCAGAAGTCCCGTCGGAGATCACCAGCTGGTAGGTCAGGTTGCTGGACTCGTTCAGCACCTTGTTCTCGGTCACCACCATGTCCCCGGAGAGAACGATGGTCACGTTGGTCGCCTCCTCCACGAACAGGTGGTACATCCCGGTGGGGTTGTCGTGGATGACCGCGATGGTGCCGCCCTCGATCAGCTTGGCGATGGAACCGTGCACGTCAATGACCGTGGGCACGAAGCCTTCCACGGAGATGCTGTCTATGAGGACCTTCTCACCCTGGGAGGTGATCAGGCCGTAATCGGTGATGGTGCCGTTCACTTCATCAACGGTGTAGAAGACGAAGCCTCCCTGGCCGTAACCGTAGGCGTAGCCCATCTTCCCCATAAGGGAATGGTTGATCCCCTTCTGGTACATATCGTCGTTAGGTCCGGTGTCATCGGGACTCTCCCCGCCGCCGTCGGACCAGGGGCCCTGCCCCTCTCCGCCGTTCCCGTTCCCCCCGTCGGCCAAGACCGGCGCGGCGAACAGGGCGAAGGCCGAGAGGAGGAGCATTCCCCCCAATATCAGGCTCAAGGCCTTTGATGTCCGCATTCTTATCACCTGATCGTAAATCCCGGAAGAGAGGTCATTACTGTTTTGGTACGCCCATCGAACTGATTGGTACGTCTATCGAACATCGTTCCCGGCCGTTCGAAGTTTGAACCACAAGGTGCTTATCCGGTTCAGAGGGATTCGTGGACATGGAAGCGTGGGAGGTGGCCCTGAGGATAGTGCTCCTGGGCCTGAGCGTGATAATGTGGGCGATAAGCCTGCAGGCCTGGCGGCGGAACCAGGGAAGGCGGATGATGTGGGTCATGTTATCCTTCCTGGGCTTCTTCGTCCTGTCGCTGCTGGTGCTCCTGGGGATGATGTACGGCGACGGCGCATGGTACGTCCCCAACATCCTGGTGCTGCTGCTGACCCTGATAATCGGCGCCAATTACCTGGCCCTGCTGAAGGGATGAGACCGTTGGACGACGCCCTGGACCTGGAGAGCCGGAGGACCATATACGAGATGGTCCGCTCCCGGCCGGGAACTTACCTCCGGGAGATGGAGAGGGAGCTGGGGATGCAGGTGGGAATGCTGACTTATCATCTCCGGGTGCTCACCGAGGCGGGGATGATCAGGGCGGAGCCGGAGGGCAACCACCTTCGTTACTTTCCCGCCGATGGTTTCATCCTCAACGACCGGAAGGCGCTATCGCACCTGCGCAACCGGACCTCGCGGGCCATACTGATGAACGTTCTCGACCGGGGCTCCGCGGGATTCTCCGAGCTGCTGGGGCTGGTGGGGGTGTCCAAGTCCACCCTGTCCTACCACCTGAAGCGGTTGGCGGCCGCCGGCCTGATCGAGGTGAACAAAGGGGATGCCATGACCGTGTCCGCCGCCGACCCGGATCGACTGATCAATCTCCTGATATGGGTCAAGGAGGACGTGGAGAGGGATTCGGCCGACGCCCTGGTGGACGTCTGGAACCGGCTCATCGAGAGGTGAGGGCCGCGGTCCACGAAAATCGTATTTTAATGGTCAAAATTGAGGTTTTAATACGATACTCGTAAAAATAATTACGAACAATAGCAATACCGTACTGTTTCTCCCTATTATCAGAAAATAGTTTTAAATCAAATCATGCAATGCATGTCAAATCATGGCAGACGATACCGTTTCCAGTCAACCCGCCGACAGCGGGGCCTCCCTCAAGAAGAAGGGCGGCAAGAAGAACCTGATGATCATCGCCGCGGTGGTCGTGATCGTCGTGGCCCTCGTCGCTGTCGTCGTCTTGGGAGGATTCCTGAACTCCGAGGAGGAGTACGACAACGCCCTGGACCGCATACAGAGCCGGGGAAAGATCGTGGTGGGCACGCAGGTCCCGTACCCGCCCTTCGAGAACATCAACACCACCACTGACAAGCTCGAGGGCATAGACATCGAGATCATGGAGTATGTCGCCGCTAAGCTGAACGTTACCATCCAGTGGAAGCCCATGGACTTCGACCCTCTGTTCGCATCGGTTCAGAGCGGGCAACTGGATTGCGCGATATCGTCCATAACCATCACCGCAGAGCGCGATGAGATCAACGACTTCTCGATACCCTACTACGTGGCCAACCAGGCCGTGCTGGTGCAGAACAGCAGCGACATCGCGACCCTGGACGACCTCAACGGTACCAAAATAGTCACCCAGACCGGTACCACAGGATCTTGGTGGGTCGACGACAACCTCGACCCATCCGAGAAGGTTGACCTGGCCGATGTTCCCGCCGCCGTGCTAGGCGTGGAGAACGGGCAGTACAACGCGTTCGTGGTGGACACCCCAGTGGCCAACAAGTACGCCAATGATACCAACTACGACCTGAAGGTGGCGTTCGTGATCTACACCCTGGAGTCCTACGGTATCCTGATACCCCAGAACGAGCCGGAGCTCAAGGAGGCCATCGACGCGGCCGTCGCCGAGATGATCTCCGACGGGACCCTGGACGAGATCCTGAACAAGTGGCTGATCTGAGAGTGCCGACCAAACCCCTTTCCTTAAACTTTCTTCAACCGAGGGAACAGGTGCCGCAAAATGGT
>JAKPZB010000072.1 GCA_029560215.1 Methanobacteriota archaeon | reverse complement strand
TAGATAATTTACAATAGATTTATCTAGTCTGGAGTCCCATTATGCTCACCGGATGGGACAAGGTTGCTTTTCGAGGGATGACCGCGACAAGCATATCATAACCAGAGGCAACGTTGACGGCATCGTTTCCGCCGCCATCTTCCTGAACCGATTCCCTTCCGCCAAGGTCACCTTCGTCACCTCCCCCACCGCCGGCGCAAAGGCCCTTTCGCTGGACACCGCCTCCGAACAGATCTACTTGGTCGATATCGCTCCAGTGCCCGACCTGGTGGAGGCGGTGCACGCCAGGAGGCCGTGCCAATCGCTGATCATGGTGGACCACCACCCTTCCTCCCTGGCCGTGGAATGCACCACCCTGGTGAAGGAAGGGGTGAGCGCGGCGAACGTGCTGTTCCATCACCTGCACCCGGAAATGCGCCTGCGGAAACTGGTGGCCGTGGCCGATCTGGTCGAGTACATGCCCACGCCGTTGCTGGACGAGGAGATGAGGCGCTACGGGCGCCAGAGGGTGGACCAGGAATCGATGGTGCTGGACTTCGCCTGGCGGCTGATCATCGACGACGACCGCTTCCGCTACACCGCGGCCAAGTCTCTGGCCCAGGGCGTGTGGCCCTCGCAAGTGGATTCGGTGAAGAGGCGGTACATCCAGGTGGTCAACGAGAAGCGTTGGCCCCGCGCCCTGGCCAAGGTCGACAGCTGCCTGAAGGTGCGCGGCCCCTTGGGCATCATGGACGAGATGGACCGCAACCGGACGCTCTTCGGCTTCGGCACCCGCGCCCTGGTGGAGGTGGCATACCGCCGCGGTTGCGGGTACGCGGTGATGATCAACCCCCGGGGAAGATATTCCTCGGTTTCGGTGCGCGGAATAACCCAGGAGAGCGTTGACCTGGGCCGCTTCGTGGAGGACTTCACCAGCCAGAACGGGGTGGACGGCGGCGGGCATCCCAAGGCCGCGGGCGCTCGGATCCCCACGGGAAGCGGCGAGCTTTTCCTGGACCACCTTCTAGAACGGGTCTCCTGATCACTTGAGCTGCAGCTTCAGCTTGGCGAAGTATAGCAGCATGACCACGCACACCTGTAGGGCGATGATGGAGATCACTATCGCCAGCACCGGGAGGATGATGCTGTTCTTCTCTTCCGCGGGAACGGTGACCGAGACGCTGTTGCCGGGGGCGCTCTGGGTGCCGTTGTCCCAGGCGGTAACGTAGTACAGATAGTTCGAGCCCTCGTCCACGTCGCCGTCATGGTAGGAGGTGAAGTTGGCCGAGACGCTACCGATGAGTTCCATCTCGTCCACGACGCCCCGGTAGACGTAATATTTATCCGCCCCGGCCACGGCCTGCCAGTTCAGATCGACGTAGCCCGCGCCGGCGGTGGCCTGCAGTCCGGAGGGCGCCTCCGTGGCCAGGAGCGAGGGTGCCATGCAGAGCGAGGCCAGGACCAATATCAGCGCCGTTGCGAGAAGGGGGCGGACGGGCATTTTCTTTCCTGACCGATGATGAGAGGGGAACGATTAAAACGTTGTCATCGGCCCAGCTTCTTGCGCATGACCAGGTTGTTGCCGTTCCGGTACATCAGGTCGTAGCCGTGGTAGTAGTAGAACTCCTTGGCCCGCTCGTTGGTGGACTGCACGCACAGCTCCATCTCGGCCTTGCCATCCCGGCGCGCCCTTTCCTCGATCATCTCCAGCATCCTGCCGCCCAGTCCCCTGCCCTGCGAGCCCCGCCGGACCTGGAAGGAGGATATGAAGACGTACTCGTCGATGTCCTCGACGCAGTAATAGGCCTCGATGCCCTTCTCCCCCTCCAGCACGGTGGTCTCCACCCGCTGGTCCAGGAGAAGGTCCAGCAGCTGCTCGTCCTTCCACTCCTCACCCCAGGACGCCAGGATGATGGCGGCCATGTTCTCCCGGCTCATGGAGACCAGCTCGGGAAGGTCGGACCTCTGCATGCAGCGGCAGCGCATCGGTTGCATATGGCGAACCCCTAGAAAAAGGATGGCGGAGGCGGTGGCGTTTCGTGAAAGGAAACTCCGCCCCAATGGAAGATGGCCATGCGCCCTGATATCATGCTCCAGCGCGAGGTTTTCATACAATTGTATAAATAGGGGTTGTTGTTTTGAAACCCTCAGGAGAAAGGTAAACATGGTCACCGTTACCGACGAAGCTACCAAGTACATCGTGGACCTGATCGCCAAGAACAACAAGTCCGGTTTCGGCATCAGGATCTATCTGGCCGGCATGGGCTGCTCCGGCGCCCAGTTCGGCATGTCCTTCCAGAAGGACGCCAAGGAAGGAGACATCGAGCAGAAGCTGGACGGTTTCTCCGTTTACTACGACGAGGAGACCAAGGAGGTCCTGGACGCCTGCACCGTGGACTTCGTGGAGACCCCCTACGGCTCCGGCCTGGTCGTCAACAACCCCAACGCCTCCGGCGGATGCGGGTCCTGCGGCGGCGGCTGCCACTAAACCCCCCTCCAATCCCTTTTCCTTTATTATTTCCAATACGATAACCCACCGTGTATTTTGAGCACCCCCTGATAAAGCGGCAGTGCGTACAGCAGCGCGATTACCAGGTCGAGCTGGCCAGGCGCGCCTCCCGCTCCAGCACGCTACTGGTGCTGCCCACGGGATTGGGCAAGACCGTGGTGGCGGCCATGGTCATCGCCCAGGTGCTGCATTCCAAGGGGGGAAAGGTCCTCTTCCTGGCGCCCACCAGACCGCTGGTGGAGCAGCATTACCGCTCCCTGCAGAACATGATCGAGGGAAAGCGCATCGGCATGATGACCGGCGAGGTCGATCCCCTGGAGAGGGAGCTGACCTTCCTGGAGAACGATATCGTCGCCTCCACCCCGCAGGTGGTGTCGAACGATCTCAAGAACGGCCGCCTGGACCTGAAGGACGTCCGCCTAATCATTTTCGACGAGGCGCACCGGGCGGTGGGCAACTACGCCTACGTCGACGTGGCCAAGGCCTACCAGGACTACGACGGCCTGGTACTCGGAATGACCGCCTCACCAGGGAGCGACAAGGCCAAGATCCAGGAGGTCTGCTCCAACCTCGCTATCAAGGACATCGAGGTCCGGACGGAACGGGACCCGGACGTGGCCAAGTACGTCCAATCGATAAGCATGGACTGGGTGGAGGTGGAGCTGCCCCCGGAGATGAAGGCCCTGTCCCGTTCCATTCAGACGCTCTACGAGCAGTACATCCGGGAGCTGGTGGACCTCCAGGTGGTGGACAAGGACCGGGTGCTGAACAAGAGATACCTGTTGGAGATGGCCGCCACCTGGCAGGCGCGCATCCGCGGAGGGGAGAAGACCCGGACGCTGTACAAGGCCATCAGCGCCCAGGCCAAGGCGGTGAAGGTGGAGCACGCCCTGGACCTGGTGGAGACGCAGGGGATGTCCGCCCTGCGCTCCTACCTGCAGAGATTGAGGGACGAGGCGTCCTCGGACGAGGGATCGAAGGCCTCCCGCGACGTCGTGTCCTCGGAGCACTTCCAAAGGCTGTTCGACGAGGCGCAGGCGGTCAAGGCCGAGCACCCCAAGCTCTCCCGGGTGATGGGCGTGGTGGCCAGGCAGCTCACCGGCCATCCGGAATCGCGCATACTGGTCTTCACCCACTACCGGGACACCTGCGACCTGGTGGCCACCAAGCTGGGCAAGGTGGAGGGGGCCAAGGTGGCCAAGCTGGTCGGCCAATCGGACCGCAAGGGGGAGAAGGGATTGCGCCAGAAGGAGCAGGTGGGCGTGCTGCAACGCTTCCGGGACGGGGAGTTCAACGTGCTGGTGGCGACGTCCGTCGGAGAGGAGGGGCTGGACGTGGCCAGCACCGACCTGGTGGTCTTCTACGAGCCGGTCCCGTCGGAGATCCGCAGCATCCAGAGGCGCGGCCGCACCGGCCGGTCCCGCGCCGGGAGGGTGGTGATATTCATCACCCGGGGGACCCGGGACGAAGCTTACTACTACTCGTCGCTCAACAAGGAGAAGTCTATGCGCCGGCGGCTGGAGACCATGAAGCACGAGCTGGGCGGCGCCGCGGAGACCAAGCCGAAGGGGCAGAGCACCCTGGACGGTTTCTGAGCAATTAAATAGCCGCAAACCGTTCGCATTAGCATGCTGTTCCGGGAACTGGCCGACACCTACGAGAGGTTGGAGGCCACCTCTTCCAGGCTGGAGATGACCGACATCCTGGCGGAGGCCTTCCGCCGCTTCGAACCCTCGGAGATCAGGATGGCGGTGTACCTGACCCAGGGGCAGCTGTACCCCGATTTCAACCCTCTGAAGCTGGGCATGGCGGACAAGATGATCCTCAAGGCCATCGCTTTCGCCTCCGGGGCCGGGGAATCCTTCGTCCAGGAGCTGATGCTCAAAGAGGGCGACCCGGGTATCGTGGCGCAGAAGGCCTTCCAGAACAAGAAGCAGACCACCCTGTTCTCGGAGCCGCTGACGTTAAGAAGGACGTACGAGACGCTGGAGGCCATAGCCCGTTCGGAGGGCGGCGGCTCCCAGGACCTCAAGATCAAGCTGATGTCCAAGCTGCTGAGCAACGCCTCCTCGTCGGAGGCCAAGTTCCTCTCGCGGGTGATCACCGGCCGCATGCGCTTGGGCGTCTCCTCCATGACCGTGCTGGACGCCCTGGCGGTGGCCTTCGCCAGCAAGGAGGACCGGGACGCGGTGGAGCGGGCGTTCAACGTCTCCTCCGACCTGGGGCTGGTGGCGGAAGAGTTGGCTTTGCACGGACTGGAGGGCGTGAAGGGAATTCACGTGAAGGTCAACCGACCGCTGCGGGCCATGCTGGCCGAGCGGATGTCCTCCCCCGAGGAGATACTGGAGAAGATGGGCGGGACCTGCGCCTTCGAGTACAAGTACGACGGCGTCCGGCTGCAGGCGCACATCTGCAACGGTGAGGTGCGACTGTTCTCGCGCAAGCTGGACGAACTGACCTCCCAGTTCCCGGACGTGGTGGCCGGCCTCAAACGGACCATGAGGGCGGAGAGCGCCATAGTGGAAGGGGAATGCGTTCCGGTGGACACCAACACTGGCGAGTTCCTTCCCTTCCAGGAGGTCTCCCACCGCCGGGGCCGCAAGTACGGGGTGGAGGAGGCCATCGAGGACTATCCGGTCAAGCTGTGCCTCTTCGACTGCATACTGAAGAACGGCGAGGACCTCACCGACCGGCCGTTCCTGCAGCGCCGCGAGGCCCTGATGTCCATAGTGGAGCCGGACGATTCCGTCACGCTCTCGGAGATCCGAGTATTGTCCTCGGCGGAGGAGGCCCAGGCCTTCTTCCAGGAGGCCATCAAGGACGGGTGCGAGGGGCTGATGGCCAAGTCCATCGCCGACGGATCCGTGTATCGCGCCGGCAACCGCGGCTTCCTGTGGATCAAATACAAGAAAGAATATCGTTCCGAGATGAACGACACGGTGGACCTTGTCGTCGTGGGCGCCTTCGCCGGGCGCGGCAAGCGCAAGGGATTCTACGGCGCTTTGCTCATGGCCACCTACGATCCCGACGCCGACCGGTTCGAGACCGTGTCCAAGCTCGGCTCCGGATTCGACGACGCCAACCTGGCCGCGCTGCTGGAGATGCTCGCTCCCGACCGCGTTCCGGAGAAGCACCACCTGGTCGATTCCAGGATGGAGGCGGACTTCTGGTTCCAGCCCCGCTTGGTCCTGGAGGTGCGCGGGGCCGAGATCACTCTATCGCCGATACACACCTGCTCCTTCGGCTCCGTGCGTCCGGACTCCGGGCTGGCCATAAGGTTCCCCCGGTTCACCGGGCGGTTCCGGGACGACAAGGAGGGAAGGGAGGCCACCACCAGCCAGGAGCTGCTGGCCATGTACCAGGCGCAGCTCAAGCGGGTGGAGTGATGTCAAAAGGTTTATAGCCCCCTCCCATATTGGTCCATTTCATGGAGATCGAGCTCTTAGAGAAGGAAAAGGACTCCATCAAGGTCCGCATCAA
>JAKPZB010000070.1 GCA_029560215.1 Methanobacteriota archaeon | reverse complement strand
AGCTAGATTGTTGCGCGATTCGATACCAGGGCTGGAAAAGGTCTTCCGAACCGACATCGAGGCGCCGAAGGTGGTTCTGGTGATCGGTCTCCCGGGCTCCATGAAGACCTCCTTCTGCTACTCGGTCATCTCGAACTATCTGGAAAGGTCGGGGGAGTTCGGCCTCTACGTCACCTTGGAGGAGACCGCGGACAGCCACCTGCGCAACATGCGCAGCCTGAACATCGCGCTCAACGACAGGATGGAGATCTCGGACTTCACCGACCTGAGGGAGCTGGACGAGATAGTGGAGGTGGACGCCCCCACCGATTACATGGACTTCATAATCCAGATAATCAGCTATCACAAGAAGAAGCACGGCGACCAGTTCACCGTATTCGCCCTGGATTCCCTGGGCGCCCTGTATTCCCTGATGGAGGACGTCAAAGGGATACGGAAAAAGATGTTCTATTTCTTCAAGACCCTGAGGGATTACAATCTTACCTGTTTCATAGTCATGGAGAGAGGGCCGAACACCCCCTCCGAACTGCTGGGCGACGAGGGCTTCCTGGTCGACGGCATAATAGAGCTGGGCCTGGACCGCACCCGCGGCAAACTGGTGCGCTATATGCGGGTGGAGAAGATGAGAGCCTGCGAGCACAGCATGGAAAGGCACACTCTGGAGGTCGGGGAGAAAGGCCTCACGGTGCTGGGGCCGACCCTGGCCTGACGTTAAAGAGGTGACGCGATGTCTGACGAGCAAATACCTATCTGGCAAGTCATAGAGGAGTTCAAGGAGAAGATAAAGGTCCAGGAGGCCGACATCAAGCGGCGAAAGGAGGACCTGGAGAAGTGGGAATCGACCCTCCGGGCCAAGGAGGACCAGCTGGACCAGGTCCAGCAATCCCAGGCTTCCAAGGACGCGGAGCTGAAGGACCGCGAGGCCAAGGTCGTCCCGCGCGAGGAAGCGGCCTCCCGCATGGAGAAGGACCTGGCGGCGCTGAACTCAGAGCTGCGCACCCGGGAGGAGGAGATGCACCGCCTGCGGGTGGACCTGGAGCGGCGGGACCGCGAGGTCCTGCAGCAGGAAGAGCAGGTGCGGACGCTGTTCCAGCAGGCCATCGATCACGACGCCAGCATGCGCGAGGTGACCAAGAAGATCGCCGCCATGGAAGAGCAGATGCACGAGGAGGTCAACCTGGTCAGGCAATCTCTCGAGGCGGCCAACGCCCGCCGGGAGGAGATGCTGGCCAAGATCAAGGTCATGGAGGAGCAGGCCGACGCCCTGGCCACCGGAAAGCGGGTGACCATGGAGGAGCAGAAGCGCCTGGTGGACTGGGAGCGCTCGCTCACGGAAAGGGA
>JAKPZB010000067.1 GCA_029560215.1 Methanobacteriota archaeon | reverse complement strand
CCCCAGCTGGTACTCCTCGAAGAAATAGTCCATCATCTCAGGGTCGGGGATTATGGCCTGGCCGACACGGGGATGGCGGGGCCGCGATAATCTGACCAGCAGAGAAGACATGTTCCTAGGGACGCAACCGAGCGTATTTTAACGTATCGTCCCCGGTGCGACAGAGACCATTCAGATGGTCAAATGTCCGCGTAGCCGCGGACGACCTCGCGCATGCCGACGCTCTCCTTGTGGATGAACGGTAACGATCCCTTGTCCAGGCGTCGTACCGTCGGCATCCCTGAGGGGAAGGTCCGAGCGAACTCCCGCAGCAGATATTCATGCACCCCCCCGTTCCCGCGAAGCCCCTCCAGGGACCAATCCTCCAGGACCTCCAGCGCTCCGTCACGGCCGCCGCGGTAGAACAGCTCGGCCAATATGGAGGTGACGATGGCGTTATCGGAGACCACCCCCACCTCCGCCTCCCTCAATGCCGGGAGATTGCCGTTGAAGGCCACGGCGAGACCGCCGCTCCTCTTGACCACCTGCAATATCCTGGCGTCGGTTTCCCCGTCGCCCACGTACATGCAGTCCTCCAGGGGCACGCTCATCCGCTTGCATATCTCCACCACCGAGGTCGCCTTTTCGTCCCCGCCCACCGGGTTGACCTGGCTGACCAGCTGATACGAGGAAAGATCGGTCATCTCGGTCCAGAAGATCTCGTCCAGGCGGCGCAGGACCAGCCGGTCGTCCGGGCCCAGGTCCCTGACGCCGCTAGCGCCGTCCGGAACCTCCAGGAGCGGCAGCCGCACGATCTCCCTGGCCAGGTTCTGCAGCGTCTCCACCTCCCAGTCCTCCATCTCCAGCATGTCCATGCTCAGGCGGGTGCAGAAGGTGTTCTCGAAGGGGAAACCGATCAGGTCGCAGGCGGCGCCCATGTAATGCTCGTAGCTGGTGCTCACGATGAAGCTGGACATCAGCTCCTGCGCGAAGCGCATGGCCTTGTCCGCCCCTGGAACGACGCGCATGCTCTCCCTGGAGAAGCGCAACAAAGAGGAATCCGTGGCGCCGTAGGCCTTGAGGAAGGGCAGTATGAGGCGCAGGGTGTCGCCGGGCTTGACCCCCTCCTTGCGCGTAACGCTGGATAGCGCCCTCTCGTACCTCCGGACGGCCTGGAAGAACCGGTCCCCGTTCTCCACGATGGCCGAGGTGAGCTCGCGGGCGTTGTCGTTGGCGGTGACCGGCCCCTGCAGGTCGGAGACCAGGATCTTCCCTTCGAAGGGGAACGCCTCGTCCATGATATCGAACTCCGTTCAGCTCACCTCCGTTCGAGTCGGCATAACGGAAGGTCCCCTTATCTAGGTAACTATTCCTCTTTAGATATCGAAAACGACCCGGACCAGAGGCCGCACCGGGTCGACGGCCATCATGTGATAGGTTATCGCCTTGATCTCCTTCTTGGGGTCGTGCCTCCGCGCATCGTACTTCTCCCCCCAGGCCCGGCAGTGCACCTCGCAGCCAGAGAAGGTGACGGAGAACTTGGAGAACACCATCCCCGTGACGTCGAACACGAAGAGCATCTCCGACAGGAAGTTGTAGAGCATCGACTCGTGGTCGTGGCCCTCCACCACTATCTTCCGCTCCTCCCGCGCCTTGACCTTCGAGGCGTCCACCATCTGGTCCGTCAGGGCGTAGGCGGCGTTGGCGAAGCATTCCTCCAGGGAGTCGCCGAAGGCCTCCACCATCACGTCCGCGGTGTGGTCCAGGGTGCGGTACTTCATGGCTGTGTGATGCGTGATGCCGTTTAAAATATCACGCCCGCCACCCGCGTCCGACCGCGTGCTGGGGCGGGGGGACAAGGTTATATCAGGGTTTGGCGATTAAGCGCCGATGCGACTCCTCATCATCGGTAGCGGGGCCATCGGGACCACTCTGGCCGAGGCCATCCAGGAAATGGAAGAGTTCGATATATTCTATATAACCGACAAGAACGAGGACCGGGCGAGGAAGATCGCCGCCCGGTGCAAGAAGGCCAAGTTCATATCCCCCACCGACGAGAGCATCAAGGCCCATCTCAAGAACGTCGACCTGGTGGTGGAGGCCGCCTCGCAGGAGGCCGTGCAGCACTACGTGCCCATCGTCTTGGGCATGGGAGTGGACGTTCTGGTGATGAGCGTGGGCGCCTTCGCCGACGATGACACGAGGGAGAGGTGCTTCAACGTGGCCAAGCGCAAGGGCGGCCGACTTTACGTGCCGTCCGGGGCCATCTGCGGCACCGACGGACTGCATTCCGCCTCCGCCGACGTAATACACAGCGTGGAGCTCACCTCCACCAAGGGGCCTAAGAGCTTCCATGATAACGAGTACCTGAAATCCAAGGGCATCGACGTCAACGCGCTCAAGAAGAAGACCGTGCTCTTCGAGGGACCGGCCAGGGAGGCCGTTCAGAACTTCCCGAAGAATGTGAACGTTTCCGCAACCATATCCCTGATCGGGATTGGGCTGGACAAGACCAAGGTAAAGCTGGTGTGCGACCCCCTGTGCGACTGCAACACCCATCGCCTGGAGGTCAAGGGTGAGTTCGGCCACATCGTCTGCGAAACGGACAACCTGCCCTTCCCGTCCAACCCGGCCACCAGCTATCTGGCGGCCCTCTCCGCCATCGCCGCCATAAGGCGCATCGCCGGCAACGTTTGGATAGGCATCTAGGGATTTCCTAAATACCGCCAATTCCCTTCCGGGCCTCGTGATAGGGATGAAGGAGCGAGTTAAGTGGATATTCTCCAATTGCCCGAGCGACCTGGATGCCATCGTGATCATGAACGGCGAGGAACCGCTTCTGGACGTGGCGTTCCCGTACGTCACCGGCACCCGGGCCGGGCTTTTCGAAGGATGTCTGGGCGTGATAACGCCTGACGGTCGTTCCACCATCATCACCTCGGCCCTGGAGGAGACCTCCGCCCGCGGCGGCAAGGCCGAGGTGCTCACTTACCGAACCTCTCAGGAACGAAAGGACGTGGCCACCGGCCTGATGAAGGGGTTCCGTAAGGTCGGCGTCAACGGCCTGGGCATCGTGCACTCCAACTATCTGGAGGTCCAGAGGCTGGCGGCGAACGCCGAGCTCATCGATGTCAGCCGGGGACTGGAAGCCTCCCGCCTGATCAAGGACGCGGAGGAGGTGGGCAGGATGCGAAAGGCCTGCGCCATAGCCTCCCGGGTGGCCGACGAGATACCCTCGATCCTCCGCAAGGGGATGAAGGAGTACGAGGCGGCGGCGGAGCTCGACTACCGCATGACCAAGATGGGCGCCTCGGGCGCCGCCTTCGGCACCAACGCTTCCTTCGGGGCTAGCTCCGCCGAGCCGCATCATGGGGCGGAGGATATCTCACTGAGCGTGGGGGACACCGCGCTATTCGACTTCGGTTGCAAGGTGGAGGGATACTGCTCGGACATCACCCGCACCTTCTTCTTCGGCGAGCCCAAGGACTGGCAGAGGAGGATGTACCAGGTGGTCGCCGAGGCTCAGCAGGCCGCCCTGAAGGTGATTAGAGCGGGAGTGAACGGAATGGCCGTGGACGCGGCGGCGAGGGCGGTCATCGAGGCCAGCGAGTTCAAGGGGCTGATGGTCCACTCCACCGGGCACGGTCTCGGCCTGTCCGTCCACGACGGCGGGCGGATGGCCCCCAATCACGATTTCCCATTGAAGGTGGGGATGGTGCTCACGGTCGAACCGGGGGTCTACATTCGCGGGCAGGGCGGGGTGCGCATAGAGGATGACGTTCTGATCACCGAGGACGGTTACGAGATGCTCACTGACGCGGACAAGAGGATGAGGGTGGTCCAATGATGGACGATCTGCAGCTCGCCGTCGAACGAATGCGGGCGGAGGGAGCGGACTTCTGCGACGCCCGGTACCAGACCATCACCACCAACGGCATTGCGGTGGTGGACGCCTCGGTCCGGCGAATATCCGAGGACCGGATAAGAGGGGTATGCCTGAGGGCCCGGAAGAAGGGCTCCTGGGGCTACGCCACGACGGTGGACGCGTCCAAGGACGTGATCCTGGAGGCGGCGGTGAAGGCGGCCAGGAACGCCCTGGCCGGTAACGCTATGGGCAGGCCCATCCCGGACACCGGCGAGGCCAAGGTCGAACTGAAGGCCAAGGTCAAGCTCCATCCCTCCCAGGTGCCCATGGAGGAGAAGGTGCAGGCCGTGCTCGATATGGACCGGGCGCAGAAGGTGGACGCCAGGATAGTCAACACCAACTCCGTGCTGCGCGAGGAGGTCCGCCAGAACTCCCTGGTGAACAGCCACGGACGGCAGCTCAGCTGGGAGGAGGTTCGGACGACCATCATGGTGCAGGCCGTGGCCTCCGAGGCCGGGCGCACCGAGTTCTTCTACGACATCAAGGGCGGCGGACTAGGATACGAGGTGGTGAGGGAAACCGATCTGGAGGCCTTCGGCAGGGAGGTGGGCAAGGAATCGCTGAAGATGCTCGCCGCCGAGAAGGCCCCCTCGGGATTGCTCACCTGCATCACCGACCCCGCCATATCCGGACTTCTGGCCCATGAGGTGATGGGGCACGCTTCGGAAGCGGACGAGATCGTGAAGAGGCGTTCGTTCCTCACCGACATGGTCGGCAAGCAGGTCGGATCGCCGCTCATCACCATGGTCGATGATGGCACCGTGCCCGAGGCGAGGGGGAGCGTTCCTTTCGATGACGAAGGAACGCCTTCGTCCCGGACAGTGATCATCAAGGACGGGGTGTACCAGGGATACATGCAGTCCTTGGAGACCGCGGCGGAGATGGGTGTGAAACCGACCGGCAATGGGCGGGCGCAGAGCTACGACCGCCGGGTCTGGGTGCGCATGACCAACACCTTCTTCGAGAAGGGCGATCAGAACCTGGAGGAGATGATCGCCGATGTGAAGTTCGGCGTTCTCACCGACCGCATGATCAGCGGCATGGAGGACCCGGTGGGCGGCGGCTTCGAGGCCAAGGCCTTGCGGGGTTACCTGATCGAGAACGGAAGGGTCACCAAGCTGCTGCGCTCGTTCACCCTCACCGGCAACGCCCTGGAGATCTTGAGGACCGGGGACGCCGTCGGCGACAAGGTGGAGCTGGACGGGGGCTCCTGCGGCAAGGGCATCGAGGACTGGGTCCCGGTTTCCTCGGGCGGTCCGCATTGCCGTTTCAAGATCGTTCTGGGAGGCGACTGAATGGACCTCGAAAGGATATCCAAGAAATCGGTCCACAAGGTCCTGGAGGAGGGCGCGAAGGAGGTGGAGTCCTATCTGGTACGGGTGAGATCGCTCACCGCCTATATCGATGACGACCGGGTCAAGAACCTGGAG
Source organism: Methanobacteriota archaeon (assembly GCA_029560215.1). Classification (GTDB taxonomy): domain Archaea; phylum Thermoplasmatota; class Thermoplasmata; order Methanomassiliicoccales; family UBA472; genus UBA472. The sequence continues at coordinate 4,551 of JAKPZB010000067.1, read as the reverse complement.
GAGAAGCTGGACCAGGGGATCTCCGTCCGCGTGCTGCTGAACGGCAAGATGGGGCAATCCTCGTCCACCTTCCACACCACCCGGGACCTGGAGGAGTGCGGGGCGAAGGCGGTCGCCCTCGCCAAGCTCTCCCGGCCGGACCCCTATTTCAAGCGCTTCCCCGGATTCTCGCAGCCCGCGGGCTTCGTCGACGTCCGGCAGGAGGACGCGGCCTCGGCCACCACCGGATATCTGAAGGAGAAGGTGGAGGAGATCGTCAGGGCGGCCGGCGAGGAGGTCAAGGTCCCCCGCGGGCTGCTCCGAGTGGCCCTGGTGGAAAGGGCCCTGGCCAACAGCAACGGCGCCACCTTCCGGGAGCTGGGCACCATGGCCTACGCTCACTTCACCTCCATGACCAAAGGGCCGGAGCCGGGCGAAGGCTGCGATTGTTACTATTCCTCGGGCCTTTCCGGGCTGGACACCCAGGCCATGGGAGACCGTCTGCGCCAGAAGGCCAGGAACGCCCAGGGCGCCGAACACTTCAAGGGCAAGATGACCGGCTCGGTCATACTTCCGCCGGACGAGCTGGCCGAGATGCTGCTCGCCTCCGTGGGCTATTCCCTGGACGGGGAGAACGCCCTGCGCCATCGCTCGCCGTGGGCGGAGCTGGTGAACAAGGAGGTCGGGAACGAGCTAGTCAACCTCCGGGACCAGCCCTGGGACCCCCGTTCCGCCCTGTCCGGGCGGTATGACGACGAGGGGACGCCCACCAGGGAGAAGCCCTTGGTGGAGCGCGGGGTCCTGAGGACGCTGCTCTACGACAGCTACCACGCCCAGATGGGCAAGGCGGCCGCCACCGGCAACTATATCCGCCGGGACCCCTCGGACGCTCTGAACCTATACCGCAGGGGCGGGGCGACCATGCCGGTCAACCTGGCCTGGAAACCCGGGACCCAGAGCGTGGAGGACATGATCTCGGACGTCAAGGAGGGAGTGATCGTCGAGAAGCTGGCCGCTCCGGACGTGAACAGCGTCACCGGCGGCTTCGCGTTGGAGGTGCGCTGCGCCAAGCTGATCCGCGACGGTTCGGTGGTCGGGCACGTCGACCAGTGTCTGCTGGTGGGCAACTTCTACCAGGCGCTGAAGCGCGTGGGCGCCGTAGGCAACGATGTCGCGGTGCACCGCAACTGCATCATCCCCTCGGTGAGGTTCGATGGGCTGGAGATCGTGGGCAGCGAGTGATCAGTCCAGCGGTTCCAGGGTCACCCTGGTGCGGTCCGACAGGTCGCTCATGGTGCTGACGTCGCCCAGCACCCGGCCTATCGGGGTGACCTTCGAGTAAGCCTCGGGCTGGGAGGTGGTGGACGCCGGGGTCCTTCCGAAGAACACGCAGAAGGCGTTCCCCTCCGGCCAGAAGGCCACCTCGCCCACCTCCATTATCTTCCTGCCGTTCTCCAGCTCGCACTCCACGGGTACGGAGAAGTAGAGCTCCCCGCCCCAGACGTTGATCTCACGCTCCAGAGGCAACGCCCCGTAAAGCTTGTAGGCGGCCAGGGTGTCGTTCAGCTCGATCTCCCACCGCTCGTAGCGGGTGCGCAACAGAATACGGTCCATGCCCTTTCCCCGGTGAGGGAAAGGGCGGAAAGGTGAAAATGTTTTCCTTACTTCTTGCTCTCGAAGAGGGCGCGTATCTCGGTGCCCACCTTCTCGACCTGGCTCTCGCCCTCGGCCTTCTCCAGCGCCTTCATCCTGGGCATGCCCTTCTTGGCGTCGTCCAGCCACTCCTTGGCGAACTCCCCGGAGCATATGCGGTCCAGCATCTTCTCCATGGCCGCCTTGCTCTCTTCGTTTATCACCAGGTCCCGGGTGGTCAAGCCTCCGAACTCCGCGGTGTTCGAAACGCTCCTCCACATGTTCATCATGCCTCCGGAGTAGATGAGGTCCACGATGAGCTTCACCTCGTGAAGGCACTCGAAATAGGCTATCTCCGGCTGGTAGCCCCTCTTGACCAGGGTCTGGAAGCCGGCGTTGATGAGGGCGGTGACCCCGCCGCACAGCACGGCCTGCTCCCCGAACAGGTCGGAGGTGGCCTCCTCCCGGAAATCGGTCTCCAGCACCCCGGCCTTGGTGGAGCCCAGACCCTTGGCCAGAGCCAGGGCGATGGACTTCGCCTTTCCGGTGTGGTCCTGGTGCACCGCGATCAAGGCCGGCACCCCGAACCCCTCGAGGTATACCTTGCGTTCCATCGGACCAGGCGCCTTGGGGGCCATCATGATCACGTCGACCGTCTTGGGAGGCTTGATCGTCCCGAAGGTTATGGCGAAGCCGTGGGCGAACTCCAGGGCCGCGCCCTTCTTGAGGTTGGGCGCAATTTCAGCGGCGTACACATCGCCCTGCACCTCGTCGGGTATGAGCACCATGACCACGTCGGCGCCCTTCACCGCGCCGGCCACGGTATCGACCTTGAGGCCGTTCTTCTTGGCGTCCACCCAGGACTTGCCGTCCTTGCGCACTCCGACAGTGACGTCCAATCCGCTGTCGTGCAGGCAGAGGGCCTGCGCCTTTCCCTGGCTTCCGAAACCGATTACCGCGACCTTCTTGCCCTTCAGGACGTTGAGGTCGGCGTCTGACTCGTGATATATCCTTGCCATGAGATCACCATTCAACGCTTTCACGCATTTTTTCCTCATTATTTACAATGTTCGAATCTATCGGGACTGTTGGTTCCAGCGGCAGCGGTTGCGTATCGTTCCGTCCAGGCTGCTGACGCCTCCAGGCACCATCGGGAGCATGTCCTCCTCCGGGTCGGTCCGTATGTCCAGCACGAAGGGCACGTCGGAGGAAAGGGCGGTCTTGAAGCCCTCGGCCAGCTCGCTGGACCTGGTGACGGTCATGCCGCCGGCCCCGAACGCCTCCGCCAGCTTCACGAAGTCCGGATTGTTCCTCAGCTCGGTGCCGCAGTAGCGCCGGTTCCACATCAGCTTCTGCCACTGCTTGACCATTCCGAGCCAGCCGTTGTTGAGCAGGCACACCACCACCGGCAGGTCCTCGCTCATGGCCGTGGCCAGTTCCTGGAAAACCATCTGGAAGCTGCCGTCGCCGGCGATGTCCACCACCTGCTTGTCGCGGTGGGCGTACTTGACGCCGATGGAGGCGGGGAAGCCGAAGCCCATGGTGCCCATTCCACCGGAGGTCACGAACTGGTTAGGGTGCTTAAGGCGCATGAAATGCGCCGCCCACATCTGGTTCTGCCCGACCTCCGTGACCACGAAGGCGTCGGAGGCCAGAGCATTCCTCAGCTCCCATATGGCCTTCTGCGGTTTCACCGGGTCCTCGTCGATGTCGATGTTGCACTCGCAACCGTCGTATAGCTCTTTCACTCGGCGGCTCCAAGCGGTCTCGCCCTTGTTGATGCGGCCTAAGGCCCTGATGATCATCTGCAGGCCCTTCTTGGCGTCGCCGACCAGGCGCACCTTGGTGCGGGGGTTCTTGCCCGATTCCATGGGATCGATGTCCAGATGGATCACCTTGGTCTCCTTGGGCACCTCGCTGTCGTAGCCGATGGTGCGGTCGGAGAACCGGGCGCCGATGGCGAATATCACGTCCGCTTCCAGGAGCGCTTTGCGGGAGCATTCCCGCCCGTGCATGCCCAGCATGCCGAAGGACATGGGATGGTCCTCGGGGATTATGGCCTTGGCCATTATGGTGGTGACCACCGGAGCGACCAGCATCTCGGCCAATCTCAGCACCTCGCTGGAGGCGTTGGACCATCTGGCCCCGCCGCCCACGAGCAATACGGGACGCTCGGCGTCCCTCAGCATCTTGACCGCGTCTAGCACGCTCGAGAGGTCCTCGTAGGGCGATGGCACCGGGAAGTTCTCCTGCAGCTTGGCTGGATCTATCTCCCCTCTCAGCACGTCCACCGGCAGGTCGATGTGCACCGGGCCCTTCCGTCCGCTGTTGGCGATGCCCATGCCGCGCTTGATCGCCTCGGGCAGGTCGCCTGGCTTCAGCACCCGGTAGTTGTGCTTGGTGATAGGCATCATCAGGCTGAAGATGTCCGCCTCCTGGAAGGCGTTGTTGCCGATGGCCGCGGTGGCCACCTGGCCGGTGAGGACCATCATGGGGGACGAGTCGGCGTAGGCCGTGGCCACGCCGGTGACCAGGTTGGTGGCCCCCGGTCCGGAGGTGGCCAGGCACACCCCGGTCTTGGAGGTGGTGCGGGAGTAGCCGTCGGCCATGTGCGCCGCGCACTGCTCGTGACGGACCAGGACGTGATGGATGCTGGAATCGAGAAGCTCATCGTACAACGGGATGGTGACCCCGCCCGGATAACCGAACATGACGTCGACCCCCTGTCCTTCAAGCAGTTCCAATACGGCCTTGGCACCTTTCATACGCTAATCCCTCATTTCCGATCAAGGAGGACGGTCGCTAGACCTCCTCTTTCACAAAATAACAACCGCAGTGAGCGATGGCAAAAGCAATGATGTCCTCTCACCCGTGTTGTTATTTGACACGGATGGACTTCATGCCGACCATGATATTTAAGAATATCTCAATTCATCCCCT
>JAKPZB010000098.1 GCA_029560215.1 Methanobacteriota archaeon | reverse complement strand
TGGCTCGCAATCGAGTGCGCCGTGCCCTGCAACTCCGGCCTGACCGGCGTCGTGGTGGGCCTGACCCCTGACCCGCTGCGCGACATGACCGTTCCGTACATCGTCCAGGCAGATGCAGGCGCCGAGACCGATGTCATCAGCTACGACCACTTCGCTGACCTGACCCCGGACGACATCGACGAGATCGTGTTGACCTTCAGCGAGGCCATGAAGGTGTCCCGTTCCCTGAAGTACAATGCGGTTGATCTCGGAGCCGACATCTATGTGCTCGTCACCTCCGGCGGCACCAGCACGACAAACCCGGTCACGTGGAGTGGTAATGTTGGTCTGAAGGACTTCGCCGTGTCCATGACCTCTGCAGGCGTGATGACCATCACACCCGAGTACTGGACCGATGCGGAGATCATTACGCTGGAACAGTTTGCCGATTTCGGGCCCACCGCCACGGTGGAGTTCCAGGGCGCACAGTATGAGGTCGAACTCTATGCCAGCGCGCATCTCACCGATGCCAACCTGGTCCCCTGGTATCCGTACCTGAAAGACCTGCCGGCAACCGATGGCCAGGGCTACTTCCACGCACTGGGTGAAATGTACCAGAACTACTTCATCCTGTACACGGATTGGGTCGACAGCTACGAGGATGGCGACATCATCTTCAGCATCGGCGACTATATCTAATAAGGCAGCAGCAGACAGCCGTGAGGCTGCGACCGGGTAACCGGTCCATGAGCACCAGAACCACCAAGGGGGTGTCCGAGCGGACACCCCCTTTCTTCGTGCATGCCGGGTCACAGAAGCGGACCGGGCGCATTCATTCATGACCCTCCTTCGCGACCGAGGCACTGCAGTACCGCCCACCGACCCCGGGCAGGGAATCGACCGGCACGAGCCCCTGGCGCTGATCATGCGCAGAGGCTCACCCCAGGCGGAGATCCCTGGTCGCACCATACAGGGGGGCATCCATGCTACTGGAGGAGCGGACCGAGATCCTGCCTGGTAAGAGGGACCAAGGTCCCACGCGGTGAGCAGCGGAGGACTCCTCCGGGTCGAAGGAGCCTTACGGTGGGTACGCCCCCTAGAAGAAGTACCCCACCCTTGCCGTGAAGGCGTTGACATACAACGACAGGTCGTCGTTGATGGCTG
>JAKPZB010000145.1 GCA_029560215.1 Methanobacteriota archaeon | reverse complement strand
CGGGAACGGAGATGTTGAGGTCCTCCCTTATCGTTCCTAATCCGCGCTTCACCTTGCGGGTGGAGCGCAGAATGGAACCTAGACGCTGGGCCACCTCCTTGACCTCGTCCGGATCGTGCATGTCCGGGGCGGTGGCGATCTCGATCAGCGGTATGCCCAGGCGGTCCAGGCGGTAGGTCACCTCCCTGTCCTTGGTCTCCACCTTGCGGGCGGCGTCCTCCTCCAGACAGAGCGATAGGATCCCGATACGACGACCGTTCACCTCCAGATGGCCGTCCGCCGCCACCAGGGCGGTGCGCTGGAAGCCGCTGGTGTTCGAGCCGTCGATGACGATCTTGCGCATGAAGTGCACCTCGTCCATCGCCCGGCAGTTGAGCATGGCCGATACCACCAGGGAGGCCTGCATGGCCTCCTCGTCGGCATCGTGCGGCGGTTCCTCGTCGGCCTCCACCAGGCAGGATACGTCCCCCGGCGCCTGATAGGCGAAGTGCATTTTTCTCTCGGCCTGCGCCAGAGCGGCGCGGTCGATCTCCCCCATTTCGCTCTGCGTCGGGCGCAACCGGCGGCGGAAGCATCTTCCTTCCTCCTCCACCAGGCGGGAGCGGCAGGAGCAGAACAGCTTGTGGGTGTCCAGCTGCTGATGTATCTCGATCCCGCAGGTCAGCTGATGCATCACAGCCCCCTCCTTTCCGAGATCTCCCCGCGAAGGTCGGTGACCATCATTCTCCGGACCTCGCCCAGATCGTTCGTTCGCCCCAGGACCCACATCAGTTTCACCAGAGCCGTCTCCGGCAGCATGTCCTCGCCCGGGATGACCCCGGCCGAGAGGAGGTCCCTCCCGGTGTCATACACGTTCAGATTGACCCTTCCTTCCAGGCACTGGGTGGTCATCACGATCGGCATTCCTTCGGACGCCAGGCCCTTCAGGCCCTTGACCAGGTCCTTGGAAACATGACCGAGGCCGGTGCCGGCGATGACCAGTCCGCGCAGCCCTTCGGCGAACCTGCTCACCGACGAGGAGCTCATCCCGGGATAGTAGTGCAGCAAACCCACGTTCGGCTCCATGCGGGTGTCCGCCTTGACCTTGACATCGCTCTTCGGGCGGCAGGGAGATAGCATCTCCAGACCTCCGTTGAGGCCCAGGGCGGCCACCGGTCCCGAGTTCATACTGCGGAACGCGTCCCGGCGGCTGGCATGCATCTTCCGCACCTTGGTGCCGCGGTGAACGTGAGTGCACGTATCGGAGGTCTCCCCGTGCATCAGCACGAACACCTCGGCTGCATCGGAGTTCACGCAGAAGCGAGCGGCGGAGAGCAGGTTGCCGTAGGAGTCGGAGGAGGGGCGATCGGAAGAGCGTTGGGCCCCGACCAGCACGACCGGCTTCGGAATCTCGCCGAGCATGAAGGAGAGAGCGGCGGAGGTGAATCCCAGGGTGTCCGTGCCGTGCGGGATTATGACGCCCTCCGATCCGGAGTTGAGTTCGTCCGCCACCGCCGTCGCCAGCTCCTGCCAATGCGCGACGTCCATGTTCTCGCTGAATATCGAGAACACCACCCTGGAGCGCATCTGGCAGATCTCGGACAGTTCGGGAACGGTGGCCACCAGCTCCTCGGCCTTTAGGGCGGGATGGACCGCCCCTGTACGGTAATCCACGTAACTGGCGATGGTGCCGCCGGTCCCCAGGAAGGAGATTACGGGGAGA
>JAKPZB010000136.1 GCA_029560215.1 Methanobacteriota archaeon | reverse complement strand
GAGCCGTACTCGGTGAGCTCGGAGGCGATGACCTGCAGCTGATGGCGTATGGTGAGCTCGCCGATGGAGCCGGGGACGGAGCCGACGAAGCCCTCCCAGATGAAGATGTAGAACAGGCCCAGGTATATCGGCTGCCTCATCAAGGTCCCCAGGAACAGGAAGAGCGCCGAATAGACCAGCACCCCCAGGTACTGCAGGGCGATGAAGGTGACGATGAGCTGAACGCCCCCTTCCCGCACGGGGGAGAAGGCCAGGAAGGCCAGTCCGCCGATGACCGTAATCACGGTGATCAGCAGGCACAGCACCATCGCCAGCCCGATGTAGTAGCCCAGATAGGATATCCGGCGGTCCAGCGGGGCGGTGATGACCTGCACGATGCTGCGGTCGTCCATCTCGTTCCTGATCATCGACGCGCCGTAGATCAGCGACAGCACTGGAAGAAGGAAGGCCAGCAGCAGGATGACCATCAGGTCGCTGGCGAAGTCCATGTTCGCCCCGTCCTGCGTGGCCGCGTAGCCCATCACCAGGGCGACGAGCGCGCCGAGGAGCATCACCAGCATCCAGCGCCGGTTCATGAGCAGCTTGCGGGCGGAGAAGGAGGCCACCGTGCGAAGACCGATAAGATTCGTGGACATCTTCATCACCCCACCAGATACCGGAACACCGATTCCAGGTCGTCGTCCAGGCTTTCCACCCGTTCCAGCTCGCAACGCGTTTCCGAGACCAGCTCCGGCAGGGAGTCGAAGAACTCCTCCGGGCGGTCCACCCGGACGAACATGCCCAGGCGGTCCGGTCGGAGCTCGATGGAGGAGGTGTACCGCTTCGTCAAAAGCAACTGCGCCAGCGGCAGCAGCCCCCGGCCCTCCAGCACGATATTGTGCGGGTGGTCGCTCATCAACCGGCGAATCTCGGAGATGTCCCCGCTGGCCACCGAGCGGCCTTTGTATATGAGGGCGACCTGGTGGGTCATCCTCTCTATCTCGTGAAGAACGTGAGAGGATACGATGACGTCGTGTCCGTGCACCTTGTTCAGGTCCTTCACCAGGTCGATGATCTCCTTGCGGATGAGGGGATCGGTGCCGGTCAGAGGCTCGTCCAACAATAGGAGCTCCGGATCGTGGAGGAGCGCCCCGGCGATCTTGACCCGCTGCCTCATGCCTTTCGAAAAACCGCCCATGGACCGGTCGGCGTCCTTGGACATGGTGACGATGTTCAGCACCTCGTTCACCCTATCCTCGGTTCTGACGCCCTCCATGCCGTGCAGGCCGGCCACGAAACGCAGATACTCCCGGCCATTGAGGTCCGGGGGCAGGAAGTCGTAATCGGGGCAGAAGCCTATCTTGGCCAGAAGCGCGGGGTTCTGCCACGGCTCCTCGCCCAGCACCCTCAGGTGCCCCACGTTGGTCTTGATGTTGCCGGTGAGGAGCTTGAAGAAGGTGCTCTTGCCCGCTCCGTTGGGACCCACGATACCGGTGATCCCCTTGGGCACCTCGATGCTGAAATTGTTCAGTCCGATGACCTGACCGTACCACTTGGACAGCATGCGGGCCTCGACGACGTTGCTCATTTCCCCGCCTCCTTGCGCATGATGCGATAGTAAACGAGCGCCATCGGTGGCACCGTCAGCAGGAAGGCCATCACTCCCAGCAAGGCCTTGTTGACGCTATCAGATAGTTCCAACCCGTAGAGCACGGTGTGGCTCTGGTACAGCACCTGGGAGGGGTCCAGAAGGCTCCAGTCCTGCGACAGCCCGGAGAATATCCCGGCCACCAGCATCATGCCGAAGAAGAACATGAAGGTGCCCACCGCGGCGTAGGTCTTCTTCCTGGTCAGGGACGAAACGGCCAGGCCGGCCGGTACCAGCAGCGCCGCCGACCATATCCCGGCCAGAAGCGTCTGGCCGATTACCACCAGGCTGTCGAGGTAATCGGAGCCGGACTGGGTGGCCGTGATCGCGATAGCCACCGCCAGCGGCGGGAGCAGCGTGAACAGGCCGACGGTGACCATGGCCCCGGTCCACTTGCCCAGCAGATAGCCCTTCACGCCCATCGCTCTCGACACGTACAGGATGAAGGAGTTGGAGCGCATGTCCTCCGAGATCAGGTCGGAGCATACGAGCGCGACCAGTATCACCTCGAAGATGAAGTAAAGGCCGTCGCCCATGTAGTCCCGCATGACCAACGTCTCCAGCTTCTGGTGCGGCATGAGCGAGTAGATGAACAGGGGCATGACGTGCACCAGGAAGGTGCCGATTATCAATAACGCCAAGAACCACTTGGCCTTGAGCTTGTGCCGAAGGATGCTCTCGGCGACCACCAGAAAGCGCCGGCCGTGCTCGGTGCGCTTGCCGTCCCAGGGCTTGTAGCCGATCGGGTTCAGCCCCATCAGGCCCCCTCCTTCACCGATCTTATGAACGCTCCTTCCAGGGTCAGCTTGTCGGGGGCGTAGGAACGCACCTGAACCCGGTTGCCCTTGGCCATATCCAGCAGGGGAGCGCTCGGTCCCCCGTTCACCAGAACGATGGTCATCTGCCCGAACTCTTCGGAGACGGAGATGACCTGGTAGCTCTTGCGCAATTGTTCGGTGAAGGCGATGAGCGCCGCGGGCTCGCCGCGCACCTGCAACCGCTTGCGGTCCCGGCCCTGGTCCAGCAGCACGGACATCGGCCCCTGGGAGATGGCCCGGCCGCTGTTGATGATCACCACGTACTGGCACACCTTCTCCATGTCCTGCAGGATGTGAGACGAGACGAGAATAGACTTGTTGGAGGCGGCGATGCGCGAGATCAGCTCCAGCATCTCCTCCCGGCCCAGGGGGTCCATGCCGTTGGTCGGCTCGTCCAGGAAGAGGATCTCCGGGTCGTGCACGATGGCCTGGGCCAGCTTGACCCGTTGCTTCATGCCGGTGGAGTACGTGGCCGTGGGACGGTAACGCTCCTCCCCCAGTCCGACGAAGTCAAGCACCTCGTGGCTGCGGGGTATGGAATCCTCCTTGGTCATGCCGCTGAGGCGACCGAAGTACGTCACCAGCTCCAGGCCGCTCATGGTGTCCACGAGGCAATCGTGCTCCGGCATGTAGCCCACGCGGTCGCGTATGGCCATGACGTCCGTCCGGGGGTCCATTCCGCTGATGCGCACGTCCCCGGACTCGAAGGTGACCAGGCCCAGTACGGTCTTGATGAAGGTGCTCTTACCGGCCCCGTTCGGTCCCAGCAGGCCGACGATGCCCTTGGGGACCTGAATGGAGAAATTGTCCAAGGCCAGAATGTTGCCGAACCGGACCACCACGTTCCGGGCGGTTATGGTTTGCTCGACGCCGCTCTCATTGGGAATATCCAAGTTCGCCCTCCCCGCACCTGGCACGGCATGCTATTATGCGTATTTAAGAAGAAGGAGAAGAGGAACGCCTCAGCTCTTCTGGCCAGCCTTTCCCAGGACCTCCCTGGCGAACTCCCTGGCCTTTTTGATGCGGGATTCGTCCGGCTGCCCCTGGCTGTTGTCGATCTTGGCCCAGTCGCGCAGCTTCTTGTCCCTGGACAGGCGAAGCACCATCTTGACCGGCTTGGACATCTGACCCTGGCAGTCGAAGAAGCCGACCAGCTCGGCGCCGGAAGCGGCCTTCTTGAACTTGTCCAGCCACTCCGGCAGTTCCGGTGCGTCCTCCGGGGCGCCGTGGGTGATGAACAGCGCCACCTTCCTTCCGGACACGCAGTGCTGGCTCATTCGCATTATCGCCTTCTTGTCCGGTCCGGACTGGTGGACCGGGAAGCCCAGGAATACGAGGTCGTAGACGCTGGAGTCCGGGACGTCGCAGATGGGCATGAGGTCCTTCTCTCCCGGAACCTCGTCGTAAATGGCCTGGGCCACCTTCTTGGTGTTGCCTGATTCGGAAATGTACGCCACTAGAGTCCTGGTGAAACCTTCCCCCTGAGATTTCGATTGGGGGCGTGCCTAAAATAACTTGTGCGGAACCGCAAAAATGTATAATTCATCACCGGCCTTCACCATGATGTGAGACGCAGGGAGCTCGCTGGCATCTTGCTGTTCGTGGCCATCGTGCAGTTCGCCTTCCTGGCCAACATCAGCCAGATACTGTACGAGGGGTACAGCGTCAAGGACACCTTGCTCTCCGATCTGGGGGTATGGGAGCAGCCTTCGGCCCTGCTCTTCGACACCTCGCTGGTTTTGTTCGGGATCCTGGGCATATCCATAGGGGTGGTCCTCTGGCCGGACAAGAAGCTCAACTTCATTCCCCTGCTCTTCGTCCTCTGCGGTATCGGAATGCTGATCATGGCCGCCTTTCCGATATCCATCGAATGGGCGCATGATGTGGGGGCCTTCCTGTCGTTCGTGCTTATTGCCGTAGCTGCGCTGGCCTGCTACTGGACCTTCCCCGGACCGTTCGGGGTCGTCTCGCTGTTGCTGGGGATCATCAGCTTCTTTGCGGAGATAACCTACAAATCGGAGATCTACTTCGGGCTGGGAGCGGCCGGCTCCGAGCGGATGATCATCTACCCGCTGTTCATCTGGATGGCCGCCTTCGCCGCCGTGCTGATCCTTTCGGACGAGAACGCTCCCAGGGACAGCCTGCTGGACCGCTTCTTCGCCTGGACGGCGAGCAAGTTCTGAGCCGGGATATTTTATCATTCCCCATCCCCATTTCGTCCGGGACGACCATGAGGGAGAAGGAACGCATCGCGTTGGAGAGGGAGAAGCGGGAGGACATGGTGAAGGCCATCGTTCATTTCTTCAAGGATGAGCGGGGCGAGGAGATCGGGCAATTGGCCGCCGGGATGGTCCTGGACTTTATTATCGATAAGATAGCCCCGGAGTTCTACAACCAGGGAGTGCTGGATTCCTGCGCCTACATGGACGAGAAGGTGGAGGACATGCAGTCGCTGCTGCTGTGATCACCGGCCTGCGAAGACCCTCACTCCACCTTCTTCAGGTTCATCCTCTCGTCGTAAACGAAACCCAGGAAGCTTATCTCCCGGTCCGTTCGCTGCCTTGCCTCTTTTAACACGCTCTGGTAGATGTTGGAGGCCATGTCCCGGGAGAACTTGGACTCCGGGAAGATTATGGCCAGGGAGCCGACGCTCTTGGCCACCTCGATGTAATCGTCGAACTGGGCCTGCTTGCCGGCGGTGACCGGCGACTCGATGAACTCCAGGCGGACCAGCTCTCCGTCCCTGGTCACCTGGATGGCGCATCGTAAGCCGGAATCGTCCATGGCCATCTCCGCGCCCAGGTCCGGGGACCCCTCCCTGATCGCCTCCATCCTCTTCTTGGCCACCGTCTCCAGGAAGACCCTGGTGCTCGCGCGCATGATATGCGCAGATGGTTACGGGCACTTCACCCTTTGCTTTCCCCGGGGCGGTCCCTGAACACCCAATGGGAGAGGAATATCAGCCACGCTATGTCCATCACCGCGCATATGATCGCGGGCACGGCCGCCGCCGGTCCGATGAGCGCTATCGCCAGGGTCGCCGCCATGCCAGTGTTCTTGTGCGAGGAGAACAGCACCTCGGGGACCCGGCGGCCTCTCTCGACCTTCCTATGCCGGAGGTAGCGGTCCCAGAGCAGCCCGACGACGAATATGCGTACGAAAGCGGCTCCAAGGAGCATCGATAGCAGCTTCCAGTCGTTGAAGAATATGTCCCGGTTCGGCCCGGCGATGGCCACGAACAGAACGAACAGGGCGATGTTTATCATCGCTCCGCGGTCCTTGGGGTCCATATCCAACAGGCGCAGCGGCCGGGATATGGCCAGAGGAAGTAGCAAAAGTATGGCCACGTAGGTGACCAGCAGCATGACGTCCACCGCCTCCCCCAGGAAGAGGAAGGTCAGCAGGGGCGTGAAGGCCAAGGCGGAGAGGTACAGCACGGCCGTGGAGACCACGGTGGGCTCCAGGTCGCCCTTCATGATGAATGTGAAAGGGATGACGGAAATGGCCGAAGGCAGCGCGGCCATCAATATCCACCCGGAGCGGAGGTCCCCCTCGAACAGGAAGGAGATCAGGATGGAGGCGCCTGACGCCACCACCATGGACAGCAGGAAGGCGCGGACGATGAAGCGGGAGTGGTCCTGCACCCGGAGGCCGCGCAACCTGAGGTTGGTCAGCGACAGGGACATCATGACCATCAGCGCCAGCATCGCTATGTTGCTGTTGGTCAGCGGAAGGCCGTCAGGAAAGCCGCCCAGGGCCAGGGCTGTGATCAAGGACAGCGTCATCATCAGGGCGCTGTTGCCTAGCAGCTGTCGAAGGTCCACGGCCCCGGAAGGAGGAACCGTGATTAACGGTTTTCTCGGGTACGGAAAAAAAGAAAAGGAGGAGAGAAGCGGTTTTCCCCGGAGGGGGTTCAGTGGCCCAGCATGGCCTTCAGGTCTTCGTCGACGTTGCCGATGGGCATCCAGTTGAAGTTCTCCGCGATGAACTTCCAGTTGTTCGGGGAGATGAACGCCGGGGCGGTCGGTCCGACGCGCACGTTCTTGACACCCAGGGCCAGCAGGGTGTAGACTATGGCCACCGCTTTCTGCTCGAACCAGGAGAGCACGATGCTCAGCGGCAGCTCGTTCACTCCGACGCCGAAGGCCTTCGATAAGGCTATGGCTATCTGCAACGCCGAGTAGGTATCGTTGCACTGCCCTACGTCCAGCAGACGCGGGATGCCGGTGCCCTCGATGGTCCCGAACTCCCGGTCGTTGAAGCGGTACTTGCCGCAGGCGAGCGTCAGTATGACGCAGTCCTTTGGTATCTTTTCCGCAAGCTGGGTGTAGTAATCGCGTCCGGGAGTGGCGCCGTCGCAGCCGCCGATCAGGAAGAAGTGCTTTATCTTGCCGGCCTTGACCGCGTCGATTATCTGGGGAGCGAGCGAGAGAACGGCCTTGTGGTGGAAGCCGGTCATGATGTTTATGCCCTGCCTCTCGGCCAGGTCGCCGATGCGCTTGGCGTGCTCGATTATCTCCGAGTAATCGTTCCGCTCCAGGTGCTTGACGTTGTCCAGTGCGGTTATTCCGGTGGTGTACAGGCGGTCCTTGTAGCTCTCCGGCGGGATGAGCACGCAGTTGGTCGTGGCGAGGATAGGCCCGCCGAACTCCGCGAACTCGGTCTTCTGCTTCTGCCAGGCGGAGCCGTAGTTGCCGACCAGGTGCTTGTACTTCTTCAGCTTGGGGTAGGCGTGGGCCGGAAGCATCTCTCCGTGCGTGTAAACGTTGACGCCGGTGCCCTCGGTCTGCTTCAGCAACGCCTCCAGGTCCAAAAGGTCGTGCCCGGTGACCAGTATGCCCGGTCCCTTCTTCACGCCGGTGAAAACGCTGGTCGGGGCCGGATCGCCGAAGTGCTCGGTGTTGCCCTCCTGCAGCATCTCCATCGCGCGGTAGTTCATCATTCCCGCCTTCAGCAGGAGGTCCCAGTGGTCCTTGGCGGAGAAGTCCACGTTGGTGAGCGTTTTGAACAGAGCCTCGTGCATGAAGGCGTCGACCTGCTCGTCCTTCTTACCGAGGATGCGGGCGTGGTAGGCGTAGGCGGCGATGCCCTTCA
>JAKPZB010000135.1 GCA_029560215.1 Methanobacteriota archaeon | reverse complement strand
TTCATCCTTGCTCAGTTTGGAATAATCCGGCTTCTTGTCCTCGGTCTGTATGGGTCCGCCGTCCGGGCCTGAGTGCTCGTTGCGGACGGTCTCAATCCACCCCCGGTGCTTGCCCTGGCACTTCAGGTAGAAGCAGATGGCATAGTGCTCGCCCTTTTCCACGTCCGTCCAGAGCTTGTCTTCAACAAGATCAAGGCTGTGCTCCCGGATGTCCTGGAGGGCCTCCTTCAGTTTCTTATGCTTGTTGATTCTCTGATACAGGCCCTGGTATGACATGCCGAGCATCCGGGCTGACATGGCCACCCTCGCCCCTGTCTTTCTCAGGGACTCGATGATCTCACACTCAGTGACCTCTCTGGTCTTCTTCGCCATGGCTGCGCTCTCTAGTGGTACTTCAGGTTGTTCACCTTCAGGACGTACTCGTCCGGTATGTGGTTGCTGCTGTTCCAGATGTACTCCACGGTTACATACCTGAACTCGAACGGCCGCCCGGAATTCACGATACAGGTCTGGGAATTGCTCAAGGTGAAGCTGGTCGGGTTCGTCAGGCTTGAGATCGCCGTCCTGGCCATCAGGTTCGTATCGCTGTGGTAGTCATCCACCCGGACGTAGACCCCGGAGATCAGGGCCGCCTCTATTGCCGCAGTGTCCCCATCCTTAGCCGTGAAGAGCAGGCTCGGAGTCTCGCCCTCGTTAATCTCCAGGTCGTGATCAATGCGCTCGTTCTTGGTTGTCATCTTCAGTGCTCCTCAATGGAGATGGTCGGCCTCGAATAGGTCGTGGTCATGGTGGGCCTGGAGGCGGTGCACAGGATGGACGGCCTCCACGCCTTGACCGAGATGGTAAACGGCCCGGTGGGAAGGATGATGGTCTCCGGACCCCACAGGGGGAAGGAGTTCCATCCAGGGAAGGCCAGCTCGGGATGAGCCCTTACGGGAAGAGATCCGCCGAGCATCAGTCACCATCCAGGGTCACAGCCGAGCGGTTGCCGGCCGAATCCACGGTCATGCTGACCCGGTTCTTGGTGTTCGCTGTGTCACGGAAGACCAGGGTGTTCGTCCCGCCGCCGGAGGCCACCCCGGTGAGCATGGCCTTCTGGACCCTCTGGGCCTGGGCGAAGGTGAGGCCGGTCTCCAGCTCGTACCCGAACATGCCGCTGGTGATGTCGGAGAGGCCGAGGTCATTCAGCCCGGCGATCCTGGCGTCCACGGACCCCACCCTGGTGTTGAGTGAGCTGACCCTTGTATCGAGGCTCCCCACGAGAGCGAAGAGCCCCGCACTGTTCGGCAGGGTCGCAACCCTACCGTCTACCGACTGAACACGGACATCCAGGCTTGCCACCCTCAGATCGAGGGAAGAGATCATGGCCTGGACCGTTTGGGAGGTGGGCAGCGTTGCGAACTGCCCTGCCTGGGCCTGTGATGTTGGAAGCGTCACGATGTGGGCATTTAGAGTCTGGGATGTCGGCAAGGTCACGATATGAGCGTTCAGCGTCTGGGATGTCGGCAAGGTCCCCACGGTATTGTTCACTGAGTTGACCTGTGCCGCTGCGCTCTGCACTCGTACGTCCACCGAGGACACTCTTACATTCAGGGATGAGACCAGGGTCGAGAGGGTCGAACTGTTCGCCAGGGTCGCAATGTGCGCGTTGAGCGTCTGGGAAGTAGGCAGCGTGGCTATCTCTGCCCTCAAGGACTGCGATGTCGGAAGCGTCACGATCCAACCCCGTGCCGTTGCCGAGGTCGGGATGGTTAGGATGTGGGCGTTCAGTGTTGCGCTATTCGGCAGGGTATTGATCTGCCCTGCCAGCCCCGCCGATGTCGGGTAGATCGGGGTGATCATGTCGGTCACCACGAGGGCGCATGCGCTCTGCACCTCCGATGCCGTGGCCCCGCCAGCTCCGGCGGAGG
>JAKPZB010000131.1 GCA_029560215.1 Methanobacteriota archaeon | reverse complement strand
AGATGCTCAGGCCTGAGCCAGGTGGACCTGCTCTGCCAGAGCTGGGAGGAGTTCTCGCCGGACCGCCGCTACGACCTGGTGTTCTCCTCCTTCTGCCCGGCGGTGGACGACCTCGCTTCGGTGATGAGGATGGACGCCATGAGCGACGGCGTCTGCTGCATCGTCTCCCTGGGCGGTTCCTCCGGGGACCGACTGGCCTTCGACATCTGGGAAGAGCTCGGCCATCCGGGCATCTCCATGGAGGGCTTCGATCCGATCTTCCCCTACCGCATACTCAAGGAGATGGACCGCCGGCCCTCGCTGCGCCGTTTCGACGTGCGCGAGGAGACGGAGATCTCCGCCGAGGGCATGGTCCGCCATCTGGTTCGATATTTCTCGCTCTTCCACGAGGTGGACGCCAGGGTGGAGCGGGTCATCGCCGAGAACGTGCGAGGGAAATCGGACGGCGGGCGCTTCACGCTGCGGGAGGACCGCACGGTGAGCGTCCTGAAGTGGACGCCGGACTAGAAGCGGATGCGGGTGATGCGGTCCGGGGGCACGTCGCAGCGCACCAGGCGCGGCACGTCCCCGCCCATGCCCAGCTTCCCGTTGATCATGACCAGGGCGCCCTTGACGCCCTTGATGGAGAGGACCTCCCGTATCGAACGGTCCATGAGGGTCAGGTCGTCCTCGGTTATGAGGTTCCCCAGCTTGGTGGCGCAGGCGTCCGCCAGGGCGACGTCCTCCGAGATGACCGTGGCCAGGTCCGCCCTGCCGAAGGATATGGACGGTCCGACCGTGCCGGAGGAGGTGCAGATGCCCAGCATCCTCTTGGTGGCCGGAACCTCGATGGCCAGGTAATTTGGCGTGCATTCCCCGGCGTACAGCCCCACGTTCACCGTGCGGTTGGTGCGCATGGCGATGTCGCCGCCGTTGTCCACCAGGCAGTGCTTGCATCCCGCCTCGACCATGGCGCTCACCGCCGCCTGGGATATGGCCCCGGCCACCGCGGCCATGGGGCCCACGTCCGCCTTCTGGGCGGCGACGCACATGTCCTTGACCACCTTGCCCATGTCCGATCTGACCGGGTAGGGATCGAAGGTGGCCTTGAAATAGGGGTCCCTGGCGATGTAGGCCTCCACCTCCTCCCGGGCCTTGAGCAAGGCCTCCTCCGCCAATTTCAGATACTCCTTGTCGGCCTCTATGGTGGCGGCGGTCTCCTTGAACTGGAAAAGCCTTCTCATATCCTGAACTTCATTGCTCCTGGAGGGCAGGCGTCGATGCACATCCCGCAGGCGATGCACTTCTCCGAATCGTAGCGGACCTTCCAGGCCGGGCGGTCCATGGTGAGGGCCTCGACCGGGCAGATGGAGATGCACATGCCGCAGTGGGTGCAGCGTTCCTCGTTCTTCTCCACGTAGGTGACCAGCTCCTGGACGTCGACCTTTGAATCGTTCAGGTAGCGGGCGGCCTCCTTGATGTTGCTGGCCTTGCCCTCCACCTCCATCAGGAGGCGGCCCCCGACCTCCCGCACCTCGGCGCGGAGGATGTTGATCTTGAGGTCGTAATCCCTCACCAGGCGGTAGACGATAGGTTCGTTCACAATGTCCGGGCTGAAGCCCAGAAGGAACTTCTTCTTGACCATCAGACCGCCTCCTCCTTCGAGCGCACCTCGAGCGTCCCCACTCCCTTGTCGGCCGGCAGCGGGGCCACCGGCTCGGTGAGCAGGAACTCCCCGCTCTCGATGCGTTCGGCGAGCGTTTCCGCGATCTGCCTGGCCTTGAGGTAGCTGGAGAGCGAGGAGGTCCGGACCTCCTTGCCGAACAGCTCAACGCGGCCGGAGCGCAGCTCGGCGTACGAGAAGTGCTTGATCGGCTTCCTGTTCCTGGACTGGGTGGAGTAATCGATCAGCGGGGCGAAGAGCTGCTCGTCGCTGATGGCGGTGGCCTTGAGGACCTCCTGGTCCAGGATCGGTATGGGCACCCCCACTCCCAAGGCCAGGGAGACTCCGTAGCCCGGCAGGTTGAGCGCCCGGACGAACTCCGGGGACATGCCGCGCATGTCGCCGATGGTGGCCAGGTTGCGGGCGCCGCCCATGGGCACCCCGAACTTGGTCTCCACGTTGGTCTTGAACTGGGTGCCTTCCCAGGCCACGTAGCCCACGCCTCCGCCCAGGAATATCCTGGTCCCGATGCCGATGGTGCGCAGCGTGGGGTCGTTCAGCAACGGGGACAACTGCCCGGCGCTGGAATAGGTGATGTTCCCGTATCCGGGCAGCAGCTTGCCCATGTAGGTGTAGAGCGTGCGGTCCGACGAGTTCGTGCCGGCGGCGTAGTTCTGGTAGGCGTTGCGGGGATTGAAGAGATAGGCCTGGTTGACGGTGTTCAAGGACACGTAGGTATCGATGTCCTTGCGCGGATAGCAGTCGGTGCCGTCGGAGGTGGCCTTGAGGCGGACCGGCTTTCCGGACACCAGTTCCTCGATGACATGCGCTCCGCCGTAACCCTTGTGATCTTCCAGCTTGAGCTCCGTCGCCCCGATATAAGCGTCCACGGCGGCGATGCCCCCATAGGCGGGGACGTCGTTGAGAGTCACCTTCTGCATGCGGATGGGCGGTTCGGAGTGTCCGAAGTTCAGGAAAGCGCCGGAGGAGCACATGGCCCCGAAGGTTCCGGTCGTCACGACGTCCACCTCCTTGGCGGCGCGCTCCACGCCCTCGCTCTGGACGTAGGATATGACCTCCTCGGCGGTCATGACCACCACGTCCCCGTCCTTGATCTTCTGGTTGATCTCCGCGACCGTCCGCTTCATCCGGCACCCCCTCAGAGGAGCTTCCTGGCCACGGCCAGTTCCGCGTTCAGAACGGAGCCTCCGGCCCCGCCCCTCAGGGTGTTATGGGAAAGCAACCAGAACTTGATATATCCTTTGCTCTCACGCACCCGCCCGACGGATACGGCCATGCCCCTGGCCCTCTCCGGTTCGCCGGCTAGCGCGTCCGCCGCCGGCTGCGGCCGGTTCTCCTCCTTGCGGACGATTATCGGACGAACGGGGGCGGTGGGCAGCTTCAGCTTCTGCGGCTCCGGCTTGAACGATTCCAGCGCCTTGATGACCGCCGCGGCGTCGGCCTCCTTGCCGAGCTTCAGCACGGCGGATTCCAGGTGACCGTCGATAACGGGCACGCGGGCGCAGCTGGCCACCATGTCGAAATCGGCGAACTTGAGCTTGCCGCCCTTGTAGGCGCCCAGC
The DNA here is from genome assembly GCA_029560215.1 of Methanobacteriota archaeon. Classification (GTDB taxonomy): domain Archaea; phylum Thermoplasmatota; class Thermoplasmata; order Methanomassiliicoccales; family UBA472; genus UBA472. Next base: position 289 of record JAKPZB010000131.1, on the reverse strand, counting down.
ATCTTATGGATCTCCTCCTCCATCTTCTCCTCCTCGTTCTTGATGAACGGTACCACGTTACCCAGGATGTCCAGGGACGGAACGCCGGGGTATCCGGCGCCAGAGACGGCCTGGTAGGTGGAGACGTAGCACGCCTGGAGACCGAACTTCTGGTAGATGGCCTGCAGCGGGACGGCCAGCCCGGTCGTGGAGCAGTTGGCGTTGGTGACGATGTAGCCGCCGTTGGCGTAGGTGGCCTGGGCCTTGACCAGCTCCAGGTGGTCGGGGTTGACCTCCGGGATGAGCAGCG
>JAKPZB010000123.1 GCA_029560215.1 Methanobacteriota archaeon | reverse complement strand
TACACCTGACGCGTTCGTACCAAGAACCGACACAGGTGCCCCTAGATGAAAAGTCTAAGGCGTGTCGGCCTAATCGATGCGAGGGAACTCGGCAAATTAGCCCCGTAACTTCGGGATAAGGGGTGCCAGCCGCGAGAGTGGCTGGTCGCAGTGGCAAGGGAACTCCGACTGTTTAATAAAAACACAGATCGCTGCAAGTCCGAAAGGATGTGTATAGCGGTTGAAGCCTGCCCAGTGACGGTATCTGAAACTCGGGTCCAACCGAACGAAGGACCGTTAAACGGCGGGGGTAACTATGACCCTCTTAAGGTAGCGTAATACCTTGTCGCTTAATTGGCGACTTGCATGAAGGCCCAACGAGAGTTCTACTGTCCCCGCATCGAAGCCGGTGAAACTAACAGTACTGGTGCACAGTCCAGTATCTTCCACCTGAAAGCGAAGACCCCATGGAGCTTTACTGCAACCTGTTGTTGTGATATGAATTTTGATGTGTAGGGTAGGCGGGAGACGTTACCCAGGAATTGCCGCTAGGTAATCTCCGAGTCGACGATGAAACACCGCCCTTCAGACTTCGTACCACTAACTTCGTTAGAAAGACACCAATAGGTAGGCAGTTTGGGTGGGGCGCCACGCGCTCAAAAAGATAACAAGCGCGCCCAATGGTCAGCTCAGGCAGGTCAGAAATCTGCCGGTGAATGTAAGGGTAAAAGCTGGCTTGACGCGGATCCGGACAACAAGGATCGGCGATACGAAAGTAGGGCCTAGCGAACCAATCAACCTTCTGAATGGGGGTGATTGATGACAGAAAAGTTACCCTGGGGATAATTGAGTTGTCGCCAGCAAGAGTTCATATCGACCTGGCGGCTTGCTACTTCGCTGTCGGCTCTCCCTATCCTGGCGGTGCAGCAGCTGCCAAGGGTGGGGTTGTTCGCCCATTAAAAGGGATCGTGAGCTGGGTTTAGACCGTCGTGAGACAGGTTTGTTGCTTTTTGGTGGAAGTGTATTGATGCCTGACGAGAAGGACCCTTGAGTACGAGAGGAACGGGGGTTCGGTGCCTCTAGTCAATCAGTTGTCCGACAGGGCATGCTGAGCAGCCACGCACTACTGGATAAGAGCTGAAAGCATCTAAGCTCGAAGCCACCTTGAAAAAGAGGCATCTTAGGACGCTCATAATTGATGAGCTTGATAGAATCGGGATGTACGCATCGAGGTTCTCCGAGATGTTCAGTCCGCGATCACTAACGTCCTTTGCCGCGAAGCACTGTAGGCTTGCCTTAATGGTAGGCTTTGGCTTAACCGTTAAACGGGTTGCGTGTGTACCCTCTTCCAGGGCCTTTATCTTAGCAATTTTTGATCATCATTCAGGTGGAGATTTGTTGCGTATGATCGTTCTATCAGCTAAGGCTGTTTGATTTTGCGATCAGTAGGAGAAGACCGTGTTGGTCACTGTTGGAAGTTTGTCCCGTATCTCCTTGAGGTGGGGGTAGAATATCCTCATCTCGTCCTCCTTTTCTGGTTCTCGGCCGATGATCCGGGAAATGACCTTGACCTCCAGCCTGCCGATGACCTTCCAATAACCATCGCCGTACGAAGTGTCCGTCATGATCAGGATCGGCAACTTCAATCGGGAGGGTTCGTCCTCGTCCAGGAACTCTGAGAGGAACTCCAGCTCCTCGCGGCCCAATCTGTACCGCCTTCCATCCTTGCCTTCGTAAGAAGGATCGGGGTCCTCGAGCAGCTGCTTCAGCGATCTCCTCTTCGCGGGCACGTGCTGGTTCATGTTGGTGAACAGCCTCTGCATGCCCTGTTCGTTGAAGATGTCGCTCATATACCAGTGTTCCACGTTCACCCTGGAATAAATCATTTTCTCCAGGTCCGCCTGCCGGGATAATCTATAACTACGATTTGCTGGATATTCAACCGGCGATGATAGACCGTTCTGTAGGGGGGCTGTGATGAGCGAGATCCCGCTCCATGTCCAGGAGATGCTGAATACCCATCCCTGTTATAACGAGAAGGCCCACAAGAGCTTCGCCCGCATGCATCTGCCCATAGCGCCCAGATGCAATATCCAGTGCAACTACTGCAACCGCAAGTACGATTGCATGAACGAGTCGCGTCCGGGGGTGACCAGCGAGGTGCTATCCCCCGAGGACGCGGTGTACAAGATAAGGATCGTAAAGGAAAAGATCCCCCAGCTCAGCGTCATCGGCATCGCCGGACCGGGGGACCCATTGGCCAACGAGGAGACCTTCACCACTCTGGAGATGGTGAGGGAGGAGTTCCCGGAGCTGACGCTCTGCCTGAGCACCAACGGTCTCAATCTTCCCCGATCGGTGGAGAGACTGAAGGCCCTGGGCGTGAAGTTCGTCACCGTGACCATAAACGCGGTGGACCCGGAGATCGGGGCCAAGATGTACGATTTCGTCATCTGGGACGGCAAGGTCCTGCGCGGCAAGGACGCCGCGGAACGTCTGCTAGCGAACCAGCTGGAAGGCATCGAGAGATGCACCGAAGCCGGTATCCTGGTCAAGGCCAATATCGTGATGGTGCCGACCGTGAACGCGGACCACATCCCGGCCATTGCCAAGAAGGTCAAGGAGCTCGGGGCGTACATCGTGAACATCATTCCGCTCATCCCGGTGCCGGGCACCAAGTTCGAGAATTTGCCCGCGCCCACCCCGGAACAGCGCAAGATGCTGCAGGACTTGTGCGAAGGAGACATAAAGCAGATGCGACACTGCCGCTTCTGCCGGGCGGACGCCATAGGCATGCTGGACAACGATCGATCGGCCGAGTTCGCGCATATCACCTGCGGCGCCCGCGAGGCGCCCGAAGGCGGTCCGGTGGGCATACAGATGGAGGGATCGACCAAGCACCGGGTGGCGGTGGCCACCTCCGACGGACGGAGCGTCGACCAGCACTTCGGCCAGACCAGGGAGTTCTGGTTGTTCGACGTGCAGGACGGGGAACTGACCATGGCCGGCAAGGTCCGCACCGACCCGTTCCTGGAGGAATCCATGTTCGGCCCCCGTCACCGGAGCAAGATCGAGGGCATGGTGGCCGCTCTGGCCGGTTCTGACATAATACTAACCTCCGGTTTCGGGGAGAGGGCGGAGGCGGAGATACGGGCCAGAGGCATGCATCCATACAAGAGCGAGGGCGATCTGGAGCAGGCGGTCCTCTGCGCGGTGAGGGACCTTTTCGAGAGGCGGGCCGAGGTATTCGAGTGATCATATGAAAGCGTCCAGGTTGCTGGTGGAATGCCTGAAGGCCGAGGGCGTGCAGCGGGTGTTCGGCATTCCCGGCGAGGAGAACCTGGATGTCATGGACGATATCCATTCCGCGGGAATGGAGTTCGTGCTCACCCGGCATGAGCAGGCGGCGGCGTTCATGGCCGCTACGGTCGGGCGGCTGACCGGAAGACCGGGGGTCTGCCTGAGCACCCTGGGACCAGGGGCGACGAACCTGGTGAGCGGCGTGGCCGACGCCTATCTCAGCAACCTGCCGATGGTGGCCTTGGTGGCCCAGGCCGGAGCAGTTCGCCGCGATCCCCCGCAGAAGCAGGTGATCGACCTGCTGGCCATGTTCCGTCCCATCACCAAGACGGCCATGGACGTGGGCGGTCCGGACGACATTCCCGGGTCGGTCAGGAGAGCGTTCAAACTGGCCTCCTCGGAAAGGAGCGGACCGGTGATGATGCAGCTGCCCGAGGACGTGATGAAGAAGGAGGCGTCGGGCGTCCCGCGTCCACTTACCGAGAGGAAGGCGAAGAAGGCCAAGGAGAAAGAGCTGGCCATGGCGTATGATATACTTTCCTCCTCCAAACGGCCGCTGGTCCTGGCCGGCCATGGAGCCCTGCGCGAGAACGCCGTTCCCGCGCTCCGGGAATTCTGCGAGGCCTGGAACCTGCCGGTCGGTTGCACCTGGATGGCCGCCGGAGCGGTGCCGTTCGACCATCACCTCAGCCTGGGTACGGTGGGCATGCGCAACAGCGACCTGGTCAAGGGATCCTACGAGGAAGCTGACGCCATAATACTGGTGGGATTCGACTCCATCGAGTTCCAGCCGCAGCACTGGAACCGGGGACGGATGAAACGGGTCGCTCACATCGGGAGCTCCAAGCCCATCCCCTGCCGGAAACTTCAGCTGGAATCGACGGTCCTGGGCGATATCTCGGATTCCCTGAGGCGCCTGTCGGCGAACGCGGTCCGCAAACGGGATTGGCATCACGAGCATCGCCAAAAGCTGATGGAAGAGCTGGCTGGAGAGGCCTCTGGACCCCAGGCCCTGGTGCGGACCATGCGTCGCTGCATGGGGAGAGAGGACATAATGGTGAGCGACGTAGGAGCCCACCTGATCTGGCTGGCCAAGTATTATCCGGTATACGGGCCTAACACGCTGCTGCTGCAGAACGGCCTGATACCCATGGGCGTGGCGATACCCTCGGCCATCGCCGCCAAGATGGTGCATCCTGACCGGCGGGTGTGCGCGACGGTGGGCGACGGAGGGTTCATGATGTCCTCGGCCGAACTGGAGACGGCCAAGCGGCTGGGGATCCACTTCGTCACTGTCATATTCAACGATAACGGACTTGGCCTGATCCGGGAGAAGATGATGCGCAACCTGGGCAGAAGCTCCAACGTCGACCTGGGCAACCCCGACATCCCGACCTTCGCCCGCTCCTTCGGCGCCGAAGGATATTCAGTGAGCGGAAAGGAGTTCGAACCGGTCCTGCGGGATTGCTTGGACCGCGACGCCCTGGCGGTGATCGAGGTCAAGGTCGACTACTCCTATAATCGGACCCTGTTCTGATGCAGGGTTAAATATCCGAGGCTGCGTTCAAAGTCGGAGGATGCCATGACTCTCAAGAAGGCTACTTTCGCCGCCGGTTGTTTTTGGGGAGTGGAAGCGACGTTCATGAAGGTCAAGGGAGTGGTACGGACCGAAGTGGGGTTCATGGGCGGGCGCACCGAGTCGCCATCCTACCGCGAGGTATGCACGGACCGCACCGGGCACGCCGAGGTTGTGCATCTGACCTACGACGACGCGTTGGTCAGCTACGACCAGCTGCTCGAGGTGTTCTGGGGCGCGCACGATCCCACCCAAAAGAACCGCCAGGGACCCGACGTGGGAACCCAGTACCGCACGGCCATATTCTATCACGATGACGAGCAGCGCTCCGTCGCCGAGAGGTCCAAGGCGGCCATGGACGCTAGCGGCCGGTTCAAGCGGCCCATCGCCACCCTGGTGGAGAAGGCCGGCCCGTTCTGGAAGGCGGAGGAATACCACCAGAAGTACCTGCAGAAGAAGGGGCTGGACACCTGCCACATATGACTGGACGCAACGCCCCCGCGTGCGATACCATGACAATATTCTTATAACGACCCCGAAATAACGCCAGTTATGACCGGTTCGGAGTTCGACCTCGCCTTCTTCCAGGAGAAGGGTTTCATGCGCAAGCAATGCCCCAAGTGCCAGAGGCACTTCTGGAGCCTGGGCGACTGGCCCACTTGCGGAGAGCCGCCTTGCGAGGAGTATACCTTCATCGGCAACTCCCCCATGAACCGAAAGCTCAGCCTGCACGAGATGCGGGAGGCATACCTGGGATTCTTCGAGGAGAACGGGCACGGCCGGGTCAAGAGATACCCCATCGTGGCCCGGTGGAGGGATGACGTGTTCTTCACCCAGGCCTCCATCTACGACTTCCAGCCATGGGTGCTGAACGGGGTGATCGAACCGCCCTTCAACCCTTTGACCATCTCCCAGACCTGTGTCCGTTTCAACGATATCGATAACGTCGGAAAGACCGGCAGGCACTTCACCTTCTTCGAGATGTGCGCCCATCACGCCTTCAACAAGAAGGACGGCAAGTTCATTTATTTCAAGGACCGCACGGTCGAGCTGTGCCACCGCTTCTTCACCGAGCGCCTGGGAACGGACCCGGGCAAGATGCGCTACATCGAGGAGTGGTGGGAGGGCGGCGGCAACGCCGGGCCGTGCGTGGAGGTCATCCTGGACGGGGTGGAGGTAGCCACCCTCGTTTTCATGATGTACCGGGACACGCCCGACGGGCGGAAGCCGATGGACATGACCGTGGTGGACACTGGATACGGTCTGGAGCGCATGACCTGGGTTTCCCAGGGGGTCTCCTCCGCCTACGAGGCGGTCTTCGGACCGGTCGTGGAGTGGCTCAAGGACCTGGCCAAGGTGGAACCGGACCAGAGGGTCCTCACCGAGTATTCCAAGGTCGCCGGGGCCACCAACATGAGGACCGCCGCGGACGTTCGCCGCATCCGGGAGACCACCGCCGAAAGGATCGGCATCAGCTACGAGGAGCTGATGCGGACCATCGCCCCCCTGGAGGACATATATGTCGTATGCGACCACTCCCGGGCGCTCATGCTGATGCTGAACGACGGCGTGGTCCCCTCGAACGTGAGAGAGGGGTACTTCGCCCGCATGCTGGTGCGCCGGGCGCTGCGCTCCATCCGCTCCTTGGACCTGGACATCAGGCTCTCGGAGGCGGTGGGACGACAGATCGACCATTTCCAGGACATATTCCCGGAGCTGAAGGGGAACCGCGAGGACATCCTCAACCTGGTGGAGGTGGAGGAGGAGCGGTACTTTGAAACGTTGGGAAGGGGGAAGCAGCTGGTGGGCCGGCTGGTCAAGGACCTCAAGAAGGGGGAGAGGCTGGCCAACGAGAAGCTCATCGAGCTGTACGATTCGCACGGACTGAACCCGGAGATCGCCCAGGAGTTCGCTCCCGGGCAGATCGAGGTTCCGGACAACTTCTACATGCAGGTGGCCGCCAGGCACGAGAAGCCCGAGGCCGAGGCTGTGGAGGTCAAGGAGCGCCCGGAGAAGATGCCCGAGACCCGCATGCTCTACTACGAGGACCCGGAGATGGTGGAGTTCGAAGGAACCGTCATCGCCGAGATCGACGGCGGCATCGTCCTGGACCAGAGCGCCTTCTATCCGGAGGGCGGCGGCCAGGAATGGGACCTCGGGATACTGGACGGAAAGAGGGTGTGCAAGGTCATCAAGATCAAGACCACCATCGTCCACTTCGTGGAGGGCGGCAACCCGAAGATAGGCGCCAGGGTGAAGGGCTCCATAGACCTGGAGCGCCGGCAGCAGCTGATGCGCCACCACACCGCCGCACACCTGATCAACGGGGTGGCGCGCAACCTCTTCGGCAACCACATCTGGCAGGCCGGGGCGCACAAGGCCGTGGACCAGGCCCGCCTGGACATCACCCATTTCGAGAACCTGAACACCGAACAGCGGGATATGCTGGAGAAGGAGGTCAACCGGGTGGTGCTGCAGGACCGCCCCATCAGCATCCAGTTCATGCAGAGGGATGATGCGGAAAGGTTGCACGGCTACCGGCTCTACCAAGGCGGTGCGGTGCCCGGGAAGATCATAAGGGTGGTCGAGGTCGAGGGATTGGACGCCGAGGCCTGCGGCGGACTTCACTGCTCCCATACCGGCATGGTCGGCCCGGTGCGCATCACTCGCACCAAGCGCATCCAGGACGGCATCGTGCGCGTCGAGTACACCGCCGGTATGGCGGCCGTTTCGGGAATGCAGTCCGACAAGCGCTTGGTGGAGGAGCTGGGCGATTCCCTCAACGTTCCCGGCGAGAAGCTGCCCGAGGCGGTGGCCAAGCTGCAGGACGACCTGCGCGAGCAGCGCAAGAGCATGGAACACCTTTCATCGGTGATCAACGACATGAGCGTGAAGGGACTGGTCTCCGAGGCTCCCCGGGCCGGGAACGCCCGGGTGGTGGTCCACGAGGCGCTCCCCGGCGAGGACCCGGAGGAGATGTCAAAACAACTGGCTTCCATGCCCTGCACCGTGGCCGTGATCGGCGTTCCAGGGGAGAGGGCGAAACTTCTGGTGGCCTGCTCGTCGGACGTCAAGATGGACTGCCGCAAGGCCTTGAAAGGGATAATGGCCGTCATGGGCGGCGGCGGGGGCGGAAAGCCCGACTACGCCCAGGGCGGAGGCGGAGACCCGGCGCGGCTGAAGGAGGCTTTGTCGAAGGCCTACCAGATCGTCTCTCAGGAGATAGGGGCCTGAAACCTCTTCCAACGTCCTCTTTTCACTGCAGAATACTTATATACAGGCTCGGGGTTGGCATGTCCGACAGAATCGATACTGTTGAGGGAGCCCTTCATAAGAGGGGCTTGTTCCCGGACCGGTAGCCCTATCCGGAGATGGGAACTGCAAACCACGGCGTTTGCCGCGGGGCGTACTTCGCGAGGGCGAGATTCGATTCGCGATCATCAGCGAGGGATATTCTTGGCTGAAGCGAAGAAGACTACTAACACTGAGGAGAAGGACGACTTCCGGTACATTGTCCGCATAGTGAACACGGACATTGACGGCAACAAGCCCACCGTGGTCGGCCTGCAGAGCATAAAAGGCGTGGGAAAGAGAGTGGCCGAGATCGTCGTCAACAAGGCCGGCGTGGACCGCTTGGTCAAGATCGGCACCTTGGACGAGGCGGCCACCGACGAGCTGGCCAGGCTCATATCCACCTACTCGGAGTACGTCCCCAACTGGGCCATCAACCGGCAGGCGGACTACGAGACCGGCGAGGACCAGCACTTGGTCGGCACCGACCTGGACGTTGTCCTGAAGGATGACGTCAACCGCCTGAAGATGATCAGATGCTACCGTGGGGTGCGCCACGAGTCCGGACACAAGGTCCGCGGCCAGCGTACCAGGTCCAACGGTAGGAAGGGTCTGACCCTGGGCGTTTCCAAGGCCAAGAACCAGCCCGCTCCCGCCGCCAAGAAGGAGGCCTGAACATGGGTGATCCAAAGTTCCCGAGAAGGAGCTTCGACACGCCCTCCCACCCCTGGCAGGGCGAGCGCATAAAGGAGGAGGCCTTACTCGTAAAGCAGTACGGCCTGAAGAGCAAGAAGGAGCTGTGGAAGGCCAAGACCATCCTGCGGAACCTGCGCAAGCAGTCCCGCGATCTCCAGGCTCGGTTGAGGACCGGCGAGCACCAGGCCAAGATGGAGACCGAGAACCTGCTGCACAAGTGCGCCAGGATCGGTCTCCTGCCCATGGAGGGCACCAGGCTGGACGACGTTCTCGGTCTTTCCGACATCGCCCTGCTGGAACGCCGCCTGCAGACCGTGGTCTACAACAAGGGACTGGCTTCGACCGTAGGACAGGCCAGGCAGTTCATCGTTCACGGCCATGTATGCATCGACGACCAGAAGGTCACCATACCCGGCTACATCGTCACCCGCGAGGACGAGGAGAGGATCGTGCTGAACCCGAGGTCGCCCATCGCTGACGAACTGCACCCGCTGAAGCAGGCCCAGAAGGAGGCCGCTGCGATGAGGGCCCGCCACGAGGAGGCTGCGGAGATGAAGAAGGACCTGGGCAAGAAGAAGTTCGTGAAGCATGTGCCCAAGGATGTGGAGGCCGCCGTCCAGGACGTCGAGGATGTCCCGGCCGAGCTGCCGACCGAGGAGGTGAACTGATGGGCAAGTGGGGAATCGCGAACGTTTTCGCCAGCTACAACAACATCATCATCACCTTGACCGACGTCACCGGTGCTGAGACCATCACCAAGTGCACCGGCGGGATGGTGGTCAAGGCGGCCAAGGACGAGTCCTCGCCTTACGCGGCCATGAGGGCCGCGGAGAAGGTGGCCGAGATCGCCAAGGAGAAGGGGATAGAGGGCATACACGTCAAGGTGCGCGCGCCTGGCGGCAACCGCTCCACCTCCCCCGGTCCCGGCGCTCAGGCGGCCATCAGGGCCCTGGCCCGCGCTGGACTCAGGATCGGACGCATCGAGGATGTCACCCCTATCCCGCATGACGGCACCAAGAAGAAGGGCGGGCGCCGGGGCAGAAGGGTGTAAAGAGGCGCTTTATGCAAATCAAGCTGCTAAAGGACCAAGAGACCGAGACCTGGATCAGGTTCGTGGTCACCGAGGCCAGCCCGGAGAAGGTCAACGCCCTGCGCAGGGCGCTGATGATGGACGTGCCCAAGCTGGCCATCGACGACGTCGAGTTCCACCTCGGTTCGTCGGTGGACGCCGAGGGCAACGAGTACGAGAGCATCAGCCCGGTGTTCGACGAGATCGTCGCCCATCGCCTGGGCCTGGTGCCCATCCCCACCGACCTGGAGCTGTTCGGCTTCCGAGACCAATGCTCCTGCGGCGGCGAGGGCTGCCCGAGCTGCACCGTCTACTACTCCCTGGAAAAGAGGGGGCCGTGCGAGGTGTACTCCGGGGACCTGAGCTGTCTGGGCGACGCCAGGTTCCAGCCCGCGGACTCGCTAATCCCGATCGTCCGGCTGGGCGAGCGCCAGGGCATACTGGCCTACGCCATCGCCGAACTGGGCACCGGCCGCCAGCACGCCAAATGGCAGCCGACCCACGGCGTGGGATACAAGTACTTCCCCACCGTGACCATCGACCATTCCAAGTGCGACAACGGCGGCACCTGCATCAAGGTCTGCCCGAAGCAGGTCATGAAGTTCAAGGACCAGAAGGTGCAGGTCGTGGACAACGACGCCTGCGTCCTTTGCGAGGAGTGCGTCAAGGTCTGCCGCACCGACGCCATCAAGGTGAAGTGGTCCGAGAACAAGTTCATCTTCGAGTTCGAGACCGACGGGTCCCTGAGCGCGAGGGTGGCCCTGATTAAGGCCCTGGAAGCGTTGGAGAGGACCTTCGACGAGTTCAGGGAGAAGGTCGCCTCTCTGGAAGGCTGAAACGGCGGCACCCCCGCCCTCTTCTTATTTTATCCCTTTTAAAAATCATCCAGGCTGATGGCCTTTTTGCCCCGCCTCTCGCCGAGGGATTCCTCTTCGACCGAGTCGTCGGCATCCGGGTCCCGAGGGAAGGCCAAAGCTTGCTCCTCTCCCCCCTCGTCAAAGGAGTCCAGGGAGGCGGGAGCGCTGTCGATCCGTTCCCCGAAGATGGAGGTGATGGAGCGCTCTATCAACCGGATGCGCTGCTGGGTGTATTCCGACACTCCGTAATCGCGCCCGATACGGCTGGTCACCTCCAGATACTTCTTGACGCTGGCCTCGTACACGGTGAGATTCAATTTGTTGCCGCAGTAGCAATGCCCGCTTAGCGGCACCCGCCGGTAGCTCTCCCCGCACTTGGTGCAGCGGAACTTCTGGCCGGAAAAGCTGTTCAGGTTGCCGATGAGGTCCGGCAGGAAGTGCTTGGTGATCACCCGATGGACCACGTCCCCCTCGTCCACCGCCCTGATCCGCTTGGCCAGTTCCAGCTGGGCGGTCATCTTGTCCATCATGGTCTCTAAGGTCTTGTACGCCGATTCGTCCGGACCTTCGGCTATGTCGCGAGTGTCGTGGGTGAAGCCGAAGCCCTCGTACTGCAGCAGCGATTTGATGCGGTCGGACACCAGGTCCATCTTGGCCTGGATGTCCTTGGGGTGACGGAACTCCACGCAGGCCCGGTAGAAATCCAGGGGGTACTCCCAGAGCACGTCGATGTTCTGAGCCTCCTTATCCACCTCGTTGGGGTCGAGGCGAAGGGCCAGCACCAGGGGGGCGTCCATTAGGCCTCCCCGGGAGTCCGGGAGGTAGGAGCGGGAAAAGTTCAGAAGGCCGTCCAGCAGCAGGACCACGCTGTCCTCGTCGCCATCGGCGTTGCGCCTCTTGGCGGCGTGGAAGAAGGGATGCCCGAAGCACACCGAGGCCTTGGTGAACCCGATCATGCGGCATAGGATGCCGCCGGAGGTGTGGGGAGCGAGCCCGATGGCCAGTTGGCCGATGAGGTCCTCCTTGCTCTTGGCGTTGAAGTGGCGGGGAAGCTCGTAGAACCTTTCCAGAAGGTCGTCGATGAAGCCGGCCACCCGCACCATGAACTCCCCGCAGGAGATGGAAGGGACGATGTCCTGCACCTTGAGCTCGCAGAGCTGCTCGGGATCGGTCAGCGGCCTATCGTAGATATCGTGGTCGTATCCTAGCTCCCGGGCCTTCTCCACGCTCAGCCCTATCTCCCGAGGGCGGAAATGGGTCAAGGGCACGTCCGTGAGGTCGAAGCGGATGGTCCCGTCCTTGTTGACGTATATCTCGTGCTTGCGCCGCAGAATGCCCTTCTCGAGGGGCTCCGGGCACATGTCCTTGGACCGGAGCTCCTTCTCCCCCTTGAGCTTGGGCAGGATGGACCTTTCTCCCAGGACCCTACGGGCCTTATCGAGTTCCTCGGCGATGTTGACCGGAACCTCTTTGGACTCGCCTATCGGCAGGGTGTGCCCGCCGCAGGGGCAGCGGTAATAGACGCGATGCTCCCCGCAGACCTGGCACTTCCTGACCCCCAGCTCCACGGTTATGGTCCCCTTTCCGGCCGCCTTCTCCATCAGCCTCTGCGGTCCCCCGTGCATGCCGATCGGGAATATGGTGTGCGAGGGGGCCTTGGCCGAACGGTCCTTGGCCTTCTCCGGCCTGGCCATCCTCGCTCCGATCCTGGTCACCGAACGGGGGTTGACCTTCACGCCGGTGCACCTGGACACCGCTTCCATCACGTTGGCGCCTTCCAATGGCGTGATGTCCTGGACCTTTCCATGGCCCCGGATGCCCAGGCCGGCCAGCAGGGGTTCCGCGTACTTTTCAATGCACACCTGGCCTTCCTCTACCCGGTGCAAGGCGCCCAGGGTCTCCAGGGTCAGCTTGGTGGAAGGCTCCAGTGCCATGCGCAGGACCCCATCGCGCAGAACGCCATGGGCGAGGATATGCTCCCTGAGCCCCCGCAATTTGTCCAGCGGTAGATCGTACCAGAACAGGTTGTACTTGGGATGCAAGGGCACGCCGTACCTCCTGGACATGTCGAGCGCGGTATCGAGGTCGCGGGGATCCTCCCAGCCCTCCGGCAGTTGCCAGTCGTTGGCGGCGCACAGCTCGGCGCGGTGCCATTCCAGGTCGTAATCGCCCGGCACCAGGACGTGGTTGTTCTCCACGAACTCCCCGAACGGGAAGAGTATCTGGCCGACGTCGGTTATCTCCTTCACCCGGTCCTTCACCCGCTTGAACTCCGCGACGGTGTTGGTCTGCACCAGGTCCCCGTTGTCCAGCAACAGTATGGGACCTTCCAGGCGGTCGCAGGGCGTCACCGCCCCGGCCTTTCCAGGCCGCTCTATCTTGATCTGCGTCCCGATGGCCAGGAAATCGTCCAGGGCGAACATGGTGGCCGGGTTCAGGGCGATGGCCGCCAGCCCGGTGGTCCTTCCCCTGCCGTAACGGAGGCGCAGCCCTCCCGGCCGTGAGGGATGTCCGATGACCGGCCGCCCGGCCACGATGTCCTTGAGGTACTTGTAGTCGGGGACCACCTTGACCTCCTTCTGCTCCTGGGCCGCCCCTTTCTTTAGCCTGAGGTACTCGCTGATGAAGTCCCAGCCCTCCAGGCCCAGTTTCTTGACGTGCTTTTCCAGCTTGGGAGCCTTCAGGCAAAGCCCCTCGGCTATGACCAGGCATACCCCTCCGCGCACGGCGTTGGTCTTGATCCGGGGAAGGTTGCGATAGCCGGAGATCTCGGCGTCCTCGGTCTTCTCCCCGTCCACGCAGACCGGGCAGTTCCGGTAGATGATCTCGATCTCCTGATTGCTGGGAGTGAACTGAAGGTGCTGGACCTTCTTGTAGAGAGGGATCTCCTCCTTGAGCCGCTCCACCTCTCCGACGGTGGGCTTGTAGGTGCCGATGCCGAACTCCCGGCGAACCACGTCGGCGATGAGAACGCTCATGGCCTGGGCGGTGCCCCCGGCGGCCCGGATGGGGCCGTTGAAGAAGACCGAGAGGTACTCGGTGCCGTCCGGGTTGGGATTGATCTTTACCTCGGCGATGCCCACGATGGGCGCCACCAGGATGCCTTCGGTGAGGACGGAGAGACCGACCCGGACCGCCCGTTCGATGGCCATCTCCCTTCCCTCGTTGGCGGCGACGGCCTCCATGGCCAGCTCCTTGGCTATGAACAGAGAGAGCTCCTCGCGGCTCTCGATGCGCTTGGACAGCTCCCTGATCCGTTCGGCGACGCCGTCCACGTGCCAGTCGGAGAGCTGCTTCTCCACCCTGGCCGCCAGGTCCTCGGCCTGCGGTATCTCCACCTTGGTGCTGGGGTCCAGGCCTTTGGACCTGGCCTCCGCGGCCAGAGCGTAGCAGCGCTCGTTCTCCTGGAAAAGAGCGGAGAAGTAACGGCGCATGGATTCGCTGCAGGCCAGTTCTTGCAAGGGCACCCCATCCGCACTAAGGGGAGAGAAAATTAATAAGTTTGCTTAGAACAGCGGCTCGGCCGCTTCCAGATGCTTGACCGATCGGCGCAGGGCGACCATGACCTCTTGGACCCCCTGTCCGGTGGCGGCGCTCATCTTGAGCCGGTCGGAACCGCTGTCCAGGATGTCCACCTTGTTCTCCACCACCAGGATCGGCACGTCGGGGAACAGCCCCTTGACCGACTCGAGAAGACGCATCTGCCCTTCCAGGCGATAGCCGCAGGTCTCCGAGGGGTCCATGATGAACAGTATGGAATTGGCCAGGTGCTTGAGCGCGGTGACCGCTTGCATCTCTATGCGGTTGCGGTCGCCCAGCTCCCGGTCCAGAAGGCCGGGGGTGTCGATGACCTGGTAACGGCGGTGATCGGCCTCGTGAATGCCCACCTCGATGCCCTTGGTGGTGAAGGGATAGGCGGCCACCTCCGGCTCCGCGGCCGATATGGAGCGCAGGAACTGGCTCTTGCCCACGTTCGGGAAGCCGGCTATGACGAAGGTAAGCATGTCGTCGTCGAAGTCCGGCACCTTGCGGAACTCGTTCCTGGCGTAGGTGAGGAACTCCAGGTCCGGGCCGATCTTGTTGACCACCGATGACGCGCGGCCGTAGAAGGCCTTTCGGGCGTTGTCGGCGGCGAACACCGAGGAGGAGGTCATGACCTTGCTGGTATACTGCTTCTGCAGCTCCTTGATCTTGGAGGAGGCCCAGTCCAGATTCCCCAGCGCCTTCTTCAGCCGGTCCACCCCCACGGTGACCTCGATCATCTCGGCCAGGAAATCGCCGCGGTCGTTGATGCTGGGGAAGGCCTTGACATACTTCTGGAGAGTGGATGATATGACGTCCGTGGCCGAGGCTATGCGGGCCATGGACTTGCGCTTGACCAGCTCGACCTTGTCCGGTCCCTGCTTGTCGATCTTGTTGACCTTACGGAACGCCTTGTCCAATATCTCGTCCGCGGTAAGAACGGTGGGGACGCGCTTCCTAAGGTTCTGCACGGTCCGTCACAAAGTAGAGGTAGTTTATAAAACATGGCTCCAGCCATGACCTATTCCCTGCGGGCGGACCCGGTGCTGACCAAGGATGGAAGCGACCTTCTCGACCAGGAGGACCTTCGCCTGTTGCTCCGGCTCCGGGAGGGCGGGGTGGCCGAGGCCGCCGTAGCCCTCGGAATATCGGAGCGGACGGTGCGCCGCAGGGTGCGGAGCATCGAACGCGGGGCGGGGGGCAAGGTCCTGGAGAACGGGCGTCTCAACCGATTAGGCGTCGACCTCGTGGAGAGGATGGAGCTCTACGTACGACTGCTGGATGAGCAGATGCGGCATCTCTGGTGCAAGCCCAGCCTGACCTGCGACGGCCTGGTGGTCCGCCAGGGCAAGGTGCTCTTGGTGAGGAGGGGAAAGGAACCATACCAAGGGCGCTACGCCCTGCCCGGGGGCTTCGTGGAATACGGGGAGAGCGCCCCGGACTGCGCGGTCCGCGAGGTGAAGGAGGAAACCGGACTGGACACGGAGGTGCTTCGCCTGGTGGGCGTCTACTCCGAGATGGGGAGGGACCCCCGGGGTCACTTCGTCACCCTGCTGTACCTGATGAGTGAGATAGGAGGAGAGCTCAAGGCCGGGGATGACGCCGAAGTGGCCGGATTCTTCGATACCTCCGACCTGCCGGAGATGGCCTTCGACCATGAGCGGATGATCGCGGACGGTCTCGGCGCCATGGAACATCCTTTATAGCCCCGGGAAGGGTTATGGATAAGCATGGGGCAGGACGACCTGGACGAGACGATCCTGCGCATGCTGCAGGCTAACGGCAAGATGAGCATAGAGGAGATAGCCGAGAAGCTCGACCGTTCGGCCTCCACCATCCGGGACCGCATACGCCGCATGGAGGACGAACGGCTGATCCTGGGCTACTCCACCATCATCGACCCGGAGAGGCTGGACATCGACGCCGAGGCGCTGGTACTGGCGGACATCGATCCCCAGTCCGAGGGGAAGGCCATGAGCGCCCTGATGTCCCTGGAGGAGGTCAGCGAGGTGATGAGGGTCACCGGGGAGCCGCGCCTGATGTTCAGGGTGCGGGCCTCCGACCGCAAGGAGCTCCTCAGCTTCCTGGACCGGAAGATAAGGCCCCTGGGCTTCCGGCGGGTGGACGTGCGCCTGGTCCTGGACCGTCCGGTGCGATATCCCGGCTCGGTCTGATGGCGTTCCTTAATTAATCCCCATTTTATATATCCCCTGGATGCAGACCGTTACCTGGTTGGCCCTGCTGGTCTTCCTGTTCACCTACGCCCTCATATCCGTGAGGAGGGTGCGTAGCGTCAGCATCGATCGGCCAGCCGCCGCGCTCTTCGGAGCGCTGCTGATGATCCTGCTGGGAGTGGTCACCGCCGACCAGGTGTTGGAGGCCATCGATCTGGACATAATCGGCCTTCTGCTGGGCATGATGATCATCGTCTCCTGCCTGGAGACAACCGGACTGTTCGATCGGGTGGCCATGCTCCTGGTCAACCGTTGCGCGGACCGCTTCACCCTGTTGTGGCTGAGCATGGGGGTGACCGCCCTGCTCTCCGCCCTTATCCTGAACGACACCGTGGTCCTGATGTTCACCCCCATCCTGATCAAGGTCTGCCGTTCCATCGACGCTAACCCAGTGCCGTACCTGGTCGGGGAGGCCCTGGCCGCTAACATCGGCTCGGTGGCCACCGGGGTCGGCAATCCCCAGAACGCCTACATCCTTATTCAATCGGGAATATCCTTCTCGGACTTCGCCCTGGCCCTGGCGCCATTGGCCCTGATATCGCTGGCGGTGGCCGTGGGACTGGTCGCCCTGGTGTTCCGGAAGGAGATATTCGATGGAGGATTGGGCAAGCCTCGCCCCATCGACCGCTCGCGGGTGATGTCCGTTGCCCCCAGGGCCAGGATGGAGGCGCCGTTCTTCCTGGTGCTAACCGTCCTGGTGGTAGTCTTCATCGGATTCACCGTCTCTTCCTGGATAGGCGTCCCCATATCTCTGGTGGCCTTCCTGGGAGGCTGCTTCCTCCTGCTGGCCCTTCCCCTCATGAAGCGGGATACCGGAACCACGCCCATCCTGCGCGGGGTGGACTGGACCTTGATCCTGTTCTTCGTCGGGCTGTTCATCCTGCTCAAGGGGGTGGAGACCTCTGGACTCATGGACATGATGCTCGATTCGTTCGCGAACCTGGGGGCGGGCATGGCCGGGGTGGCCGGCCTCACCGTGATATCCTCGGTGCTCTCCAACCTGATCAGCAACGTCCCGGCGGTCATGCTGCTGTCGCCGGCGGTCCCGGCGGGCAACGACACGCTATGGCTCAGTCTGGCCACTTCCTCGACGTTGGCCGGGAACGCCACCATCCTGGGGGCGGCCGCTAACGTTATCGTGGTGGAGAAGGGGCTGAGCATGGGGGTCGAGGTCCGCCTATGGGACTTCGTCAAGGCCGGGCTGCCGGTGACGCTGGTGACGTTGCTGCTGTCCGTGCTGTTCCTGGGAATGTAGAAAGGAAGAGGGGGTTTGTAGAAAGGGTTTGGCGGTTCAAATCTTCTTGGTGCAGAACCACCAGTCGTAGCAGTCCTTGCCCTTCCCGACCTTCTTCTTGCGCTCCATGGCGGTCTTGTAGTCCGTGGCGGTCGGGATGATGACCCGGTCCTTCAGGAAGTCGTTGTTGGGCCAGTTCTCCGGGGCGGCCACGTGGTTCTTGTCGGTGTACTGCAGGGCCTTGACCGCCCTCAGCACCTCGTCGATGCTCCTGCCTACCTCCTGGGGGTAGTAGATGATCAGGCGGATTATCCCGGTGGGATCGATGATGAACACCGCTCTCACCGTGTTACTGGCCTTGGACGGGTGTATCATGCCCAGCTGCATGGCTACCGCCCCGGTGTCCGCGATTATGGGGAACGGGATCTTGACGCCGAGGTTCTCCTCGATCCATTCCACCCACTTGATGTGGCTGAACACCTGGTCGATGGAGAGACCGATGAGCTTGGCCCCGATCTTCTCGAACTCGTCGTTCTTCTTGGCGAAACCCACGAACTCGGTGGTGCACACCGGGGTGAAGTCGGCGGGGTGACTGAACAGCACCACCCATTTGCCGGCGAAGTCCTTGGGCAGGTTGATCATACCGTGGGTGGTCTTCACTACCATCTCCGGGAACTTGTCTCCGATCAGAGGCATTCCCATGACGGAATCGTCAATGTCTTCGCACATGGTATATCACTGGAAGGAATACGGAGCGGCGCATTATTTAACACTTGTTGGTTTTTCATAAAAACCGCTACGCTGGCCAGGCTCGGTCCTTTTCGACAATATGCCGGTCATAATAACCCAATTGTGATATGTAAAGCCTTTAGCGGAAATAAAGGATAAATACCGAAAACCCCATGGGATGATATATGTCCCTAGCCACTGACCTATCGTTGGTGTTCATCGTGATCGGGGTTCTGATGCTCCTGGTGGAGATCAGCCAGCCCGGATACTTCCTTCTGGTACCAGCCACCGTGCTGTTGGCCCTGGGGGGAATAGGACTTGTGTTCCCTGACCTTCTGTTGACGGTCTGGTCCCCGATCATCGCGGTCATAATCCTGGTCCCCACCACCCTGCTCACCATCAAGCTGTATCAGCGATTGGCCCCTCCGGCCCCGCCGGAGACCACAGTCGCCACCTCCCTGATCGGTAAGGAGGGTGTTGTTGAGACAGAGGTAGTGCCTGGCTCCCTGAAGGGCAAGGTGCGCATTGCAAACGTCATCTGGAGCGCCACCTCGGCGACGCCCATATCGGTGGGGAAGCGGGTCAAGGTGGTCCGCAGCGAGGGCGTTCATGTGACCGTGGAGGAGACAGCTTAATAAAATAGGAGAAGGTAAACATGGCATTAACAGTTGAGATACTAGGTTTGTTGATACTGGCCATCATCGCGGCCATTGTGATACTGGTCAACGGTGTCAAGATCGTGAGGCCGTACGAGCAGGCGGTGTACATCCGCCTGGGCAAGTTCATGAGAGTCCTGAATCCGGGGTTCAACTACGTCGCGCCCCTGATCAACGAGACGGTGAAGCTGGACCTGAGGACGCAGGTTCTGGACGTTCCCAGGCAGGAGGTCATCACAAAGGACAACTCCCCGGTGAACGTCGATGCCATCATCTATGTGAAGGTGGTCGATCCCAAGAAGGCCTTCTTCGAGGTCACCGACTATCGGGCTGCGACCGTCTACTTGGCGCAGACCACCCTTAGGTCCATCATAGGCGACATGGAGTTGGACGAGATACTGTCCAACCGCGAGAGGATCAACCTCAAGCTCAGGGACATACTTGACGAGGCCACTGACCAGTGGGGCGTCAAGGTCGACGCGGTCGAGATCAGGGAGATAGATCCGGCACCCAAGGTCAAGCAGGCCATGGAGGAGCAGACCTCAGCCGAGAGGCTAAGGCGTGCGGCCATCCTGAAGGCCGACGGAGCCAAGACCGCGGCCATTCTAAACGCCGAAGGGGAGAAGAGGTCCCGCATCCTGCAGGCCGAAGGCCTGAGGCAGGCCAAGATCCTGGAGGCGGAAGGAGAGAGGCTGGCCATCATCCTTCAGAGCCAGGGTGAGTCCCAGAAGCTCAGGATCCTCAGCGTGGGAGCCACCACCTTGGACACCAAGGCGCTGACCGTGCTCTCGCTGGAAGCGGTCAAGAAGCTGGGCGAGGGACAGTCCACCAAGATAGTGCTGCCGTTCGAGGTCACCCGGCTGGTGGAAGGCATCTCCGATTACGTCGGGGCGGGGAAGCAGGTCCCGGAGCGGGAGATATCCAAGCCCGAGGAGCTGGAGAAGTTCGTGGGAAAGGCCGACGACATCCTGGGACCCATACCCACCATGGCCGAGCTGCGGGCGGACATGAAGAAGCTCGAGGAGGACATGGCCAAGGACAAGAAGATCGCCGAGGCCATCACCGCCCAGAGCAAGGGTGCGCCTTAGGCCGCCACCCCTTTGAAACCCCTTACCTTTTCTCTTCTTTTCTGATTTCTATCAATCGCTCACCCGCCACCGGCGAAGCATGAAGAAGGCGATGATCAGGGTGACCGCCACCAGCACGATGATGTAGGGCAGGTAATCGTAGCTCGGCTCAAAAATCCCGATGCCCGCGTACAGAGCCATGAGGGCGTAGACCTGGGCCTGGTCGAGCAGGTCCTGTTCGTCTATCCATTCATCGTCCTCCACCGCCTGCCGTGAATCCAGAGAGGTGTGGATGCGCCCGTAGGAGCCGCTGCCGGGAGCGTCGTACATGGTCAGCGGCTCGGAATAGACGCACATGGTGCTGGTGGATTCCAGCCCTCGGAGCATCCCCAGGTCCTTGCCCCAGGCGCTGTTCAGCTCGTTGGACATCCAATAGGGGAACATGAAAGCGTAATGGTCGGAACCGGCCAGGTCCTGGTAGGCGTGGACGATGCCCAGCCTCCCGCAGGCCTCGTCGGCCACGTGGTTCAGGTCGATCTCCCCGTCCGATCCGGCCAAGGTGACCTTGAGATCGGAGGAGCCGAGGCAATCGGCGATGATGCTGGCCACCTGATCCTTGATCTCGTTCCGATGCATGCTCACGTAGTGCAGGGAGCCGGCCATGCCCATCTCCTCCCCGGCGAAGGCCACGAAACGCATGCCGTACTGGAGGTTCAATCGTCCAGAATCGACCGCTTCCTGCACCATCCTGGCCGTCTCCAGGACCGCGGCCACCCCGGCGGAGTTGTCCACATACCCTTCGCTGAGGACCGTGTCGTAATGCGCCCCGAACAGCACCAGCTTGGTCTGGGCGCTCCCGGCGTCCACGTCGGCTACGACGTTCCGGTGGGTTCCCTGGGTGATCACCGAGGGAACGCTGAGGTTCACCAGCCCGCCGCCCGCCGCCGTCCGCGCCAGAACTTGCCCGTCGCTGTAGTTTACCGAACCGACCGGAATGTCCAGGTCCCAGTAGATCGGCCCCATGTCCCCCAGGGGCAACCCCCCGCTCGAGGACTGGGAGCTCTGCTGGGCATAGCTCATCCAGGGATAGTAGTAATTATAGATGACCGCGGCCGGGGGCTGGGCCAGTAGCTTTTCTTTGAACGCGCTTTCCCAACCGTAGGACCAGCGCACCTCCCGGCCGATTAGAAGGACCTTGTCGGTGATGTTGATGTCGTTCCAGGCCTGGCGGTCGATGGCCCTCCTCCCTACTTCGCTATAGCTGCTGGCCAGAGGGAGCGGCAGGGCGACCAGTTCGGCCACCAGCCCGCCGGACGGAGTTGGTCGGCTGAAGCTCTCGCAATCGAAGGAGCCGATAACCGCATCCTCGGCGGTGGAATTATCCGCCACTATGAAAAGCGCCGGTTCGGCGGTGAGGTCCCAGGTCGGCATGGTGAAGTTCTCTACGGACACCCGCAGACCGTAGGAGGCGAAACGTTCAGCGATGAACCCCGCGGCCTCGTCGGCCCCCGGCGATCCGCTCACCCGGTATGCCAGATGCCGGGAGGATATGTCGCAAAGCTCCTCGGTCAGGGATACGACGTTGCTGCCGTTCCAGTTCTCCTCGATCAGGCGGTCGGCGGCGGAGGTGCTCACCCCGGCGGCCATGGTCCCCGGTATGACCAAAAGCGAGGGGACCAGCACCGTGAGGGCGACCAGGAGAACGGCGAGCTTGCGACGCATGGACAGGGGTTTGAATGGTAGGAATGCTATAAAGCAATATTGAGGACCGGGGACCACCGTCCTGGCAGTCTTCCGTATCACCTGGTCTTGCCTTTCGGTATGCGCATGGAGAAGACGCAGCGTTCCCCGCCCCCCAGAACCGTTTCCAGGACCTCCACCTCGGTGTTCTCCTGGAAGATGACGTCCCAGGGAAGCTTGGTGAACCCCGCGCTGCAATGGCATAGAGAGGAGGGCATCGACCCCCCTTCCTTGAGGGCCGAACGGGCCAGTGGACAGTGGCAATAGTGATAGCGGCGGAGCTGGGGGTCGGTCTCTCGATAATAGTTCTTGGGATCGAAGGGCACCTTCACGCAGATTATGCGATCACCCTCCCGCACCCCGGTCTGCAGCCTCTGGTCGGAGATGACATGGTCGATGAACTCCTGGGTCACCTCCTGCTCGTACCACACCTGACCGGTGCGGAGACGCTCCTTCAGCTCGTCCACCAACCTCTGATGTTCCGAGGCCAGAAATTCATCCAGGTCGGTCGATGCCTCATACCTTTCCTTCATCCCCCGGAACGTCTCGGGCGGTATCTCGTGATAGTTCCAGGTCAGCAGCTTTCGGACCTGCTCAGGGGAGAGCTCCTCCTCCATGCGGCGGATTATCCTGGCGGTGAGCGGAGGAAAATCGTCGGTGCTGGTGCCCAATGGCGGCCTCTCGAACCCGTGGAATACCGCTTCGCATTTGTCGCGGCCGTGCAGGGTCCGGAGCCTGCTCTCCATCAGAGGGATGATGTCATAGGAGTTGATCATCCCGGCCAGATGGATGAACAGGTCGGGACGGGAGCGATAGGCGGAGTACCTGGCCACGTCCACCAATCTATGCGGGTCGTTCCTGCCTTCCGGGATCAGCATCCCCAGGTATCGGTCAAGGTCGGCCGTTTCACAGCTCTGGACATCGCGGCCTGAGCTGGCCAGATAGTCTTCGAACTCCTTCGCGTTGGCCGCCGCCGATCTCGACCGTTCCTCGACGACCCCTTTTGCCCTCAGGTGATCGCTGAACCCTTCCATTTACTGCCCCCTCCGATATTCATCACGCGGGAACATTATCGTTTGTTAGGGGGTCATGAGCGGATCGAAAATAAAGAAAAAGTGGACGGGCCGGGATTTGAACCCGGGGCTTCCTGCTTGCAAAGCAGGCGATCTTCCGAGCTGATCTACCCGCCCAGTGTGGCCGCATAAAAGAAGTTCGAATAAAAAGGTTTCGCGGTCAGCGGCATATGGCCCCGGTGGAGGCCCCTCCGACCAGCCGGCGGTATTTGGCCAGCACCCCGGTGGGCTTGCGGTCCACCACCTTGACCTTGGCCAGGCGCTCCTCGATCTCCTTCTGCGGTACGAGGAGCTCGATCCTGCGACCGGGTATGTCGATGGATATGCGGTCCCCGTCGCGTATGGCGGCGATAGGCCCCTTGTCGAAGGCCTCCGGCGAGACGTGGCCGATGCAGGGACCTCTGGTGGCCCCGGAGAACCGTCCGTCGGTTATCAGCGCCACGCTGTTGGACAACCCCATGCCGGCGATGAGACTGGTCGGTGAGAGCATCTCCGGCATTCCCGGTCCGCCCTTCGGTCCTTCGTAGCGGATCACCACCACGTCGCCGGCCTTGATCTTCCGAGCGGAGATGGCTTCGTAGGCCTCCTGCTCGGAATCGAATACCTGGGCCGTACCCTCGAACTTCATCATCTCCGGCGAGACCGCGGCCTGCTTGACCACCGAGCCCTGGGGGGCCAGATTGCCGTATAGCACGGCGATTCCCCCTTCCTTGTGGAAGGGGCGGTGCTTCGGCCGGATGACCTCCTCGTTGCGGACCACGGCCTGGCGGGCGATATCCTTGACGCCCTTTCCGTTGACGGTCATCTCGTCAGAGAGATCGTCCAGCAATCGGTTCAGCATGGCCGGGACGCCTCCCGCGGTATCGAGGTCCTTCATGTAGTAAGGACCGCTGGGCTTGATGCTGGTGAGATGAGGGACCTTCTTGGAAATCTCGTCGAAGGTGCGTAGATCGACATCTATGCCGAAGTCCGCGGCTATCGCTGGGATGTGCAGGGCGGTGTTGCTGGAACCACCGATGGCCATGTCCAGTACGATGGCGTTGGTGAAGGAGCCCTTCTTGACCACCTTGCGGGCGGTAAGGCCTTCCTTGACCAGTTCGACGATGCGCCTTCCGGTCGCCCGCGCCAGCTCCTTCTTGCGGTAATCGGTGGCCAGCATGGACCCGCAGCCGGTGAGGCTGAGCCCCAGAGCCTCCGTCAGACAGGCCATGGTGTTGGCCGTGAACAGTCCGGAGCAGGCCCCTTGTCCCGGGCAGGCGCATCTCTCTATCTCCAGGACCTCGGCCTCGCTCATCTTCCCGGCCTTGTTGGCCCCCAGCGCCTCGAAGACGCTCTGCAGGTCCAGTCCGTTCTCGTCCTTGCGGCCAGGCTCCATCGGTCCTCCGGTGAGAATGATGGTCGGAAGGTCCAGGCGTCCGGCGGCCATCAGCATGCCCGGGGTGATCTTGTCGCAGTTGGTGACGCCCACCCAGCCGTCCATGCAATGGGCCTGCACCATTATCTCCACGCAGTCGGAGATGACGTCCCTGGAGACCAGGGAGTAACGCATACCGGCGTGACCCATGGCCACCCCGTCGCAAACGCCGGGGACCCCGAAGGTGAGTGGAACGCCTCCGGCCTCGATTATTCCCTTTCTTACCTCCTCGGCCAGCTCGTTCAGGTGGATGTGCCCGGGGACCACGTCGTTCCAGGAATTGGCGATGCCTATCAACGGTTTATCCATGTCCGCATCGGTCAGCCCGGTGGCGCGCAGCAGGCTGCTGTGGGGCCCGGTCCACCCCTTTCTTGACCGCGTCGCTTCGCATCGGGGACGGTTATGTCCGACCGGTTAGATTAAGTTCTTCCCTCAGTCGTCCCCGAACTCTATTCCTTCCAAGGCGAAGCGCATCCTCAGCGCGTCCAGATACCCGGTGACGATCTCGTCCCTCTTTGAAACGTCCCTGATCCAGATCTTGATGTCCACCTGGACCTTCTCGCGCTGAACGTCCTTGATGATTATGGAAGGTGAGAACAGGGACAGGTCGGTCTTCCTCCCCATGTACTTCCTGACGCTGCTGAGTTCGAAGATCTTGGTGACGTTCTTGCGTTCCTCCTCCCCCACGTTCGGGAGGATCAGGGGGTCCTTGTCCGCCACGTCCAGAACGATGCTCTTGATCCTGTCGAAGTCCTTCAATGACCGCAGCCACACCGGTATCCGCAACGC
>JAKPZB010000122.1 GCA_029560215.1 Methanobacteriota archaeon | reverse complement strand
GCGAGAGCTGCGACGCCTACTCCATCGACCTGAGGCTGGAGAACGGTTCCCTGCTCTGCCCGGACTGCCGCGAGGATTAGCTCATTCCAGATCGATCTTGCGAAGGCGGGGGGCGGGAGCCTCCTTCTTCTTTTCCATATCCTTCAGCTGAGAGTCGATGAACGAACGGAACAACAACAGCGTCTCCTTGCGGATGTTGTTGTAATGCACCTTGACCTCCGGGGGCATGACGTTGCGCGGCATCAGGGTGTCCATGGCGGCCAGGAACTCGGTCCCCGACCTCATGAGATGGACCACGGTGTCCTGGGGCAGCGGCCCGTCCTTGAAGGATTGGGACGGTCTTTCCTGCCTTTCCTCGGAACTCTCCTTATTGCTTGCCATATGCCTACCTCACTTGAAGCTGATGACCAGACGGCCGTCCTTGAACTCGGCTTTGCGCACTTCCTTCTTCACCAGCGAATAGGGGAGGGCCACCGAGCGTTTGTACCAGCCCACGGTCACGATTAAAACATCGTTCGATTTATATAACTCTACCTGGTCCTTGCTGGAGAACGGGAGCTTTAGGGAAAGCTGGTCCACTCCGTCCTTGCTGTATATCTCCATGCTCTTCTCGGTGGTGTACACCTGGGAGGGATCGGTATCCCCGAACAGCTGCTCGGCCAGCACCTCCAGTGATTTCTTTCCCACGACCTCGGTGGATGATTGGTAAGATTTGAGCATCTTCAGCGGGGAGAACGATTCCTCGATCATCTGCATGTACTTGGACTGCTCCTCGTATTTGACCTCTGGATAGTGTCCGCGGGCGTCCTCGGGAAGCAGGCGGTTCACCACGATGCACTCCACGGTCAGGTTGTAAAGGGATAGATAAGTGTAGGCGCGCTTGGTCTCGTTGATGACCATCTTCTCCGGGTTGAGCACCAGTCGTACGGAGGTGGTCTCCGAGTCGAGGAGTATCTGCCTGACCGTCTTCATGCGGTCCTTGAGGTGATCGAGGTCGTTCAGGAAGGCGTCGGTGGGCATGGGCATGCTCATGACCTTGCCCACGGTCGCCCGAGCCAGGCGCACGGTGTTCTTGAATATCTTGTACATCTTGTCGAAGTACCAGTCGGCGGTGTCCGGGAAGCTCAGCAGCCGGAGCGTTTCCGCCGTCGGGGCGGTGTCCATGACCACCACGTCGTACTCCCCGGCTTTCTTGAACTCCTCGATGTAGAACAGAGCAGACATGAGCTCCATTCCCGGCCATACTGTCATCTCCTTGGAGGATATCGGGTCGAGTCCCTGCGAGACCATGAAGTCGCTGAGGTACTTTCCTATCTCCTGCCACCGGGTCTCCATCTCGTGGATGACGTCCACCTCGATGGCGTCCAGGTTCTTGCCGACCTTCTTGATCTCACCGGTAAGCGGCACGTCAAGGGAATCGGCCAGCGAATGGGCGGAATCGGTGCTCATGGCGATTGTTCGGTAGCCCAGCTTGGCGCAGCGCAGGGCGGTGGCCGCGGATACGGAGGTCTTTCCGACGCCGCCCTTGCCAGTATAGATTATTACCCTCGTTCTCTCACCGGAAAGATGCAAGATGAGCGGACCTACTTGAATGATTGCCTCGCCACGCGAGAATGATAAGAAGAGAGTGGCAGGGGAGTGCCGGGGAGGGGGTTCGAACCCCTGACCTTCGGATTTCCCTGGAGAGGGTCTTGTTCCTAATCCCTATGAGTCCGACGCTCCACCAGGCTGAGCCACCCCGGCATTCGGGGAAGTGGTTTACTGTTCGGCCTCGGCCGGGGCCTCGATGGCTTCCTCGGCCGGAGCTTCGGCAGCGACCTCGGGCTCGGCGGGGGCTTCGGGGGTGAAGACCGGCTGGTCCTGCGGACCGGCGCCCATCTCCAGCACCTCGGTCTTGCGGATCTCGACCCTCTTGATGGGGACGATGACCTTGCAGACGGTGCCCAACCGGTGCGCCATCTCGCCGTCGATGATGGCCTTGACGATCTCGGAGATGGTCTTCTCCTCGCCCATCTTCCGCATCTCGTCGTCCATCATGGTGCGCAGAGCGGTCTCCTGGGAGGACTGGATGCGCTTCTCGGTGATGCTCATGGGCTTCACGCGGATGAGGTATCCGTCCTTGGTGCGGACGTCGATGACGTGGTCGGTCTTGGTCCGCTTGCGGC
The DNA here is from genome assembly GCA_029560215.1 of Methanobacteriota archaeon. Classification (GTDB taxonomy): domain Archaea; phylum Thermoplasmatota; class Thermoplasmata; order Methanomassiliicoccales; family UBA472; genus UBA472. Next base: position 178 of record JAKPZB010000122.1, on the reverse strand, counting down.
GCGTAAGGCGTCGGATGTAATCGCTGGTCAGGTCCTGGCCGATGAACACGGTGTGCGCATCGAACCCGTTGACGTCCTGAACCCTGAACTTGAGCTTGACGTGCATCTTCGAGAAGTCGCCGTTTATGTCGTGGACGGTTGCCTCGGTGGTCCTGCCGATCAGGTTAGTGGCATCGGC
>JAKPZB010000117.1 GCA_029560215.1 Methanobacteriota archaeon | reverse complement strand
CGAAGTCGGGCGGGGTGCGCAGCTCGTTGAAGAAGCTCCAGCGCAGGGAGCGGGCGTCGAACGGGTAGAACACCTTGTCCGTCTCCTGCTCGAAGTGTTTCGACAGAAACTCCCCCTTCACGTCGTAGATGATCATCTTCTCGGCGGTGCGATGCGCCTGGATCCGCTCCCGGACCTGGGAGATGATCTGGTTGAAGAGGACGCTCTTGCCGGTGCCGGTGGTGCCCATGATGAGGATGTGCTTCGTCTCCAGGTCCCGGGGAAAACGCAGGCCGCAGATGGTGAGATGGTGACCTGCGTCCCCGCCCTCGGCCCGGCAGGCTGCCTCCAGGGTCTGCTTCAACCGAGGCAGGGACACCTTGAAGGCTCCGCGCAGGAAGCGGGTGGTGGTCATGTGGCCGGAAGCGTGGACAAACACCAGTATGTAGGCGACGGTGAGCAGGTAAGCGGCGAAAGACCACCGGCAGACCCGGGCGGCCTCGCTCTCGAAGCGGTCGATGTTCGGCCCGAACAACTCTCGGAGCTTCCGGCGGTAGGCGGAGCTGCGAACGGAGAGCGAATCGTTGAAAAGGGGCCGCAGCTCCAAGGGAACTAGGACCTTGTTCTCCCTACCGAAGAGCCGGAAGGATGGCAAGTAATATTTCAACAGGGCGTTGGGTGGCAACCGGAACGAGGCGCCGGAGGCTGAGTGCAGATCAAATTGTCTAAGATAACTTCGGCGGACGCCCACCCCGATGACGATGGCCTGGGCCAGCAAGCCGAGCAGAAAGCCCAGCAGGACCAGCTTGTAATACATCTTGATGTCGGAGGTGATGGCCTCGTGGGCCTGGTAACCGCGCATGGGATTGTCAACGCTCCCCCGCGAGGGTGCGGGATGGGGCGAGATCCTTTTCCTGTGAGCGAGAGAGGTCGAGATCCCGGTCGAAGGAAATCTCCGGGTCCTCCTTGCGCTTGAGCTCGAACTCATCCCGGAAATTCCATTTCTGGCCGGTGTAGCGCTCCCAGAGCTGTTCCTTCAACCGGGCAAAATCCTCCCGCAACGTTTCATGACGTTCCGACAGCCGGTCCAGGTATTTCTCCAGGGTGCGAAGCAGGGGATAGACGTTTTCCTTGAACGTCAGCCGGTGAGTGTTTTCTCCAAGTCGTTCATCAAACCGGCCACGAACTCGGTCACAATCTGTTCGCAGTCGTCCGGATCGGCCAGGGGATCGCTCGGCCTCGGACTCGCGTCCCTGTTCGAGGCGGGCCAACTGTCGCTCAACCCGCTCGACGAGATCCCGCTGGCGGCCTCGAGCGTCCGCAAGCTCGTGGACAATGCGCTCCACCTCTCGCTCCACTCCGCCGCCCACGTCGCGCAGGAAGTGCGCCAGGCCTCGTTCAGCCGCTCGATCCTGGTCTCGGACTGCCGCTCCAAGGCGTCCAGGGAGTCCCGCAGCTCCGCGCATCGCTCCCTCAGCTCCCCGTTCTCGTGCGACAGGAGCGTGTTTGTCTCTCTCAGCTCCTGCATCGCCGCCTCGTTGGCGCTCGTGCCGGAGAGCAGTTGCTCCAGCAGCCGCTGCTTCTCGCTCAAGAGTCGACGCGCTTCCTCTAACAGTGTTTCCTGCCGCCTGCAAACGCTCAGCAATTCGTCCTTTTTCAAGCGCGTCCCTCCGGATGTGGGTGGCCGCCACCGAGGCGCTCCGCCCGGTGGGTCGCTCCCCGATGATCTGGCGGATTTCGGCGGGAGATAGACCCTCCCGGCGCAGTTGCCCGTAGCGCCGCCGCCACTCGGCCAGGGAGATCTCCCGGTCGCGCACCGCATCGCGGTGGCGGTCAGCCGCTTGGTCCCGAGTCTGTTCCCGGCCGATCTCGCGCTGGTAGATTTTGGCCCACAGCTTGTCGAAGGATTCGAATTCTCGTCGCTCCAGGTGGAGCTTCCGGCCATCGAGCTTGCGGGCCGCCAGCAAAATGTGAACATGAACATGCTCGGTGTTGCGGTGCACCGCCAGCAGGGCCGGGTTATCGCGGAAGTGGGACTTGTCGAGGAACTCCTGGGCCATGGCCAGCGCCTTGTTCGAGGAAACTTCTTTCTCGAAGGACAGGATGACCCGGTAATCCCGCCGGTTGCCCCGCTCGGATGCGGCCAGCCGGTCCATGTGTTGGGCGGCTGCGTGACGGCGATCCAGGTTGGAGGCGCCCATGATCTCGTGCTGGGGCAGGTGGCGGGACTCCCATCGGTCGCAGGCCCTCTCGCGGGTGATATAGCGGGCGTTGGCCCCTGTTCCGCCAGCCAGCTTCCCACAGGTGACTTTGCACACCGAGCTCATACGCCAGGCAACTCCATCTCCAGGGCCGTCAGGCAACGGCGGAAGGATTCCTTCACGTCTTCCGAGAAGTCGCCCCGGTGCATCAACATGACCGCCTGGTTGAGGTTCACCCCAATCCGCTTGAGTTGGCGTGCGGCCGCCTGGTCGTAGCGGTGGATCACGTCCCGCTCCAGCGCCGCCCGGCGGACGTAGGCGGACAGGAGCAACCCGGCCGCCTGGGCTTTCGCCCGGATCGCCTCCTTGGACCTGCGGCTGAGTCGCAGCTTGATCAACTCCCCGGCGGATTCCGGTTCACCCGGAAAATTGCGCGATTCCAGGCGCGGATCCGATGAATCGGTAGGATTTGCCGCAGGCTGTTCCATTCCTGATACTCCTGACTGCAAGAGGACTAGGCGGACATAGCAGGAGACGGAGTAGCCCACCCTGGCGGCCCTTTCCCGGATCGACCGGAGTTCCCCCTCGCTCACGCGCAGCTCCAGGCGGTGACTCAGCCTCATGTTTCGCCTCAGAACGGCTTCGCCGGCCCCTCGTTCACATTCCAAGCCCCGTCGGAGCCACGGATCAGCTGGATCACGGTGGCTGCGGTCTTGTCCTCCAATCCGATGGCCCATCCGAAGGGGGACGCTTTCAGCCGACGGGTACAGGTGACGGTGGCACCCCGGTCGGGGGCGAGGCCGAGCACACCAGTGATCGAGTCGACGGAGACCAGCTCGTGAGTGAGGTATGTGGCGATGGTCCAGCTCTTCTCCCGCTCCAGGATCCGGTTGTCACGGCGCATCTTATCGGTGAGCTTCAACTGGTAGGTGTATTTCTTGACCTGGCCCTCTGTCCGCTCCCCCGTCTCCACCGTCACCAGGCCGGCCCTCTCGAGCTCCTCCAGGTGCTGGTAGTTCTTGTGGAGGTATTCTTCCAGGCTGAGCTTCATCCTGGCCAGCAGCTTCTGGTTGACCTCGCCGCTGGAGGTGAGCATGAGGAAGCAGCCCTCCTGCTGCCACCAGTCAGGGGTGGCGGCGAAGTGTTGCCGGATCACCCCGGCGGCCGCCTCCTTGTCGATGGATTGGGCCGACACCGAGGGAACGGAGCCGACCAGGCCGAGAACCACCAGGAAAGCGAAGCAGATGGGTTTCATGACCAAACCTCCGGAGTGGGAATGTCGCGCAGCCGCAGCTCGTCGAGAAAGGAAGGCCGGCCGGTTGATTCGAACCGGCCGGTAAGGCGCCCCCGGCCGTCGCGGCCGTCGAACCGGAAGCGGTACAGGGAAGTGATATGGTAGGGTGGAAAGGTGGGCGAAGCGGCATAATCGAGGCCGTCGACCTCGACGATCTCCAGGATCTTCCTGCTCTCGTCAGGGAGCTGACCGACCTGCACCACGGCCCG
>JAKPZB010000093.1 GCA_029560215.1 Methanobacteriota archaeon | reverse complement strand
AGGTCGGGGATCTTCGACCAAAAGAAGCCCAAGAGACAGCCCTCTCCTGGGAGAGGGTCGGCGCAGCCGGGGTGAGGGAAAACTTTGCAACCCCATGGAACCCTCATCCACCGCAAGCGGTCCCCCTTCCCCCAAGGGAAGGCTAAGGACGCCCTTACGGCGTGGGCAGGACGGGGGTGGGGATGACGAAGGGGGTTTCCGTCGGGATGGGGGTGGCGGTGCCTTCCAGTGTCGGCAGGGGCGTGGCGGTGGGGTAGGTTTCGCCCGGGCTGATGCGGCAGATGTTTTCGCTGGGGATGATGATGGCCATGATGGTCTCGTTATCCGAATACATGGCGCGGATCTGCTGGAAGACTTTGGCGGCGGTGTCGCAGTAGTCATCGAGACCATCGCGATGCAGACCGGCGAGGACGGAGCCGTAGGTGTAGTAGTAGATGACGGTGGAGTCGGAAAGCGGCAGCGGGTTGGTCTCGATCCGGGATTCGCAGGGGTCTTCCTCGCGCGCCAGGCAGGTTTGTTCGGCGCTGCAGCCTTCGACGGCGCAGCGCAGGGCAAGCAGGGCACCTTCGTAGTTGCGGGCACGGTGGTAGATGACGCCGACCTGACCGTAGGTGTCGGGGTTGTAGGGGTTGATCTCGAGGGCACGATAGGCATTGCGCGAGGCAGCCATGGCTTCACCATCGCGGATGTAGGTGTTGGCGATTGCCATATAGGGGATGGGGTCCTGGATGCCAAGCTGCTGGTTGAGGCTGACGGCTTTGGCAAAGAACTCGAGGGCGATCGGGTACTGCTGGAGGAAGCGGTAGAGGACGCCGGTGCGGATGTAGAGGAAGGTGAGGTTGGGCGTGACCTCGATGGCTTTTTGGTACCACTCGATGGCGAGGTTGTATTCGCCGAGGACTTCGTAGATATAGGCCTGGATGCGGCGCACGTCCATCAGGTCTTCGCCGCTCACGCGAGCCTGGGCGATGTAGTCCTGCGCCTGGACGAGTTTGTATTGGTCGATGAGGACTTCGGCGTAGTAGGCTTTGGCAAGGGCGTTGTCGGAGTCGAGTTGGATGGCCGCGAGGGCTTCGGCTTCGGCCTGGTTGCGGTAGTCTTCGGCCATTTCGCCGGAAAGGGAGGGGTTGGAGAGCCAACTGAGGACGAAAGC
>JAKPZB010000099.1 GCA_029560215.1 Methanobacteriota archaeon | reverse complement strand
TCCGATCTAAGCTGGATATTCATTCATAAAATGTTATTTTCGTTTCTTCGTTAGTTACTTTAGTTATTTTCCCACGATCGCGGTAAGATGAGGGGGTGCCCCCCATTTCCATCCTAACACATACTCATTGTTTATATCGGTCTTTCAGACAAGATTAGAGATATCATCAGGGACGTACACACGGAATCCTAATACATACCCATTATAGGTATGGGTCTTTCAGACAATACTAAGAAAGTGGGATCCTTCCTTCATAATCCAAATATATCATTACCTAAATCGATATTATTGTTACTAACTTATATTAAGAAATGATATATATTCTCAAACTATACTTCATATATGGTTGAAATATGGCCATCCATGCATTGCTAGTCAATGACGATGAGGATGTACTTCAATTAGCAAAAGGTTGTTTGGAGCGATCCGGAAAAATACTCCTGGACGTCGCAAATTCAGTTGCAGTGGCCGAGTCAATGATGGAAGCCAAAAGATATGACGCCATTATATCAGAATATGATATGCCGGTGACCAACGGTCTTGAGTTTCTGATCAAGCTTCGTGATGTCGGTAACCAAACACCATTCATATTATTCGCAAAGAAAGGAGAAGAAGCCAATATAATTGAAGCCTTAGAAAAAGGTGCAGACTTCTACATTCAGAAGAGTGGAAATTTAAAGAACCAGTGTGTCGATGTTGAGCATAAAATTGTTCAGACCGTGAGGAAGTATAATTGTGATAATGAATTGAGGAGAAGTGTAAGGGCTCTAGGTTCGATTGAAGGAGTATCCCTCTCAGGAACTTGGACCCTGCATACTGATTCCATGCGTTTTGAGGCGAAGCATTATGATTCATCGGAGGATGATCACGATCCTCGAGGAAAGGATCCCATAGACCCCCCGAGGTCAGTGGAAGAATTATCGAGTCACATGCACCCTGATGATAGACAAAAATTTTCTGACTTTATCAGAGATATAACATTGATTGGTAAAACTAGAGACGTGGATTATCGTCTCGTTGGAAGAGATGGTTCAATACACTATATTCGTGCGATTGCCGATGAAATCGTTAAAGAAGAAGACGGGCGCGTCATTTTGGCATCAGGAATAACCCTGGACCTGACCAAGAGGAGGGCCATGAAGGAGAGTTCTAAGGGAGCTTGACATACGCCCTAAATCTATCGGAATTACATGCAAATACATACTATCCTCATTGAAAGATGATTTGAACTGGTGTGTCGAACTATAGGAAAAAGATCGAGGATGGTCAGGAAAAAGTGGACACTGGGGGATTTGAACCCCCGGCCTCCGCCTTGCGAAGGCGGCGATCTTCCGCTGATCTAAGTGCCCGTGCGAACGTCAGGAAACATACCCAGGTTTATAATCCTTTGCTGTTCAGCCCAGGAGCTTCCTGGCCTTGGCCACCACGTCGTCGGTCATCTGCGGGGCGAAGCCCAGATAGTTCGCCGGGTCCATAACCTTGGCCAGTTCCTCCTTGGTGAAGTGCTTCTTGACCTCGGGGCTCTGCCATAGCGCTTTTTCCAGGTCCCAGCCCTTCTCCTCGGCCTTCATGCTGGTGGAGCGGACGATCTCATGCGCGTCCTGTCGGCCGATGCCCTTGGACGTCAACGCCATCATCACCGGCTCGGCCATTATCATTCCGTTGGCCGCCTTGATGTTCCGGAGCATGTTCTCCTTGTTGACGGATATCCCGCGGAACACCGTCTCCATCTTGGACAATATGTCATCGGTGAGTATCATTACGTGCGGGAGCGTGAAGCGCTCGGCGGACGAGTTGCTGAGGTCCCGCTCGTGCCAGAGTACCATGTTCTCGAACGTGGGCGTGACGAAACCTCTGACGATGCGGCTGAGGCCGCAGATGTTCTCCGAGGTTATCGGGTTCCGCTTCTGGGCCATGGTCGAGCTGCCCACCTGCTTCTTGGCGTCAAAGGACTCGGCGACCTCGGCGATCTCCGAGCGCTGCAGGTTGCGGATCTCCGTGGCGTACCTCTCGCACGAGGTGCAGATGTTGGCCATAAGGCACACCAGCTCCGTGTAGCGGTCGCGGCAGACCACCTGGGTGGCCGCCTCCTCGTACCCCAGGCCGAGATCCTTCATCATCAGGACCTGGACCTCTCTGGCCTTGGGACCGAGCGCGGCGGCGGTGCCTATGGCGCCCGAGAGCTTGCCGACGCAGATGCGCTTGCGCGCCTCGCGAAGACGCTCGATATGTCTCATGACCTCCGAGACGTAGCCGGCGACCTTGAACCCGTAAGTGGTAGGTATGGCGTTCTGTCCGTGCGTCCGGCCCATGCACATGGTGGAACGATGTTTCTCGGCCAGGTCGGCCAAAGTGGACAGGAGGGCAAGAAGGTCCGCCTCCACGATGTCCAGGGCGGACTTCATCTGCAGAGCGGTGGTGGTGTCGATGATGTCGTTGGAGGTGGCGCCGAGGTGAACATAGTTGCCGGCGGTCCCGCACTTCTCCGAGAGGGCCTTGACCACCGCCATGACGTCGTGCTTGGTCTCCGCCTCTATCTCGTACACCCTTTCCCTGGTGACGATGTCCACGGAAGCGGCGCAGGTGATCTCCCTGGCCGCGGAACGGGGAATGTTCCCGCTCTTGGCGTGGGCGCGAGCGAGCGCGGCCTCGACCTTCAGCTGGAGGTCTATCCTGCGGTCCTCGGAGAATATAGCCTTCATCTCCTTGCGCCCATACCGGAAGTCTAGGGGACAGATCAGCATTGAACACACCGTTCGCGAGTAGAGTTCATGTGATGATGCTCTTGGCATATAAGCTTACTATTGCGCGAGGACGGCATCGGTTGATAATTGAGGCGTATCCATTAATATGCCCTATCTGGATATATTCGCCAGGTGTGACGTGAACGTGACTACCGCAGGTACGCTGCCCAGGGAGATAATCGATTTCCTGTTATCGCCAGGGGGACATTCCCTGCTCATAAAGGGCGATGCGGGTACCGGCAAGACCACCATGGCCCTGCAGACCATAGAGGCGCTTTCCGACAAGCAGCCAGAGTATTACCTTTCATCCCGCGTTTCGGACGTGGCTTTGTATCACCAGTTCCCTTGGTTAAAAGAACGAGTTGAAAAGAACCAGCTCATGAGGGCCGGAATGGCCTTTCTCAGACGCTCTTGGAACAGCGACGGGTCCAAAAGGAAGGACCTGGACGACATGGAGCTGCACGTCGACCGCCGGGAGCTGAACCGCCTGGAAGGGCAGATCGAGGCGGGGGAGCTGGGCCTGGAGGACGAGGAGGGGCCGCTGATGAACCCCGACGGCTCGGTGACGGTGGAGGTGGGCTCCATGCTCCCCGAGCTGGAGATGGCCTACGACATCGCCGAGACCAATCTCCCCAAGAAGACCCTGGTGGTCCTCGATTCCGTGGAGGCGTTGGCCGAGAACTACGGCATCCCCGCCTATCGCATCATGAACGCGTTGCAGAAGGACTTGGTCGAGAAGGCCGGGACCAACGTGGTCTTCGTCATGGAGACGGCCGAACGGAGCCATCTGGATTATCTTGGCGACGGGATCGTCGTGCTCCGCAACTCGGAACATGGGAGCAACCGCGTACGGACCCTCGACATCGAGAAGCTGCGCGGCTCTTCTATCAGGAACTGGAGGTACCTGTTCTCCCTAGAAGGAGGAAGGGTCACCGTGGTGGACCGGGACCTGGACCTGCGGGGAGTTCGGCTCGCCCGTAACGAGGGGGAGCTTCCCGCCGGCCGGGGTTCCTTCGGCTGGTCGGAGCTTGACCGCCTGTTCGGCGGAGCGCCGCTCGGTTCGCTCACCCTGGTGGAGATCGGGGCCGGACTGCCCATGGAGCTGCTGGAGAGGATGGAGGCGGCCCTGGTGGCGGAGCACCTCCGGCAGGGCAGGGGCGTTCTCTGGTACCCGCAGCGCACCATCGATTACAGCTCGCTCAAGGAACGGTTGCTCGACGCGCCCCTGGATACCCTGCACGTGCTCGACGCCAGCGAGGCCGACGGTTCCCGTCCGTTCGTGAAGAAGATGGAGGGGGCGGACCTGTCCAACGACCTGCGCTGGGATTCCCTCAAGTATCTGCTGAAGGATTCCCGGGAACCCTACCTGTCCCTGTTGGGCCTGGACGCCCTGGAATCCGTTTACGGCAAGGCCATCCCGAAACTGATGCAGCATGTGGACCTGATGCGCCGGGGCTGGCACCTGGTGGTGCTGGAGGCTACGGACGGCTCGGCCGGGCTGGAAACGATCGCTCACCAGGCCAGGTTGCACATCCGGCTGGAGAACCTGAACGGTTCGGTGCTGCTCCGGGGGATCAAGCCGACCACCATATGTCATTTCCTGGACCTGACGGGTGACGTCCCGGTCTGGAAGCCGATGCTCTGACGTTATCAGCCCTGATATCCGGGGAAGGGGAATTATATTCCCGCTGGTAGCTGGGGATGGCATGGCCAAGGGCGCCCTGAACCTGTCGAGGCTTCTGGTGGACGAATACTCCGGCCGCATCCTGAGCCTGACCTTCTCCCAGCCCCGTTCAGTTCAGGACATCTGCCTTCTGTCGGGCATACCCATCGCCGTGGCCTATCGCCGCATGACCGCCCTGGAGGCCGCCGGCCTGGTCAAGTGCCTGCGCACCGACATCTCGCCGAGCGGCAAGAGGCGGAAGTACTACCTGTGCCAGGTGGACGTGGCCCGCCTGACCTTCAGGGAAGGACGTTTCGAGGTGGAGGTGGAGTGGAGGGACCGCGGCCGGCCGGAGATGCTCCGGGTCCCCGAATGAAGTTCCGCAACAATTTTTATCTTTGTAAGGCGTTGTAAGTCGCCAGATGGGGAATGAGGACCTGCTGGGGAAGTCCCGGCTGCTGACGGACGAGTACGCGGTCAAGATACTGATGGCCACGGTACGTTCGCCCCGCAGCGCCCAGCAGATATCCGAACAGTTCGGGATACCCATAGCCGCCTGCTATCGCCGCATAAGGGACCTGGAGATGGCCGAACTGATCCGCTGCACCGAGAGACGTTTGTCGAGGCAGGGGAAGCGGGTCTGCTTCTACCAGTCGAGGGTGAGGACGGCGGCCCTGCAGTACGAGAACGGCCGCCTGAAGGTGCGCTTCACCATGCTGGACGAGGCGCCTGACAAAGACTGGCAGGACGTCGACCTCGGCGACGGGTCCCACAAAGAGGACCGGAGATAGGCCGCCGTTCCGATGCTGGATAGATTAACCCGATTATCGAAAAAGTTATAAACAAAATCTCTTATGCCTAGTTCCAGGCTTGAGTCTTATTTAATTTAACATTTGAGCGTGAACGTTTATGACAGAACTCTTGGAGGACCTCGACCAGAAGCGTCAATTTAACAACAACGAGGCGGAGAAGCACCGCCGGCTCAGGGATGAACTGAACGACAAGACCAAGGAATGGGTTCAGAAGAGGGACGAACTCAACGCCAAGGTCCGTGAGCTGGTGGACAGTGCTGCCAAGCACCGCGAGAACCGCGACAAGATGAACGAACAGGTGCGAGCCGCCAAGGACGCCCGCGACAAGTTCAACGAACAGGTCAGCGAGCTCAACAAGAAGGTCATGGCCCTGAAGAAGGACAACGTCCCCCAGGAGGGGCCGTCCGTGGCCAAGCTGAAGAAGGACCTGAAGCAGCTCGAGTTCATCCACATGACCTCCGGAGACCTGAAGAGGGACAAGGAGAAGGCCCTGGTCGAACAGATGAAGGCCCTCCAGATCCAGATCAGGGAGAGGGAGAAGTCCCTGGAGGCCAACGACGAGGTGCGCCAGGCCATCGCCCTGCTACGCGAGGCCAAGGACAAGGCCGAGGAGCAGCACCGGCTGGTCGGCGAACTGGCCGAGGGAGCCCAGAACGAGCACGACTCCATGATCAAGATCTACGAGGAGGCGGACAAGCTCAGGAAGGAGGCCGACGAGGCCCAGGAGAAGTTCATCGAGACCAAGGGCAAGGCCGATGAGGAGCACCGCCGCCACATAGACCATATCCGGCAGGTGCACGATTACGACAAGATCATCACCGGCCTGAGGCAGAAGGCCCGCAAGGCCCGGAAGAAGAAGGACGAGAGCGTGGCCATGAAGGAGTCCGAGGAGATCTTCGACAAGTTCAAGCGCGGAGAGAAGCTCAGCACCGAGGACCTCATGGTCCTGCAGAAGTCCGGGTACTTGTAAACCCCTTAACACCCCATATTCTTTTCCCGACTGGCTGCTGGCCGCGGCCGGTTTTTTCTCTTATTTTCAGAAAAATGGCAAACTATATATATCGTCGAAAGGATAGTAGTGTTCGGGAAGGTCTGGGCTGGTTTTCAGAGTGCATCCCATCCCTTCTGACAGGACTGGTCCTTCCCAAACCCCTTTTTCTGCCTCTACCTGTAGCAAAGGTTATCTAACCCGGTTGGATTGTCATTGAAGGTCTGAAGATGGTATTGGAAGGATTGGGCCAATCACTGCGGGACGCCCTGAAGAAGGTCGCCAACTCCAGCAATGTCGACGACAAGCTGATCAAGGATGTGTCCAAGGACATCCAGCGGGCGCTCCTTCAGGCCGATGTCAATGTCAAGATGGTCCTGGAGATAACCAAGGAGGTGGAGCGCCGGGCGCTCACCGAGAAGCCCCCCGCCGGCAAGTCCGGGCGGGAGCATGTCATCAAGATCATCTACGACGAACTGGTGAAGATACTCGGGGAGCAGCGCACGCTGCCGCTGGGCAAGCAGGTCATCATGATGGTCGGCCTTTACGGTCAGGGGAAGACCACCAGCGCCGGCAAGCTCGGACGTTACTTTCACAAGAAGGGCCTCAAGGTCGGCCTCATCGCGGCGGACGTGCACCGGCCGGCCGCTTACGACCAATTGAAGCAGATCGGCGACAAGGTGGGCGTTCAGGTCTACGGTTCGCCCGGTGAACCTTCGGCCGTGAAGATCGTCGAGACCGGCATGAGGGAGTTCAGCGCTCTGGACGTCATCATCATCGACACCTCCGGAAGGCACGCCCTGGAAGGCGACCTCATAGAGGAGATCAAGGCGGTGGCCAAGGTGGCCAACCCGAACGAGCGGATACTGGTCCTGGATGCCAGCGTCGGTCAGCAGGCCGGACCGCAGGCGCAGGCATTCCACGACGCGGTCGGCGTGACCTCGGTGATACTCACCAAGATGGACGGAACGGCCAAGGGCGGAGGCGCTCTTTCCGCCGTATCGCGCACCAAGGCGCCCATCGTGTTCATCGGCGTGGGCGAGCACCTGGAGGACCTGGACCCCTTCATACCGTCCCGTTTCATCTCCCGATTGCTGGGCATGGGAGACCTGCAGTCACTGATGGAGACCGCCAAGGAATCCATCACCGAGGAGCAGGCGCTGGAAACGACCAAGAAGATCATGTCCGGCAAGTTCTCCCTGAAGGAGATGTACGAGCAGATGGAGATGCTTACCAACATGGGACCGCTCAAGAAGCTCATGAGCATGCTTCCCGGCCTGGGCGGCGGCCTCCAGGACAAGGTCAACATCGAGGAGACGCAGGAACGCCTGCGCCGCTTCCGCATCATCATGGACTCCATGACCGACGAGGAGATGGAGAACCCCAAGCTCATCAAGTCCTCCCGGGTGATGCGCATCGCCCGCGGCTCGGGCATGGACGCCAAGCACGTTCGCGAGCTTTTGCAGCAGTACAACTCCTCCAAGAAGGCCGTCCGCGGTTTCATGGGGAACCGCAAGCTGCGGAAGCAGCTGATGAAGCAGATGCAGGGCGGCGGACTGGAGGGGCTGCAGTGAGGCGATTCATAATCATAGGCCACAAGGCCGCCACTGCCGCCGACTTCAAGCTGGACGACCTGGCCGGAGGCGCCGGCCGTCTGGACGTCCTGCTGAGATGCATCAACTCCGCCTTCTTCCTCAGCCACGACCTGCGCAAGGACGTGGAGGTGATATTGGTGCTCCAGGGACCGCCCGGGCCGGCCCGAACCATCCGGCTGGTGGGCAGCGAGCTTCGTTACCTGAACCCGGACGAGAGGAGCACCGGGGCGCTCATCCGGAACGCCTTGATGAAGGACGCCCGCACCGAGGAGAGGAGCACCCCCGGGATCTACGTCAGCACCAGGACCTATCAGGACGTGCTCGGCCTTCTGGACGAAGGCACCGAGATCGTGTACCTCAAGGAGGACGGCGCGGACATCCGGGACACCGAGCTCCCGGAGAACGTCACCTTCGTCCTGAGCGATCACATGGACCTCACCCCCGACGAGGAAGGGCTGCTGTTGCGTTACGAGCCGAAGGTGGTGAAATTGGGACCGGTGTCCTATCACGCCGACCACTGCATCACCATCGTGAACAACGAGTTGGACCGCCGCTCGCCATGACCTAATCTTTATATCCCCCGTGGAAGGTCCGAGGAACATGAACCAAAAGATCGCCCAGCATCGACATTGCAGGTCCTGCGGCAAGGCCTTCGTGGGCGATGACCGTTATTGTTCCGAGGAATGCGAGAAGGGCAACGAGGCGACCCTGCGCAAGAAGAAACGGCAGCTGCTCACCCTTTATGTCATAAGCGTCATAATCATGATAGGCGCCCTGGTGCTATCGGTGCTATGATGAAGGTCGGAGTAGGCGGCACGTTCAACGTCATACACAAGGGTCACCGTAGGTTGCTGGAGGTGGCCGCGGCGAGCGGGGATGTCCTGGCCGTCGGCCTGATGAGCGACGATTATTGCCGAAGGCACAAGAGCGTGGTGCTTCCCTACGCGGAAAGGGAGAGGGCGCTGCGGGAGCTTCTGGTCCAGAAGGGCGTTGGGTTCACCTTGTCGCCCTTGAACGTCAAGGAGGGGACGGCCCCCACCGACCCCGACCTGGACGTCCTGGTGGTATCGCAGGAGACCCAGGCCCTGGGGCCCCGGATAAACGACATGCGGCTCCGCAACGGTCTGCGCCCGGTTCGCATCGTGGTCGTGCCTCACGTTCTGGCCGAGGATTACCGGCCGATAAGCTCGACCAGGGTACTCAGGGGCGAGATCGACGCCGAGGGACGCCTGCTTCGGCCGCTGCTGGTGAACGTCGGTTCCCAGAACCCGGTCAAGGTGGCCGCGGCGCGCCAGGTGATACAGCGGTTCCATCCCCAGCTGACGGTGAACGCCGTCGCCGTCCTCACCCCGGTGGGGGAGCAACCCTGGGGAAAGGAGGCGGAGCTGGGGGCCGAGGTCAGGGCCCGGGAGAGCCTGGGCAAGGGCGATCTGGGCGTCGGCATCGAAGCGGGGGTTCTGGAGAGGGAGGACGGTCTTTACGACGTGCAGCACTGCGTCATCATCGACGGCAATGGCTGGGTCACCAGGGGGCATGGCATGGGCTTCCGCTACCCGCCGGCCATCGCCGAGCTGGTGCGCAAGGGGATGCCCGTCGGCGACGCCTGCGCCCAGTTGTTCGAGGAGGGCGATCAGGGTTCCGGAAAGGGAGCGATAGGCATATTGACCAACGGCGCCCTCGACCGCGTCGCTCTGACCGAACAGGCGGTGCTGGCGGCCATGGTCCCCCGGATCAGAAAAGAGCTATATGTCTAGACCGCCGCGCGGTCCCGGGCCTTGCGGATGAAGGTGAGGTAGTCCTCCTTGGTGGCGCAGTTCTTGGGCCCCACGCAACCGAAGCGACCGTACTTGAGGCAGTAATCGCCGCCGATGCAGTTGGGGCACGAAGCGTCGCGGTCCTCCATCTGGCATTTGTCCTTGATGCAGGCGAAGCCATAGTAGAGGCCGTTGCACCTGCCGTCCTTCCCCAGGCGGGGGCAGTCGCTCATGGCTGCCACGCCCCCGCATAGGCCAGGTCGAGATGGCGGCATTCCCGCCATCCCAGGAGGTTCGATGATGCCCTTTCCCGCGCCGGACATTTCAAGTCGCCGACGCGTCCCGGGGTCGGCACCTTTCCGCTCGCGCAATGGCTTTCCCTGTAACCATGATCGCACATCGAGCTCCCATCCTGCTCTGACCGCGGAGCGATATTGATTCTGGAGCGTTAAATAATTTGCCCGGAATTTATCGGAACTTCGAATCGGGTTTGTTCTCCCATGTCCCGAACTTGTTGCCTTCCATTTCGAGGCAGACCGCCAAATAGCCGAACTCCCCGACCTCGGTGTGGGGCAGAACGACCTTTCCTCCGAGCTCGATCGTCCTGCTCGGGGCGTCCTGCACGGAGTCCCCGCCGATATAGTTGGTGATGCCGGTGTCCCATTCGTTCTTCTTTCCCACGCCCCCGCCCAGGGACGGTCTGCCATGTTCATCGAAGGTCATTATCCCGTAATACTCGATGGGCCCGGGCATGCGCTCGAACTTCCAGCCGAAGAGCTTTTCGTAAAAGGAGGCGGCCCTCTCCAGGTCCTCGGCCGGCAGATCAAAATGCACGATGGTGGCCATGTTCACGCGCTTGCGGGAATCCAGATCATGGAGCCATATATCGTTTGACGTGCCCGACCTGAAAATGCTGATAACGGCGGCAAGATGATAAACGAACTACCGAACTCGAAAACGCATAAATAATCGCCTTCAGCTCAAGAAGGCATGGCCGATGGGGAAGAACTTCGGAAGGCGGCGAGGATAGCCCTCACCGACTGCCTTGCCGTGAAGGAGGGGGAGAGGGTGCTCATCATCACCAACCTGGGCGGTGATGTCTTCGAGATTTGTCAGGAGATCTTCCGGCAGGCGGCGGAGCTGAAGGCCGCCCCGGTGATGGTGGTCCAGCAGGACAAGGACAACTTCACCATGGCCGACCCGGCGGTGCTGGAAGCCATCAGGGGCGAGCCGGAGGTCATCATCACCGTCTGCCGGGGACGGGTGGGGAAGGACCCGTACGGCATGCGCATCGGCTACGTGGGCCGGGACGGGGAGAAGTACTCGCACCTTTACGATAAGGTCCTGGACGGGGACAGGCGCAGCCGATCGTTCTGGTCGCCCAATTGCACCCGGGAGATCTTCGAGCGGGGGGTGCCCATCGATTACGCCCTGCTCAGAAGGAACGCCAAGGCCCTGAAGGAAAGGATAGACTCCGGCAGCACGGTGAGGGTCACCTCTCCGGCCGGCACCGACGTCCGCTTCAGCATAGTCGGTCGCCAGGGGCGTTACGACGACGGCGATTTCACCCAGCCGGGGAAGGGCGGCAACCTGCCCACCGGGGAGGTGTACGTCTCGCCGGCCAACGGGACCGCCGAGGGGCTCATCGTCTTCGACGGCACGGTGGACCTGGACACCCACGCGGAGATGCCTGATGTTCCGGTGCGGGTGAGGTTCGAGAAGGGCTACGCCGCCGAGATCGCCGGGGGAGAGACCGCCCGCAAGCTGGATTCGCTACTGGAACGTTCCGCGGCCATGGCCCGGGACCAGGGGAAGAAGGACGAGGAGCGGAACGCCCGGCACCTGGGCGAGCTGGGCATAGGCCTCAATCCCAACGCCAAGATGTCCTGCAACACGCTGGAGGACGAGAAGGTGGGAGGAACGGTGCATTTCGCCATAGGGATGAACCTGGAACATGACGCGCACGCCCTCATCCACCTGGACTGCCTGGTGCTTCGACCCGACGTGTACGTGGACGACGAACTGGTCATCAAGGAAGGGAGACCGCTGGTCTGAACTGACCTTGGGTCAGGCATAGACCTTCTGACGATCGGAGGACCGCTGTCGATCGAGGCGGGCTTGCGGCGAAGGTGAAACGAGATGGTCCTGGGATACCGCGGGTTCGACCGGAGGATGTGGGTGCTCTTCTGGTCGATGTTGATCGACGGCGTGGGATACAGCCTGATCAGCCCCTACATCCTCCTGTTCCTGAAGCAGGACCTGGAGGTGTCCATGGCCCTGGGCGGGCTGGTGCTCACCGTCGCCGGGGTGATCGGGGCCGCGGGGAACATGATCGGAGGGCTGATGGCCGATCGCTACGGGCGGCGGGGGGTCATGGTGGCCTCCATGCTCCTGCGCTGCCTGACCTTCGTGCTGCTGGCGGTCATCGTCACCTATGATCCGGATTTCATCCTCATAGCCATCCTCCTCACGCTCAGCTATTTCTTCGGCGGGGTCTTCCAGCCGGCCAACAACGCCATGGTGGCCGACATGACGGAGCCGCCCAAGCGCATGGAGGCCTACGGTCTGCTCCGGGTCTCCTGGAACCTTGGCTTCGCGGTGGGTCCGATCATCGGCGGGGCGCTCATCCTCATCTCCTTCCCGCTCACCTTCACCATATCCGCGGTCATATCCTTCTTCGCCGCGCTCATCGTGGCGCTGATGCTCACCGAATCGTACGTTCCCGCCCCCAGGGAGAAGAAGGAAGTGGGGCTGAGGGGCCTCGGCGACCTCAAGCCGGTCTTCCTGCTGTTCTGCCTGTTCACCCTGCCGCTTTTCATCATGTCCGGGCAGTTCGGCTCCACCTATACCGTCTACGCCAACGAACGGGTGGGCATCGACACCGCCACCATCGGGCTGGTCTTCGGCCTGAACGGAATAATGGTGGTCCTGCTGCAGATGCCCATCAGCCGATGGCTGACCGACCGGAATCCCTACCTGGGGATGCTGGCCGGATCGGTGGTGTATTCCATCGGCTACCTGCTGGTGGCGGCGGTGACGGACGGCTACTGGCTGGCGTTGACCATGATCATCATCACCATGGGGGAGATCATCGTGGTGCCGGTGTCCAACGCCCTCACCGTGCTCCTGGCCCCGGACGATTCGCGCGGTAAGTATCTCGGGGTGTTCGGCGTGGTCTCCTCGTTCGGATGGTTCGGCTCCACCTTCATCGGCGGCATCCTGTACGACACCTTCGACAACGGGTGGCTGATGTGGGGGATATTGGCCTCCTTCGGAACCATTAGCGCCCTGGCCATGATACCGCTTTGGCTGCGCACCAGGACGTCGACGACGAAGAGTTGAGAATGAAGCGCCGAGGGGGAGATTCGAACTCCCGGGGTACCAGGTACCACCGGCTTTCAAGGCCGGCGCCGTGATCCGGGCTTGGCTACCTCGGCTTGTTTAAATGATTTTCTCTCCCCGCCCGGACATGAGGTCCTGAAGGTCCAGCTCGAAGGCTATGACCGGATGACCCAGTTCATAGGCGGTTATGACCTGCGGATGCAGCTCCCCGAAATGCCCGACCGTGCGACCGTTGACCTTGACCATGGCGCAGCGTCCGGGGATGAACATGGCCATATCACCGGGGGCCAGTGAGCACTGCACCCCCAGCTCCTTGAGCACGCCCTCGGCCAGGGACTTCATCTCGGTGAAGCCGGCCTTGGAATGGATGGACATCACCGCCAGATGCTTCCTGCGCTTGGAGTCGATGACCACGTCGCCCACCTCGAACACGCGTTGAGGAAGGTCGCGGTGCTTGCTCTTGTGGAGAACGGTCAGCAGCGACGGTATCAGATGGACGCGCAGGCAGTTGTGGTCCTCGCTGACCGGGTTCAGCACCTCCACCGCGGGAACCTCCGGGTACGGCACCTTGCAGAACTGCTCGTCCGTCGACGAAAGGGTGAGGGTGGTCACTTCCCAGTGGCCGTAACCGACCATCATCTGGCGCACCAGGTCGGCCACCCTTTCCATGCGCCGCTCGCCGCCGACGGTGCGCGAGACGGGTCTGGAATTCCCGAAGTTCTCGTAGCCGTAGCCGATGGCCACGTCCTCCACCACGTCCGCCACGTGAATGAGGTCCATGCGCACCGGGGACGAGGAGACCTTGACCTTGTGTCCCTTGGGCTCGGCGGAATAACCCATCCGGGTCAGGCACTGGCACATGGCCAGGGGTTCCAGGTCCAGGCCAAGGGAGGCGTTGGTCCTATCCACGTCCAAAAGCCATTGCTTGGGCCTCAGGTTGGGGGTCATCCCCTTCTCCTCGCCCCGGAGGGTGATGGTCTCGATCACCCCTCCCCTTTCGGCGATGGAGGTGCACACTATGTTCAGGACCCCGTTGATGGTGTTCTGGTCGGTACCGGTCACATCTATGAAGAGGTTCTTGGTCTGGGTGGTGACGGTGGTGAGACGGCCGTTGATGATCGGCGGGAACGAAAGGACCTCGTTGTCGGCGTCCAGGATCACCGGGTAAAGCTCCTTTCCGTCCAGGAGCTGCTTGTAGTCCCGGCCCTTCTCGTGCTTCTCCAGCACCTCGGCCAGGGTCATGGGCTCTTCCTTGGCCAGGGGGACGAAGGATACGGACCCGGGGGGCACGGCCTTGTACACGAAGGGAGGGCTCACCCGGTCCAGGTCGTGAACGCCGATGGCCACCTTGGCCCGTTTGCGCCCGACGGTGAGGTGCAGCTTCTCCTGCAGCTCCATCAGGGAGCGTATGCCCTTGTCATCGAGCGTCACGCCTCGGATCACCGCTCCGACCACGTAGGGACGGACCCCTTTGACCGAGGGCTCGACCTTCATCACGATGTCGGAGGCGGAGATGTCATAGGTGCGCAATCCCAGCTCGATGTCGAAGAAGGAGCGCAGCGCCCTTGCCAGTCCCTCGACCGAGTAGAGGTCCGGCCGGTTGGGGAAGAACTCGATGGAGGCCTCCTTGGTGACCGGGTCGAAATCATGGAAGTCTGCACCGATCATCGGGATGCGGTCCAGGACCTCATGGTCCTCCATCTTGGTACCCATCAGGGACTTCAAGTCCTCCAGGTTGAAGTTGATGACTGGCATTGCGTCCGCACCATGGGGTAGAAGGTATATGAGGGTTTTTAATTTAGACCGGCCGACCCGACGTTACCTTCCTAGCGCCTTGTGGGCCTTGCCCAGCTCGCCGGCGGATTGCGCCGCCAGGGTGGACAGCTCCCCGGCCAGGACCAAAGCCCCGGCTATCTCCGCCAGCTTCTTGGCCTTGCCCGCGCCTGAGCAGCCCATCATGGAAAGCGCCTCGCTCTGGCACGGCAGACGGGTGCCGCCACCGACCGTTCCGACCTCGATGCATGGCAGACGCACGGAGAGATAGACGCCCTCCTCGCATATTTCGCAGGTGGTGCTGGCCATGCTACCCTCGACCACCTGGGCGGCGTCCTGTCCGGTGGCGATGTAGAACGCGGCGAGCATGTTGGCGGCGTGGGCGTTGAAACCGTACGACAGGGACAGGGAGCTTCCTACCAGGTTCTTGCGGTAGCAGGTCTCCACCATCGCCTCCGGGGTGGTGTGCAACTTGTCCTTTACCAGATCGGCGGGGATCCTCACATCGGCCAGGACGGTCTTCCCCCGGCCGTCGATGAAGTTGAGGGCGGCGGGCTTCTTGTCCACGCACATGTTCCCCGAGACGGAGATTAGCTTGACGCCGGTCCTCTCCTCGATCAGTCGGCAGGCCGCCTCGGTGGCGATGGTGCACATGTTCATGCCCATGGCGTCCCCCGTTTCATACGAGAAGCGCAAGAAAAGGGATCGGCCGGAGGCGAAGGCGCGTACCTTCACCAGCTTGCCATGCTTGGTGGTGCTCTCCGCGGCGGACCTTATCGCCTCGTAGTTCTCATTGACCCAGTCCACCACCCTCCGGCTGT
>JAKPZB010000096.1 GCA_029560215.1 Methanobacteriota archaeon | reverse complement strand
CCTCCTTGTAGTTGAGCGGTTCGAGCGGAGGCGCCATCGCAGACGGATTCGGTTGTTGATATAAGAAACTGACCTAGCTCGTTCGAAAGGTGAACGCCAGGCGTACCAATTCTCTTAAGGATTAAGTAATCCTCCGCCCGTTCCGGAAGCGTGGACCTCTCCAAATGCCTGCGGCCGTCAACGGACGGGTCGGAGATGGATATCATCGTTACTCCGAACAGCACTTCGCCCGGTGTTCAGGACGTGGACCCCTGGCGTCATCGCCTGATCGTCAAGGTTCGCGCCCCTCCCGAGGGGGGCCGGGCCAACGAGGAGGTGGAGGAGCTACTATCATCAGTGATCGGAGCCAAAGTTACCGTTTCCAGAGGACACACGCAGCGCATGAAGGTCGTTCGGATAAACGCGCCTGAGGAACAGGTAAGAAGGAAACTGGGAGTATCTCCATGACCCTCGGACGCTCGCCCAAGGAACGCCTGGACGAGATCCAGGCGGTGCTCGAGGAGCTGATATCCCGCGATCCGAAGGCGGTCATCCTCGTGGAGGGAATGAGGGACCGCGGCGCCTTGACGATATTGGGCGTCAAAGGGGAAATGATCCAGGTGCAGAGCAGCGACGGGATATTCGCCATAGCCGATCGACTTGCCAGGGACGGCAAAACTGCCATCATCATGACCGACTGGGACCGCAAGGGCGGCCAGCTCGGACGATTGCTTCGGAATGCGCTTACCGCCAACGCCGTTCCTTACGATGATACGCTACGCCAGAGACTGGTCGTGGTCGCCAAGCAGGACATCAAGGACGTACAATCGTTGCCGTCGCTCTACTCGCGCCTGGTGCAGGAAGTGCAGGCCAGGCGCAATTAGATCTTCTTGAAAAAAAATGGTGTGCCAAGGCATAGCCAGCCAAACTATTTATTGAGATATCGGCCTAGGAGGGCTCGTTACCATGGCTTTGGACCGCAGGATGCTGGATGAGCTTGGGATAGAGAACGTGGAGGAGCTGTTCTCCGACATTCCGGGCGAGGTGCGGATCGACGACATCCCTCTCCCCAAGGGCAAGAGCGAGATAGAAGTGGTTCGCCAAGTGCAAGCCATGCTTGCTGAGAACCTTACCGCCGACGTTGCACCGAGCTTCCTGGGCGGAGGGTACTATCATCACTTCATTCCCTCTGCCGTCAACACGATAATTTCCCGCTCGGAGTTCATCACCTCGTACACGCCATACCAGGCCGAGATCAGCCAGGGCATGCTGCAATCCCTGTTCGAATATCAGAGCTACATCGCCGAGCTCACGGCAATGGACGCCGCGAACTCCTCCAACTATGATTGGTCTACCGCCCTCGGGGAAGCGGCCACCATGTGCCACCGTATTCTGCCGAAGAGAACGTTCCTCGTTCCAGAGGCCATGTCCTGGGACAAGCGTTCCGTGCTGAAGAACTATGTCTCCGGGGCAAAACTGAACGTGGTGGAGTACAGCTATGATCCGTTCACCGGCGAGCTGGACCTCGATTCCGTTCGGGAAAAGATGACCGAGGACGTCTGCGGAATATACGCGGAGGTGCCGAACCTCTTCGGGATAATCGACTCGCAGGCGCCGAAGCTGAAGCAGGAGTTCCCGAACATACCGCTGGTGGTCGGCGTGAACCCCTTATCCCTGGCGCTGGTGAAACCTCCGGGCGAGTACGGCGCGGACATCGTGATCGGAGAAGGGCAGCCTCTGGGACTGCCGATGAACGTCGGCGGCCCATCGTTAGGCATATTCGCCTGCCGCATGGAGCACGTGCGCAAGATGCCCGGGCGGCTCATAGGCATGACCAGGGACCAGGACGGCCGCCGCGCCTTCTGCATGACGCTCCAGACGCGGGAGCAGCACATCCGCCGGAGCAAGGCCACGTCGAACATCTGCACCAACGAGGCGCTTCTTGCCGTGGCGGTTTCCGCTTACCTGGGCATGACCGGCTCCAAAGGCCTGCGCTCCGTGGCCCGCATCAACTTGAAGAAGGCGGCGGAACTGATGGAACGGGTGGCCGAGATAGACGGTTACGACTCCCCAGTGTTCAGCGGCGCCCACTTCAATGAGTTCGTGGTCAAAGCACCATTGAGGCCGGAGAAGCTTAACAAGCTTCTGCTCCGCCATGGGATCATCGGCGGGCTTCCGCTGCAGAAGCACGTTCCCCGCCTCGTGGACCACATGCTGCTCACCGCGACCGAGATGACCTCCGACGATGACGTGGACCGCCTCGTGACCGCCCTCAGGGAGGTGGCCCAATGAGCTACCGCCAGGCGCGTTACGACGAGCCGCTCATCTTCGAGCTGAAAGGCGAGAACGATTTCTGCCTGATGAGCGAGGACGACGTCAAGATCCCCGAGGGAATGGAGCGGACGGACCTCTGCCTCCCGGACATCCCGGAGATGGATGTCGTCCGTCATTACACCAACCTCTCCCAGATGAACTTTGGGGTGGACAACGGAATGTATCCGCTCGGATCGTGCACCATGAAGTACAATCCCAAGTACGCGGACAAGCTGTCGTCCCTTCCGACCGTAGCGTCCGTTCACCCTTGCCAGGACGAGGATTCCATTCAGGGCGCGTTACGCTTGATGCGCGAGCTGGAGAAGTCGTTATGCGCCATCTCCTACATGGACGCGGTAACCCTGCAACCGGCGGCCGGAGCGCACGGCGAGTTCACCGGGATGCTCATCGCCAAGGCGTACCACGAGGATAGGGAGGACCCGCGCAGCGAGGTCATCGTCCCCGATTCCGCTCACGGAACGAATCCAGCCAGCGCGGCCATGGCCGGCTTCACCGTCATCGAGATCCCGTCCGGGCCGGACGGCTGCGTGGACCTGGAGGCGCTGAAAGCTGCGCTTTCCGAACGCACCGCCGCGGTCATGGTCACCAACCCCAATACTCTGGGGCTGTTCGAGAAGGATATAACGAAATTGGCGGAGATGGTGCATTCTGTTGGAGCTTTGCTATACTACGACGGTGCCAACCTCAACGCCATCATGGGCATGACCGCCCCGGGGATCATGGACTTTGACATTGTGCACTTCAACTTGCACAAGACCTTCGCCACGCCGCACGGCGGGGGCGGGCCGGGCGCGGGGCCGGTTGGCGTCAAGCAATTCCTGGAGCCCTACCTTCCCGTCCCGCGCATCGTGTCCGAGGAAGGAAAGTACCGCCTGGACTACGATCGGTTCGACACCATCGGCAAGGTCCGTTCAATGTTCGGCAACTTCGCCGTGCTCGTCCGGGCGTACTCATACATACTGGCCCAGGGAGGCGACGGCCTGAAGGAGGTCTCGCAGAAGGCGGTGCTCAACTCCAACTACCTGAAGAGCAAGGTCGTTCCGACGTACGAAATGCCCTTCGCCCAGCTGCGCAAGCATGAGTTCGTCGTTTCCGCTAAGAAGTTAGCCAAGGAGAAGGGCGTGCACGCCACGGACATCGCCAAGGCGCTCCTGGACCGTGGCTTCATGTCCCCCACCATCTACTTCCCCTCTCTGGTGGAAGAGGCGCTCATGATCGAGCCGACCGAGTCGGAGAGCAAGGAGACGCTGGACCGCTACGCCCAGGCGTTACTGGATATAGCCAACGCCGATCCGGCGGAGGTCAAGAAGGCGCCGATCTCCACCTCCATCTCCCGGGTGGACGAGGTGTACGCGGCGAAGGAACTTATCCTCAGCTGGAGGATGTACCAGCGCAAGGCGGGTCTGAAATGAGCGGAAAGGGCGTCTTCATCGTGCTGGAGGGCATAGACGGCACCGGCAAGTCCACCGTGTCCAAGAAGCTCAAGGCCTGGCTGGAGGAGAACGGAAGAGAGGCCGTGCTGACCGCCGAACCGACCGACGACTGGCTCGGTAAAGCCGTCCGCCGCGCGAACAACGAGGAGCTGGACCCCCGGACGGAGTCGCTGCTTTTTACGGCCGATAGGTGCCAGCACACGTTGCGCATCGAACAGATGCTGAAGGACGGCAAGGTGGTCATCTGCGACCGCTATTACGGTTCCACCGTCGCTTACCAAGGGGCCGCTCTGGAGAAGGACATGGGCGAGAACGCCGTATCCTGGCTGCTGAACCTGAACGGGCCGGTCGTGCGTCATCCGGACGTGACCATACTGCTCACCAGCGACCCCAAGGTGGCCATGAACCGCGTCGGCAACCGCGGCGAGCTCAGCAAGTTCGAGCGGGTGGATTATCTTACTAAAGTTCAGGACATCTACCTCACCCTGGCCAGGGAGGCCAGGTGGACCGTCGTCGACTCCAACGGAAAGCTGCCAGAGGTCCTGGAAGCGGTCAAGAAAGCAATTCAGGCATACGTTTAAATCGAGTCGGCCGAATTTAGCAGCATGCACCCCTCCGATGCCATCATCGGTAGCCAGTCCTCCCTGCTGAAAGGGAAGAAGATAGTTCTGGGCATCACCGGCTCCATCGCCGCCGTGGAGTGCTTCGAGCTGGCCAGGGACCTCATGCGCCACGGCGCCACGGTCATTCCGGTGCTCACGCCGGAAGCGCAGAAGCTGGTGACGCCTTACGCCATGAGCTTCGCCACCGGTCAGGAGGCGATCACCGAACTGGACGGCCGGGTGCAGCACGTTTCGCTCATGGGCGACGTGAAGGAAAGGGCGGACCTTCTTCTCATCGCTCCGTCCACCGCGAACACCATCTCCAAGATCGCCTGCGGCATAGACGATACTACGGTGACGACAATGGCCACGGTGGCCCTCGGTTCCGGAGTTCCGGTATTGATCGCACCGGCCATGCATGGCGCGATGTTCAACAATCCTATGGTCGCGGAGAACATCGTCAAGCTCAAGAAGGCCGGCGTGGAGTTCATCGGACCGCGCATGGAAGGGAAGAAAGCAAAGATAGCGGTGAAGGAGGAGATCGTCCACGCCGTCATCCGCAAGCTTTCCGCGGGAAAGATGAAAGGGAAGCGTCTTCTGATCATCGGCGGCTCGTCCGCCGAGAGCATGGACGACATGCGCATCGTCACCAACAGGGGGACCGGCGAGACGGCGATCGAGCTGGCCAAGGCCGCCTATCATGAAGGGGCGGACGTCGAACTTTGGATGGGGCGCTGCACCGTGCCGCTGCCTTCCTTCCTCCCGATCAAACGCTTCGAGAGCCTGGCCGACCTGGAATCTTTGATGCCCGACATCGACCACGACATGGTGGTGGTACCCGCGGCCCTATCCGATTTCACCTTTGACAAGAAGGGAGGGAAGCTTCCCTCCGAGGCCAAGGTCACCAAGCTGCAGCTGAAGAGCGTGCCTAAGATGCTGCCTCTGATCGTCAAAAGATGCGACAAGGTGGTAGGGTTCAAGGCCGAATCTGGTGTCGATAAG
>JAKPZB010000079.1 GCA_029560215.1 Methanobacteriota archaeon | reverse complement strand
GTCCCTCAGCGGCCTTCCGTTCAGACGGTGGTCCTGGGAGAACCGGGAGGCGAAAACGTTCAGGGCGGAATCGAAACGTCCCAGGTACATCTCGATGTCCACGGCGCCGTCCCGGACGTGCTGCGGCACGCTCTCCGAGGCCAGGTCGTCCATGACCTTGCCGTTCAGGAACAGCGCGTGGGCGGAGCGGAACTTCCTGGTCCAGTTTATACGTTCCGACAGGGAGCGCAGTTTCTCGCCGTCCCCGGTGAAGACGCCCCGGTGCGCGGTCATCAGGCCGTCCCGCTTGACCTTCCAGTTGGCCAGGGAGCGTTGGTAATCGTCCACCGCCCGGACCATGAACTTGGCCTCCTCATAGCTGAGCTGCCGTCCAGATATGGCCCTCAGGATCTTCAGGTCGCGGCGGAAACCCCCGTTAAGGACGCGCAGCGATCCGGCGTATTGCACCTCGAAGCGGTGCCGGAAGGTCTTGCCATCAAGGTCCAGGATGTCCCGGGAGCCCATGCCCAGCAGCCCCTTCTCCCGCATCGACAGGTCCTGATAGGCCGCCAGGCCGTCATCGGTCATCGCCGCCAGGGCATCCAGGTCCCCCTCCAGCCATTCCCTGCGCACCAGAGGTCTCTCGGCCATGTCCCGGTAGAGCTGCCTCAGTCGCCGGAGGTCCGGAACGGACTCCATGGCGGGAAGCTCCAGGGCGGAGGTGAGCGACGGCATGACCGCCCACAGCTTCTGTCTGGCCTCGATGAGGGCGGACAGCTCCTCCTGCACCTTGGACTGCAGCCGGTCGCTCCAGTCCGTGACCAGCGCCCCTGACCAGGGATGGGCGGGATCGCGGAAGGCGGCCATCATCTGCGACAGCCTGAGCACCATGCCCTCCATGCGCCCCAGACGGTCCTCGTCCACGTCAAGCACGGCAGGCAGTTTGAAGTTGATGTCCTCGGACTCGCTCAGCGCTGCATACTGACCTATCATCCTGTAGATGTCGATTCCCAGCCGCCCCCGGGGGGCGTGCACGCCTCTCGCGTAATCGTTCAGTTCCTGGCGCACCATGGCCAGGTCCCGCACCTCGGGCACCGTGCCGCGCGGCCGGTTCTGGAACTCCAGGCAGGCCGCTATCTCCTTGATTATATCGGCCCGGTTCTTCTTGGGGTCGTGCAGTTCCAGGCAGCGGTCGCCCAGTCCGCATTTCTCCAGGTTCCCCTGCACCACGTCCAGGGCGGCCATCTTCTGCGATACGAACAGCACGCGCTTGCCGTTGGCCATCAGCTCGGCGATCATGTTGGTGATGGTCTGGCTCTTCCCGGTTCCCGGCGGACCCTGCAGCACGAAGCTGACCCCGGCCAAGGCGGCCTGCACCGCCTCCTGCTGGCTGGAGTCCGCGTCAAGGACCTGGAAGGAATCCTCGGGCCGCAGCTTGACGTCGTACTCCTGCGGTCTGGGCATGCCGGAGGGCTCGGGGGGAAGCGCCGCCGGGTCCCCGGCCAGGGCTCGTATGACCGGCTGCGTGGACAGGGACGGAAGCCCCTGGTCCAGGTCGGAGTACATCAGCAATTTGGAGAAATGGAACAAGGCCAGATGACAGCTGGCGTTCACCTGCCAGCCAGAGCTGGGCGGGATGGCCTTCCTGATCTCCTCCAACGCCGCCGGGAGATCGAAGCCGTTGTCCAGGTCGAAGTCCGGCAGCTTGAGGCGAAAGTCCAGTTCCAGCCTCTTGCGCAGGGTGGGGTTGAACACCGAGTCCTCGTCAAGGGGCTGCAAACGGTAAGGGGAGAAGGAGTTCTGCCTCTCCAGGGCCACGGGGACCAGGAAGAGGGGCGACTCGTTGAACTCCTCGGAACCCGCCTCCTTCCAGAGCAGCGATCCCACCGCCACATAGAGGATGTTCACCCCGTGGTCGCTGCGGTAGGTGCGGGACTTGCCGCGCAGATTGTAAAGCACCCGGTCCACCGGCTGCTCGGGGACCTGAGCGGCCACCAGCAGTCGCCCAGTTCCCGTTTCCTCCTGCCCCTGGGGCTCGGAGATAACGGTGTATTGCCGACCCTGGTCCAATTCCTTGTACAAGGTGGCGGCGTCGGGCAGGGCCACCGTCAGCACGGAGGCCTTGTGCTTGCGGAACCTGACCAGCGGGTTTCGGTTGGACACGTCCAGCAGCTTGCCCTTCCACACCTCGGCCTTCTTGGAAACCAACTGCTCCGTTCCGTTCATCTCTATCCCAGCAAGTCAGGGGTTGCCAGCTAATAAATGATTTCACCCCTTTGATTCCAAGGGGAATTGCCCGAGGCCAACCTATTTAATCCCCCCTTTTGATGGGGTTGCAAGTGACCTTATGAAAGAGGACGCCTACTGGATCCGGGACCAGGTGCAGCAGCACAACAAGTGGTTCGAGGAATCGATCCCCATGATCGCCTCCGAGAACCTCATGAGCCCATTGGCCAAGGAAATGATGATATCCGACTTCCACGACCGCTACGCCGAGGGACTTCCTGGCAAGCGCTACTACAACGGCAACATCTTCGTGGACAAGGTCGAGATCAAATGCCTCGAGCTGGCCCAGCGCATCTTCAAGTGCCAGTTCGCCGACGTCCGCCCGATATCCGGGACCGTCGCCAACATGGCCGCCCTCATGGCCCTCATGCAGCCGGGCGAGACCATGACCTGCACTTCCCTGGACCACGGGGCGCACATATCCACCGCCAAGTTCGGCGCGGTCGGCCTCAGGGGGGTCAACACCGCCACGTATCCGTTCGACACCCATGATATGGTGATCGACGTGGACGGCGCGGCCAAGCTCATCCGCGAGGTCCAGCCCAAGGTCGTCCAGTTCGGTCTATCCGTTTTCCTGTTCCCCGCTCCGATCAAGGAGCTGAAGGACGTGGCGGCCGAAGTGGGCGCTCCCATCTGGTACGACGGAGCGCACGTTCTCGGCCTCATCGCCGGCGGCAAGTTCCAGGACCCCCTGCACGAGGGCGCCAACGTGCTGACGGCATCCACCCACAAGACCTTCCCCGGCCCGAACCACGGCATCGTGCTCGGGAACGATCTGAACGAGGAGCTGGGCAAGAAGCTGAACTCGGCCGTCTTCCCCGGTGTCACCTCAAGCCACCACCTGCACGCCATGGCCGCTTTGGCCGTGACGATGGCGGAGTGGGAGATCTACGGCGAGAGGTACGCCGCCCAGGTCTGCAAGAACGCCAAGGCGCTCGGTTCGGCACTGCACGAGCTGGGCATCGAGGTTCTATGCGCTCACAAGGGCTTCACCGAGAGCCACACCATAGCCGTGAACGTCGCCCCGTACGGCGGCGGCGCCGAGGCGGCCAACCTCATGGAGAGGGCCAACATGATCGCCAACAAGAACATGTTGCCCGGGGACAAG
>JAKPZB010000050.1 GCA_029560215.1 Methanobacteriota archaeon | reverse complement strand
AAAAGTTGACAGTTACGGTGGTTTCGGCGGGAAACGGGCTGAAGAAACGGTTCTACTCGAACTTCAACGAGGTGAACAGGGCAATTTTGGCCGATTTTCTATCCGAAACGTAGCGGAAAACGCCCGATCCCGGGCGTTTTCGATGAGGTTCTGAACCTCATGGACCAACTGTCAAATCCTAAAACCAATGAAATTTCACTCGGTCAAGTGTCAAAGTTAGGCAGAAAGAGGTTTTCACGGAAGCAGGCTCATCCAGATGTTCTTCACGGACCTCAAATAAGGACTTGCCTCAAGGTCGATACGGGAAACGTCCGGTTCGTGCTCCAGGACGGTACGGTCCAGAGGAAGTACATGGACCTGGTCGAAGACCGCCTCGGGAATGTACCGTTCCACCTTCTCCAAGGGCTCTTTCTCCTGGCACTTGTTCAGCACAAGGTCCACTCTCCTCATCCCCAGCTCCCGGGAGAGCTTCTCTATCCTGGCCGCCACCTGAAGCGAGTTGAAGGTGGGCTCGGACACCACTAGGGCGGTGCCGAATCCCTCGGCCACGGTGCGCCCGAACGGCTCCAGCCCGGCCTGGGCGTCCATGACGATCAGGTCGTCATCCTTGGAGTTCAGGAAGCGGACCAAAGCGCCGAGCAAAGAGTTCTCCGGGCAGAGGCATCCGGTGGAGGCCTGCACAACGCCGCCCATGACCAGCAGGTGCAGGTTATCTTTTATCTGAACGCCGAAGCGCTCCGCCACGTCCGAGACGTCGGGGTTCAGGCCGATGATCCCGCCCCACCCCCCTCCGGGGCGGGCGCCGACCTTCTCCTCGACGTAGTCCAGCTCCTGGGTTATCGGCCGAAGGAGGGCGGCCTTTCCGGGCGGGTATCCCAGCGAGTACGCCAGGTTCTGCTGGGCGTCCTGGTCCACCGCCAGCACCCGGCGTCCCTCGGACGCCCCCAGCAGGCACAGCGCGGCGGAAAGGGTGGTCTTGCCGACACCTCCCTTGCCGGCGACCAGTATCCGCGTCCCCCCGTCGTTCCCGGGGTTCCGTCTCAGCTGCCTGGTGATATCCTTGACGTCCGTCCGGCTCATAGCCCCAGGTCCGCCCGCTTGGTCTCGATGTGGTCGAACAGGATGGCCGCCGCCTTCTTCGGGTCGGGCTCCACCCAGAACTTGGCCTTCACCGCTCCCTGGATATCGTCCGTGAGCAGTTGGATCACGTTCGGCGAACCGCTGATCTTGGGCATGACGCCCAGGGACACGCTTATGCCGCTTCCCACAAAGTAGCAGCCGATGGCCACTGCCTTCGGGGAGTACCATTCCGGCGCGGCCCCGGCCACCGGCAGCTGGTCCATGCGCACGCCGGCGAGGTTGGCCAGCTCGGCCGCCAGCGTCAGGATGCGGGTGTTGTCCACGCATGAGCCCATGTGCAGTACCGGGGGGATCCCCAGCGAGCGGCACACGTTGCCCAACGACCTACCGGCCAGGTCCGCGGCCTCCGGCTGCATCAGCCCGGCCTCGGCGCAGGCGATGGCCGCGCAGCCGGTTTCCACGACGATGATGTTGCGGCGGATGAGCTCCTTGGCCAGGGTGATGTGCCCGTAGTCTTGTTTTATCTTGGGGTTGTTGCATCCGACTATGCCCACCGCCCCTCTTATCTTGCCTTCCAGTATCAGGTCCAGCAGGGGCTTGAGCGTTCCTCCCAGGGCGGCCTTCAATGATTCCACGGAGAAGCCCACCACCGCGTCCACCGGGTGATTGGGGATGACCACCCTCTCCGGGGAGCGGTTCTTGTAGTTGTCCACGGCGATGGCCACCATACGCTTGGCCTGCTCGAAGGCGTTCTCCGGGGTGACCTCAAGATAGTAACCGCCGGGTATCTTGGCCTTGGGCGAGGTGGTTATGACCTTGGTGTGGTAGCACGCGGCCGTGTTAGGAAGGGACGGGAATATGCACTGGTAATCCACGATCATCACTTCCAAGGCGCCGGTGGTTATGACCAGCTCCTGGCTCAGGTGGTTGCCTGCTTGCGGAACACCCTTGCGCATCAACAGCTCGTTGCCAGTGCAGCACAATCCGACCAGGTTGATGCCCTTGGCCCCGGCCTCCTCGGCGCGCTTCTTCATCCCCGGCAGGGCCGCCGCCCGGACCACCATCTCGGAAAGCACGGGATTGTGCCCGTGCAGGGAGATGTTGACGTGATCGTACTTCAGGACCCCCAGGTTCACCTTGCTGTTGCGTATCTGCGGCGTGCCGAAGAGGACATCGCTCGCCTCCGTCCCTATCATGGAACCGCCCCAGCCGTCGCCCAGCGAGGCTCGGACGCCGTGCGCCAGAATGTTCTTGTAGTCCGCGCCAACGCCCATGTGAACCCGGTGCATGGCCTCCACGATCTCCCGGTCGATGGAACGGGGCAGCATACCGGCCTCCTTCAGCATGCTGTACGTCCCGGCAGGAAGGCGCTTGGCCATGCTCAGCTCGCCCTTCATGGTGCCATACTCCTCGAGCATGCCAAGGGCCAGCCTTTCGGCCACCTTCTCCACCGGTCCCTCGGGATCGAAGCCGTACTCCTTCGCCAGCAGTCTCAGCTTCCCCTCGTCGGCGATCCCGTACCCGGGCGCCTTCCCCCTGGCCGTGAGCAGCAAGGTCTCCGCGACCTCCCGTCCGTGGTCGGAGTGGGAGGCCGCCCCGGTGGCAATCTGATCAAGCAGGTTCCGGGACACGATAAGGTCGGCCCCGGCGCCGCAGACGCCGCGGTTCTTGCCCTCGCCCATGATCCGGCAGGGGCCCATGGCGCATCTCTGGCACGAAAGGCCGGCGTCGCAGAACTTGCACTGGGGCTGCTGTCTCTCCAGACGGTCCCAGACGGTCTCCACGCCCTCCAGCATGGTCTTGGACAGGACCTCCTTGACCGAGGGGTCCATCGCCCTTTCCTCCACCTTGGCCGGGACCTTGTCCGGCGTGATGTGCTCAGGAGGCGTTCGTATGCATTCCACGGTTATGATCTCAAGTTCTGAATCATCTGCCATTGGACCACCTGCCGCCATCCTAACGACGGTTATGGAAAAAAGTTGGTTTTCGGCCTATAAGAAGCTGTCCTTTTTTCCTCTGACGGCAAGGTTATATTGAACGAACCCATTCCACGCCCGATGGAGCGATCCAAGGTATTCATAGGCGTGGCCTGGCCCTACGCCAACAGCGCGATCCACCTGGGGCACGTGGCCGGTTCGTTGCTTCCCCCCGACATCTTCTCCCGCTATCACAAAATGCGCGGCAACCGCGTGCTCATGGTCTCCGGCTCGGACCAGCATGGCACTCCGGTCACCGTTCGCGCGGACAAGGAAGGCCTGACGCCGCAGCAGGTGGCCGACCGCTATCACGAGGTCAACAAGAAGGCCATCGAGGACCTGGGCATCGAGTTCTCGCTCTTCACCAAGACCCACACCGACAACCACATCCAGGTGGTCCAGGAGATATTCACCAGCCTGCTGAACAAGGGGCACCTGGAGCAGAGGGAGACCCTGCAGTACTTCTGCCCCACCTGCGACAAGTTCCTGCCCGACCGCTACGTCGAGGGCAGATGCGTAAAATGCGGCAACGAGAACAGCCGCAGCGACCAGTGCGACAGGTGCGGCACCACCTTCGAGGTGGGCGAGATAGCCGACCCGGTATGCATCACCTGCAAGAGCCGCCCGGAGATGCGCGGCACCAAGCACTACTTCTTCAAGCTGACCGACTTCGAGCAGCCCCTGCTTTCATACGTCCAGGGCAGCAGGCACTGGCGCTCCAACGTCCAGCTGTTCACCCAGAACTGGCTCGAATCGGGGCTGAAGGACCGGGCCATCACCAGGGACATGTCCTGGGGAGTTCCCGTTCCGTTGCCGGGCTCCGAGGGCAAGGTCATCTACGTCTGGTTCGAGGCCGTGATCGGCTATCTTTCCGCAAGCAGGGAATGGGCCAAGCTCACCGGGGACGAGGACGCCTGGAAGGAGTTCTGGACCGATCCCTCGGTCAAGGGCTACTACTTCCTGGGAAAGGACAACATCCCGTTCCACACCATCATCTGGCCCTCCATCCTGATGGGGTACGGCGGCCTGAACCTCCCGTACGACGTGCCGGCCAACGAGTTCCTGACCTTCAAGGGGGAGAAGCTATCCAAGAGCAGGGGTCCGTCCATAGACATACCCAGCATCCTGAAGATGTTCGACCCCGACCAGTTGCGTTACTATCTGGCCAGCAACATGCCGGAGGGCAAGGACGCCGACTTCTCCTGGGAGGACTTCGAGACCAAGGTGAACAACGAGCTGGTGGCCACTCTCGGCAACTACTTCCACCGGGTGCTCAGCTTCACCCACAAGAACTTCCGCGAGGTCCCGCCGATGGTCGAGGGATTGGAGGCGGAAGCGAAGCAGGTGGAGGAGGCGATCGCGATCGCCGTCGCCGAGGTGGAGTCGAACGTTTCCACCTGCCAGTTCAAGAAGGGGCTGAAGGCCATGATGGACCTGGCCCAGTTCGGTAACCGTTTCTTCGATTCCTGCGCTCCCTGGAGCCTGCTCAAGACCGACCGGGCCAGGTGCGGAGGGGTGCTCCATCTTAACCTGAAGGTGGTCCAGGCCTTGGCCGTGCTCGGCTTCCCGTACCTGCCGTTCACCACCCAGAGGCTTTGGGGGTTCCTGGCCAACGACGGCGCGTTGGGCGAAGGTTCCTGGGAACTGATCGATAAGGAACTTAACGTCGGCCGCCCGCTTCCGGAGCCCAGGCCATTGTACCGCAAGGTGGAGATACCGAGGGAGGAGTCGGCGTTCTCCGGCTTCGAGGCCCTTGACCTGCGGGTCGGCCTCATCGAGTCCGTCAGCGACCACCCCAACGCGGACAAGCTGATGGTGCTCAAGGTCGACATCGGCCGACCGATACAGCTGGTGGCCGGTCTGAAGGCCTTCTACAGCAAGGAGGAGCTCACCGGCAAGAAGGTGGTGGTCATCACCAATCTGGCTCCGGCGAAATTGCGCGGGGTGGAGTCGCAGGGGATGGTCCTGGCGGCGGAGGCCGGCGATAAGGTGAAGGTCCTCACCCCGGCCGGTACGGCGGAGCCCGGCGACCGGGTCAACAGCGGTCTTTCCTCGGGCACCAAGGTGCTCACCTTCCAGGAGTTCCAGGCCTTCACCCTGAGGACCGGGAACGTCCTGAACGACCAGGAGGCCGATCTCGGCCGGAAGGTCAAGGCGGACACCTCCGGGCTCGTCAAGGGTAAGCAGGCCGCCTTCTTCCTGCCCAAGGAAGGGGCGGAGGCGGCGCTCCCCCTGTATACCGAAAAGAAGGTCAGCATCGGCGTGGACGGGGAATTGGACAACGGGGCGAAAGTGAGATGAAGTTCGATCTGCACGTGCATTCCAGCCATTCCGGCGATTCCAAGAACCGGATCGAGGTGGTGCTGGACGCGTGCGTGAGGAACGGCCTTTCCGGCGTGGCCATCATGGACCACAACTCCCTGGAGGGTTCCCGCTACGCCCTCTCCCTCAAGCGGGAGGACATCCTGGTCATCCCGGGGATGGAGATATCATCGGCAAAAGGCCACATACTGGCCTACAACATCCATGAGGAGGTGCCCCGCGAGCTGGAGGTGGGGGAGACCATAGACCTCATCCGGGCGCAGGGCGGGATCGCCGTGGCCGCCCACCCGTACCGCATGTGGTCCGGGCTGGGGGAGGAGGTCACCCTGGCCAACGATTTCGACGCCGTCGAGGTCCACAACGGCCGCTCCACCCGCAACCACAACGACCTGGCGGCGCAGCTCGCGGTCAAGATGTGCAAGCCCTTCACCGCCGGAAGCGATTCGCACGAACCGTCGACCGTCGGCAAGGCATATTACATAACGTCAAAGGACTGCCATTCCGCGGAGGAAGTGATCAGGGACATCCTCTCCGGCAGCGGGGACACCGGCGGCAAGCACCGGCCGAGGGCCGATTCGTTGGCCTACGGCGTCAAATGCATAGGCGAGTGGTTCGGCCGCGGATTCAAGAAGATGTGATCAGGTGATCATCGGGCGGACCTTGTTGAGCACCAGTTCCGGTTCTACCCGTCCGTCGATCAGCAGCCCGAGCAGATGGCGCGGGCCAAGGTCCACCACCAGCAGGTTCTTCTCCGAGAAGCGCAGGGACACGTAGCGAAGGTCGTCGTTCATCTCCCGCCCGACCTGCTCGGCGGTCCCGTAAGCAAGCGAGGTTATGGCCGAATACATGTTCCGGTCGGCGTACTTCGGCGTGCTGCCCATGACGTAATTGCCGGCCCGGGAGCACACGTAGGCGGATACCACGCCCTCGAGGGCGGACACCTTCTGCAGCATCGGTTCGAAATCCTTCTCCTCCAACCCACGCATCTCCCGGGAGAAATATGGCGGATGAAAATAAAGCCTTTGCCCATCGGATGGCTGGAATTGTTAACAAAAGGATTTATTGGACCTTCACCATAATACCATCATGCCCCCGGTCTCGCTCCGCAGCATCCTGCCCATATCCGCCAAGGGAAGGACCGAGGCCGACCGCATCGAGCCGATCCTGCTGGATTCCCTGGCGTCCCCCCTCTCGCTGGAGCGGAAGCGCATGGAGTCCAGGGTGCTCAGCGTGGCCAAGGACGATACCGAGGGGATGGTGGCGGTCCTGCTTCGTTATACCGACGCCAAGAACGAGAACGCCCGGGAATCGGTGCTCAGGCTTTTGGACGAGATCTCCGCGACCAGGGAGGGCAAGGCGGCCATCCTGGAGAACCTGTCGCACCCCGATCAGGAAGTGAGAAAGGGGACCAGGACCATGATGGTCCGCATCTGGGGCGAGGGGACGGACTCCTTCGCCGCCGATTACGAGCAGGCGCTGCTGCTCATGAACCTGGCCCGGAGCCGGGACATCTACGTGGACGACATAGTGACCCTGGCCGAGCTGGTCAAGGTCACCTTACTCGAAGGCGACCGGGACAAGGCCCTGGAGGACATCTCGTTGGTGGTCGAGCTGCTGAAGCACCGCTACCGGGCGGTGGAGACCATGAAGAACTACCTGGCGGACATGCTGAAGATCACGCCCGAGCTCTCCAAGCTGGGGATGATGAGCGGCCGCATCGAGGAATCGCTACGCGTGGCCTCCAAGGCCAACAAGCAGCGCTCGTTCGATTACACCAAGGACCTGATCGACGAGAAGCTGCGGGAGGTGGAGACCATCGACCAGGTGCGGTCGCTAGGTGTCACGGTCAGGGAACTGCTGACCGAGGTTCCGCGCGTCCCCCTGGAGCAGCTGAGCGGCATGGACGTCTGGATGATCGCCCGGCTCAAGGAACTGGTGGCCGAAGGGACCAACCTGAACGTCACCTCCCGCCGGAGCGACCTGATCGAACTGGTGGGGTCCTTCCTCAAGACAGAGGTGTTCCCCTACCTGCGGGACAAGGCCCAGGACCGGCTTTCCGCCAAGGACCCCTCGTTGCTGTTCGCCCTCTACACCGCAGGACTGACCTGCCTGAAGCTGCTGAACGAACCGCTTCCCAAGGTGGCCGAGGAGCTCTACGTCACCTACTTCCGCGAACTAGAGGGCGTCCAGACCGTCAACGACGTCTCCTGGCCCTCGGCGGTCATGTGAGCCTGTCACCATATCTCACGTCTGACATCCGTCATGCGTCATCCAGTCCTTTAAAATTCCATAAAATATATATTTGCGATTTTCGTTATACTACCCAGAGGGATGCACTTATGACCAGTTCCTTGGTTAAGAACGCTTTAGCGAACACTAAGTATGAGAACACGAACAATGGCAAGGCCGAGCCCGTCAAGCAGGAGCCCGCCCCCAGCCAGCCAGCCCCGAAGTCCAACATAGACGACGAGCTGTCCAGGATCGCGGCCCAGCTTGATGTATGCATCAAGATCATCGGCTGCGGCGGCGGCGGATGCAACACCATCAACCGCTGCTGGGAGGCCAACATCAACGGCGCTCAGCTTTGCGCCATCAACACCGACGCCAAGCACCTGCTGACCGTCAAGGCCCCGCGCAAGATCCTGATCGGCCGGACCGCCACCCGCGGCCTGGGCGCAGGCGCCAAGCCGGAGATGGGAGAGGCGGCCGCCCGCGAGAGCGACGGCGAGATAAGGGAGTTCCTGAACGGCTCCAACATCGTGTTCGTCACCGCCGGAATGGGCGGCGGCACCGGAACCGGTTCCGCTCACTACGTCGCCAGGATCGCCAAGGAGCAGGTCCGCGCCCTGACCATCGGCGTGGTCACCATGCCCTTCAAGGCCGAAGGCACCGTGCGCATGGAGAACGCCCTGGACGGCCTCAACAAGATGAGGCTCATCTGCGACACCACCATCGTCATCCCGAACGACAAGCTCCTGGAGCTGGTCCCCAAGCTGCCGGTCGATGCCGCCTTCAAGGTGGCCGACGAGGTGCTCATGCAGACCATAAAGGGGCTGACGGAGATCATCACCAAGCCCGGGCTGGTCAACTTGGATTACGCCGACATCATGACCGTGATGAACGAGGGCGGTGTGGCCTTCGTCGGCATAGGGGAGGGCAACAGCGATGACGACGACCGCGTGAAGGCCGCGGTGCAGGAGGCGCTCACCTCCCCAATGCTCGGCGAGATCGAACTCAAGGACGCCAAGGGCGCCCTGATCCGGGTGGTCGGGGGGCCAGACATGACGGTCGGCGAGGCTCAGAGGGTGGCGGAGATAGTCACCAACAGCGTATCCCCAAGGGCGCGCATCATATGGGGGTGCTCCATCGACCCCGAGCTGGAGGGCGTGGTCAAGGTCCTGCTCATCATCACCGGGGCCAAGTCCAGGTACATAATGGGCAGCCGCGGCGCCCCGATAGGGATGCAGAGCTACCAACAGCAGTACCAGCCGCAGCCCCAATACCAGCAGCAATACCAACAACAACAGAGGCCGCGGAACCGGGACGAGGACATCGACTTCGTGCGCTGATGCGGAGGGGGCCAACGAGGGCCGCGTCGTTCACTGGACCATCGGCCGCGAGCGGCCCGATGGGCGCTAGTGGTCGAAGGCGGCGTCGCCAAAGCTGATCGCGGGGCAGGGCTCCATGCATTCACCGCAATGAACGCATCGGACCGCTTCCACGCGAACCTTCCCATGCATCAGCAAAAGTGCACCCTCTTTGCATCTGGCGATGCACACCCCGCACCCGACGCACTCCTCGGCCTTAACCACCGCACGGCGAACCCTTTCCACCTCCCCCCTTATCTTTTCCTGGTCCGCCCCCTTCGCGATCAGCGCCCCCTCGCGGAAGACAGTGACGTTGCCGACCGCGCACCATCCCTCCTTCGGCCCCCCTTCCACCGCTCCCACCATGTTCAGGACGCTGCTCACCCGCTCCAGGTCCAGATCGCGCGAGAACGCCCCCTCTATGCTGAACCCTAGGATGCAAGGCGAGAACCCTTTCTGAAGCCTCAGCCGCAGGTTCCCCTCCCCGCTCCGGGGCGCACCCGCCCGAACGAGGGTGATGCCCGGTACGGCGCGTTCCACCTCCTCCATGACCGATGGCGGCACCCGCTTCCAGCGCCACAGGCCATTGGCCACCCATTCCGGGCCCAGCCCCCTGCGCTCGGCATAGGCCTCGAGAAAGGCCTCCCACCGTTCGTACGAGGGGCTGGAGCGGGCGATCTCCAGTTCGGCCATGTC
>JAKPZB010000021.1 GCA_029560215.1 Methanobacteriota archaeon | reverse complement strand
TAAATACCTAGTGCAATCCCGCCTGCCTACCTCGAAGGGGGGCCAATGCCCTACCCTGAAGGGCGCTCCCATCCTTCACCATCGTCCCTGGGCCGAGCAGGCAGGCGCGCACGGTGCATCCCCTTCCAATCGTGGCGCCCTCCATGAGCACGGAGCCCTCGACCGTGGAGCCCTCCCCTATGGACGCGCCGGGGAGGGCGCATACGAATGGACCCACCCGGCACCCGCTCAGCGATGCCCCGTCAATGTAGTTCAGGCCGATCAGCTCGGAGCCGCGCACGATGGCGGGGGCGACCTTCGTCCGCCCTCTTTCCAGGAGCGCCCTCTGGGCCTCCAGGTACCCTGCGGGCGTGCCGCAGTCCACCCAATGACCATCGAACCGGTACCCGTAGAGCCCGCGGTCGAGCACGTTCGGGAAGACCTGCCGCTCCAGGGACACGACCCCGGGGGGGATGTGCTCCAGCAGCTCCGGCTCGAACACGTACACGCCGGCATTGATGAGGTCGGAGATGGCCTCGCCGGGGGCTGGCTTCTCCTGGAATACCGTGATCCGCGCTCCCTCCAGCCCTACGACCCCGAAGGCCGAAGGGTCCTGCACCCTCCAGAGGGCCAGGGTGCCGATGCCTCCGTGCCGGCGGTGGAAGGCCAGCATACCGTTCAGCTCCAGCGAGCTGATGATGTCCCCGTTGAAGCAGAGGAAGGTGCCATCTAGGTACTGGCGCACGTTGCGGACCGCTCCGCCAGTGCCCAAGGGCTCCTCCTCGTTGACCAGGACCACCTTCCGGCCGCAATCGTGCTTGAGGAAATAGCCTTCGAGAAGGTCCTTCATATAGCTGACGGCCAACACCACCGTGTCCACTTCCGAGGGTAGGGAATCGATGATGTGCATGACCATCGGTCTGTCGAGCAGCGGGAGCAATGGCTTGGGCGTCGAGAGCGTCAAAGGCCTGAGCCTGGTCCCCATGCCCCCGGCCAGGATCAGCGCTTTCATGAACGTTATCAGAGGGGGGCGATGCTGACGACGTTGTTGCCCCGCAGGATGACCGTCCCCAGGCGCCGGGTCTGGTCCGCGGTGCGCTCCTCGGTCTCCTCCAGCACCATGTTCATGTATTCGTCGTAACCGGTGAGCTTACCTTCCAGGACACGGTTGTCCTTGAGCAGGAGGGACACCTTCTTGTTCAGGGTCTTCTCCATGAGGGCGAGGGGCATT
This sequence comes from Methanobacteriota archaeon, assembly GCA_029560215.1. GTDB lineage: Archaea > Thermoplasmatota > Thermoplasmata > Methanomassiliicoccales > UBA472 > UBA472. Next base: position 27,581 of record JAKPZB010000021.1, on the reverse strand, counting down.
ACCATTTAGATCACTGCCGTAGGCATCGTGCGGTCACATTTAAACCTTTTCGCCTGGACGGGGCCCTCAGAGCTTCAGTGCCAGGAGCTGGCCTTCCGACAGCCTGCTTCGGGCACAGCCCACGAAATCCTCCTGGAGGACCACATCGGAGACGCATACCAGGGACAGCGGGCCGACGCGGTCGCCGTACCTGGAGGACGCCTTGGGCGGGATGCGGGTGATGGCCCAACCCCGAAGGGCCATTCCTATTGCTCTCTCTGCTTCGATTCCATCCACTCCTTGATCTCTTCCTTCGTCGTTCCCAGTCCGAACCTCTCGGAGAACTGCCGGGTGGTGCTGAGCAGGAGCGACTGCCCCATATGCTTGCCGGTGACCAGCCCCATCTGGCGCAGCGTCCTCACCCGTTCGTACACCCCGGAGCCTAGCAGCTTCACCAGGTCGCTTTGGAGGATGGGCTGGTTGTAGGCGATGATGGAGGCGGTCCTGAGCACGTCCGGCGGGATCTCCATGGCCGCGAAGGGGAGGGCGTAGTGCTCGTACCCCTTCCTGAGCTGGAGGGAATACCGCTGGCCGATCTTGACTATCTCGTAGGCGGTGCCGCGCTCCTCGTATTCCTTTGCCAGCCGCCTGAGCTCCCTTCTCACGGCGTCCGGGCTGACGCCGCAGATGTCCGCGATGTCCGAGGCCCGGAGGGGCTGGGACGCCGCGAACAGGACGGCCTCCACCGCCCGGTCCACCTCACATCACCATCTGGGCGTGGACGGAGAGGGCTTGGGCCTCCGCTCCGTCCACCAGTTTGGCTATCTCCCAGGGCAGCTTGATCTCCAGGTATATCTGGCCATAGGGAAGCTCCTCCTGCCAGAGGGAGATCTTGCCGCTGCGGGCGAGGAACAGCAAGGAGACAAACACCTTGATGCGGTCCTCCTTGCCGCCCTCGAACAGGTCCTCCAGGGCGATGGGCCCGGAGCCGCAGCGCTCGATGCGCACCCATACCTCCGCAGCGTCCTTCTCCTGGTCATCGCTGTGGCTCTTGCCGTCGAACCTTTCCTCCGCCCTCTGCAGCCGTTCCCGGGCCCTCTGGCGGTTCAATGCTATCTCCACCTCCTGCTGGGCCGCATCGAAGGCGTCGAGCAGGTCCACGAGCGACACGGGGCGGGTGCAGCGATGGCGGACTACCTCGGTCAGCTCCACGCCCTCCGGGACCCCCAGCTCGACCTTCGGAAGGGGCTGCTCCACGAATAGGTCCATGCCCTCCATGTCCCACCCTTCGCAGATGAGCTCCACCCGCGCTTCGTTGAGGGAGAGCACCTCCCGGGACTGCAGGTGCAGGATGCTCCAGGCCATGTACATCAGTTTGCCGGCGACGATAAAATCGACCTCCTCGCCGTGCATCCTCTGGCCATAGAGCTTGGCGAACTTCATTAGATCGATGTCCCAGGGGTCCAGGTCGTTAGTGAGCACCAGCTCGAACACGAGCTGCAGGGCGCGGTCCAACGGCTCCCTCCCGGCGACCTGCCTCTCCTCCTCGGCGGAGCGCAGCAGGGCCAGGTAGCGGTCGATCTTCTCCGAGCCTCGCCCTTCATCGATCATAGCCTTATGGAACATCAGATGCTCCAACACATTGTCCAAGCTCGCAGCGTCCATCATGCCAATCCCCTCCCGCCCTTCTCCTCGGGCAGCTCGATCTCCTTTTCCAGCTCGCTCAGGTCGCCGATGTTCGGCTTGAATATGATGCTCGAGGTCCCCCCGGCCTGCTTGGTGACCCCGATGATGTGGTCCGCCTTGTTCAGGGTGACCTTCCTCAGGGATATCTGGACGAACTGGGCGGTGCCGCTGCTCTTCTTCACGCGGTTCGCCACCATCTCGGCGTTCACGGCGTCCAGGAACATGTCCACCTCGTCCAGCAGGTAGAAGGGCGAGGGCTGCCACTCCTGCAGGGCGAAGATGAAAGCCAGAGCGGTCAAGGACTTCTCGCCTCCGCTCAGCGCCTCCAGCCTCAGCACCTTGCCGTTGCGCGGCCGGGCTTTGATGACCAGCCCGCCCAGGAAGGGCTCCTGCGGGTTCTCCAGCAGCAGTTCCGCCTCCCCGCCTCCGGAGAGCTCGGCATACACCCGGCGGAAGTTGGCGTTGACCGCCTCGAACACCTTCACCAGGTTGACCTTCTTCCTCTCGTTGAGCTGGTCGGTGAGGGCGATCAGCTGGTCCCTCTGGTCCTCCAGCCTCTTGGTCTCGGCGCGCAGCTCCACGTGCCGGGCCTTCTTCTCGTCGTAATCCTCGATGGAGCGCAGGTTCACCGCGCCCATGCCGCTGAGGGCGTTCTCGCAGAGGACGATCTCCGAACGGATGTCGTCCATAGGGGGCAGGGGATAGCTGACCGTCAGGTTGTGCTGGGAGATCTCCTGCATTATCTCCTTCAGCTTCTCTTCGGCCAGGGTCTTCTTGGTGCCTAGTCCGATCAGGAAGTCGTTGGAGGTCTCCAGCTTGACCATGACCTTCTCGCGGTCGGCCTGGGCCTGGCCCTTCTGACCGAGGAGCTTCTCCTTCTCGTCCCGGAGGGCGGTGATCTCCTTGCCCATGGAGTCCTCGATCTTCTTCAGCGCGGAAAGCTCCACCTTGAGCTTGCCCTCCCTTTCCGCCGCGGATCTGCCCTGGGATTCCAGCTGGCGTAGCTTTTCCTGCTGTTGCGTTTCGGTCCCGGACATCTCGCCCAGGCGCCTCTCGCGCTCCGCGGCCTGCATCCTCATCGATTCATGGGCGGTGCGCTTCTCGGACAGCTCCTGGGAGGCCTGCACCACCGATGACTGAACGTCCCTCAGCTTCTGGGACAGCTCGGCCGGGGCTATCTCCAGAAGGCGCTTGGAGTTGCCCTCCCGCTCGGCCTTCAGCTTGGTGAGCTCCCCGTCCTGCTTGGTGATCTGTAAATTGAACTCTGCCGCTTGCGATAGGGCCTTCTCCCTCTCGGCCTGCTTCGCCGCCGCGGAATCGGTGACCCTCTTCAGCCTGGCCTTCTGCTCCGCCAGCTGCTTCTGCAGGCTCTCCAGCTCGATGCCCTTCCCGCGGTCGGCACCGCCGATCTCGCGTATCCGTGTGTCCAGCTCGGCGATCTCCTGGCGTATGTCCATGAGCTCCGCGGATACCTTGTCCGCCTGCTCCGTTGCCTTGCGCAGCTCCTCGGCGATCTCGTCGGCCTTGCCCTTCCCGGCGCCGAAGCGGACCTTGCTCCCTTCCACCGTGCCGCCGACCATGGCCCCGGAGGCTTCGATGAGCTCCCCGCCGACCGTGACCAGGCGCACGCCGCCCATCAGCCTGCGGGCTTCCGCCAGGGTGTCCACGACCACGGTGTCCCCGAACACGTACCAGAAGGCCGAACGGTACTTCTCGTCGAAACTGATGAGGTCGATGGCGAACCCCGCCGCCTCCTTCTCGGCCAGCAGGGCCTTGCCGCGCGGCCGGCCGTCCAGCATCTTGTTGAGGGGAAGGAACGTGGCCCGTCCGAGTTCGCTCTTCTTGAGGTAGTTGATGGCATCCGATGCCACCTGGTCATCATCGACCACGATGGACTGCATGCGGCCGCCGGCGGCGACGTTCAGGGCCACCTCGTACTTCGGATCGACGTCGGCCAGCTCGGCGATGGTCCCGTGGATGCCCTTCATCTCCCCGCGGTCCCTCGCCTCCAGCAACGCCTTCACCGCCCGGTTGTAGCCGCGGGCGACGTTGACCGCCGCCTCCTCCTCGGCCTTCAGGTGGTTGTATTCCCGGGTGAGGTTGCGCACCGCCTGCTCCAGCTCGTTGGCCATCTTGGTCAGCTGGGTCTCACGGTTCTTCTTGGAATGGAACTGTTCCTGCAATGATCTCATGGAGCCGCTGGAGTCCTTGCCCTCCTTGCCCAGCTCCTTGACCCGCCAGTCCAGGTCCTTCACCTCGAACTCGGCGGATTCCTTCTCCTGGCGCAGACCTTCGAGCTCGGCCAGGAGGTCCTGGGCCAGGCGTTCCAGCCTCTCCTTCTCCAGTCCCTTGGCGTGCAGCGCCTCGGCCTTCTCCCGGATCAGCTGGTCCTGCCCCTTGATCTTCTTCTCCAGCGCGGATAGCTCGCTGTCGTAGGAGCTCAGCTCGCCCTTCAACTTGGCCTCGTCCTTCTGCAGCTTTTTGACCTTGTCCTCGAGAGCCTTGAGCTCGGTCCCGGCGGCGGTCAGGGCGGACTCCTGGGCCAGTTTGGTCCTCAGGATCTCCTCCCGCTCCTCGACCAGGGCTTTGAGGTCATCCTTGATCTCGGACATCTGGTCTGATGAACGCTCCTTCAGGTCGGCCGCCCTGGCCACCTCGACTCGGAGACCGTCCATCTTGTCCTTGAGCTCCTGGAACTCCGCCCCGCCCTTGGCCTGCAGCTCGGCTTCCTTCTTGTGATAGAGGTCCTCGATGGAGCGTATCTGGGCCTCCAGCTCGCCCCGGCGGGCCTTCAACGCTTCGATGTCCTTGGAATAGGAGGCGATCTGTTCCCCGACGCCCTTAATCTCGGCCTCGGTGCCCTCCTTGCGCTTGTGAGCCATGCGCGCCTTGGCCAAGGCCAGGCGGTCCCTCATCTCCAGATATTTGAGGGCGGCGCCCCTCTCCTGCTCCAGTTGCCGGATCTGCTTGTCCAGCTCCCCCAGTATGATGGCGATGCGGTCGATGTTGTCCTGGGCGGAGGCCTTCTCCACCTCGGCCTTGATGATCTCCTCGTCGAACTTGGCGATGCCGGAGATCTCGTCCAGCACCCTACGGCGTTCCAGGGTGGACATCTCCACGATCCGGGTGACGTCACCCTGCTGCACCAGGTTGTAACCGTCGGCGCTGATGCGGGCGCTTGCCAGAAGATAATCGAACTCGGAAAGGGTGGACTTGCGGTCGTTGACGTAGAAATAGGAATTGTAACCTTCGCCGGAATCGGAGAGCTTGACGTACCTGGTCAGCTTAACGATGTCCTCGTCGAGCGGGATGGTCCGGTCGGCGTTGTCGAAGACCAGCGACACCCGGGTGTAGTTGGCCGGGGATTTGGCGTTCCCGCCGTTGAATATGAGGTCGGTGAGCTTGCCGGCCCGGATGGCCTTGGAGCTCTTGGGCCCCAGGACGAAGAGGATGGCGTCGGATATGTTGGACTTCCCCGATCCGTTCGGCCCGGTGACGGCAGTGAACCCGCTGAGCATAGGTATGGTCAGCTTTTTGCCGAAGGACTTGAAGTTCTCCACTTCTATCTGCTTAAGGTACATGCCACACTACCTGAGGGTGCGAAGGTGCTCTATCCCACTCGCCTTCGCTCGAGTGCATCCCATCCCGAGTCCGACAGCTGTCGGACATATTATGTATATTATGCTGCGTATATATAATTTATGACCGAGGATTTAATGTCCAGAGAGTAGAAATTGTGGTTCTAGCGAGGCCCTCGCCGACCCGCACTTTTTTTCGTCCCCTCGCAGCTACGCCTATGCCAGCACCGTTACGACCGGTCGGTGTCCGGATGTGACGCATTGTCAGACAGCTCATGATGTCGCAACATCGAATATACAAGCTGGTCCCGCATGGAGCTTTTATACGTGCGACGCGGATAAAGGGGGGATGCTAGTATCCATTGTCCTCAAGGTCAGGAACGAGGAGGACAACATCTCCGACGCCTTGGACTCTCTAGTGGTGCAGGAGGGTCCCATCGAGATCATAATCGTGGACGGATACAGCACCGACCGCACCCAGGATATCGTGAGGGAATACGGCGCCAAGTATCCCTTCATCCATCTTTTCGTGGCGGGAGGCACCCGCGGGGACAGCCTGAACTATGGACTGCAGCAGTCCAAGGCGGACATCATCGCCCTCACGGACGGGGACTGTATAGCCAATCCAAACTGGGTCAAGGAGATCCGCCGTTGCATCGTCGACCGAGGAGTCGATATGGTGGCCGGCAAGTCCATAAACATCGGCCTGAACGCCTGGGAGAAGCTGGACCGCGTCGAGCTCTACAACAAGGGATTCGACTGCACCTGGCCTGGCTGCAATCTCGCATTCCGGAGAGAGGTGTTCGAAACGGTGGGCGGGGTGGACCCCTGGTTCGTCACCGCCGAGGACATCGATTTCAACCTCAGGGTCACCAACGCCGGGTTCAGTCTGGTTCATAACCCGAAGGCCATCATCTACAACCGCACCCGAGGCACTTTTTACGGCTTCTGCCACCAGGCCTTCTGGAACGGGGCGGGGAGAAAGCAGCTGACCATGAAGCATGGGGTGCTCTGGGAGCGCTACGACCCGCTCAAGATGTTCCGCCAGAGGATGACCTTCTGGGCCCTCGTCCGGCTGGGCTTCGCCTGGCTCGGTTACATCGGTTACAAGTTCTTCGGCGATAAGCCGCCCGCCAAGGCCTGAAAGGATTATTAGCCATGCCGGGGTTATACCCCGGAGGCGGGAACTTGCAGCTGAGCGTCATCATCCCCACCATGAACGAGGAGGAGTCCATCGGCCAGGTCATCGACAGCGTGCACCATGCCCTGCGGGGATGGGAGTACGAGGTCCTGGTGGTGGACACCAACTCCAAGGACCGAACCAGGGATATCGCCGCCGAGAAGGGCGCGGTGGTGATCGACGAGCCGCGCCGCGGCTACGGACGGGCCTACAAGACCGGCTTCGAGAGGTCCAAGGGCGATGTGATAGCCACCTTGGACGCCGACTGCACCTACCCGGCGGAGGAGATCCCGGCGCTGCACAAGCTGCTGATGGACAAGGACCTGGAGTTCATCACCACCAATCGCTTCGCCCAGCTCGAAGAGGGGGCCATGACCGCCAAGCACCGGCTGGGCAACTTCGCCCTGACCTTCGTGTCCAACCTGTTCTTCGGCGTTCGGATCAAGGATTCGCAGAGCGGGATGTGGGTGTTCCGACGCGGCATACTGGACCGGCTGGTGCTCAGTGACGACGGCATGCCGATGTCCGAGGAGATCAAGATCGAGGCGTTCCGCAAGGTGAAGAGCCTGGAAGTGCCTATCGCCTACCGCCGGAGGGTGGGCGAGGTCAAGTTGTCCAGCTGGAAGGACGGCTGGAAGAACATGAAGTTCCTTTTCAAGAAGCGTTTCCGCGGTCAGAGGTAGGTCGAGGCTTCCTTCAACGCGTCCCTGAGAACGTCCTTGGCCGCCGGACGGTAGATGCAGGCCGAAGGATGATAGGTGACCATTATCGTCAAAGCGCCATCGCCCAGGTCTGTCAGTGCCGGCCGGTTGCAGGCCTCCTTCATCGTCATCTTCCTGCCGAGCAGGTCCTCGGCGGCGCTGAGGCCCAGGGCCAGAACGAACCTCTTTCCTTTAAGTTCCTCACGCAGGAAGGGGCGGCAGGCGGCCATCTCGTCCGGCCTCGGACGACGGTTGCCAGGGGGGCGACACTTCACGGTGTTGGTGATCATTACCTTCTTCCGGTCCAGTCCGGCCTCGGCCATCAACCCGTCCAGGATCTTGCCGGCCCTTCCCACGAATGGAACCCCCGACCTGTCCTCCTGGGCGCCCGGGGCTTCCCCCACCAGGGCGACCGGGGAATCGCGGTCCCCGGAAAAAAGGACCAGGCTGATGCGGCCTTCGCCCAGACGGCAGCGCCGGCAATCGGCCTCGGGCGGCATTCATTTCCCCAGGATCTTGCTGGCGGTGATGAGCGCCCTCATCTCCACGTCCAGTTTCCTCAGGGCGTCCCGGCCGCCTTCCTCCCGGTCCACCACGGACATGACCGTGCTGACGGAAACCCCGGCCTGCCGCAGGGTCTCCACGGCGTAGACGGCCGAGCCGGCGGAGGTGATCACGTCCTCCACCACCAGCACCTTCTCCCCGGGGTTGAGCTGACCCTCGATGAGCTTCCCGGTGCCGTGATCCTTCTTCTCCTTGCGGACCATGACGAAGGGTATGCCTGTGCGGAGCGAGAGGGCCACCGCCAAGGGAACGGAGCCGAGCACCACCCCGGCGATGCGCTGGAACCCTTCGCCCTCGATATTCCTGGCCATCTGCTCGGCGATGAGGCCGAGCACCTTGGGGTCCGTGGTCGCCCGCTTGATGTCTATGTAGTACTTGCTCTTCTTGCCGGAGGCCAGGGTGAAATCCCCGTAGAGGATCGCGCCGCACCCTTCCAGCGCCTTCTTCAGTTCTTCGCTCATATGATCACCAGGGGACCTTCTTCAGCCCCATCTTGTACCCGATGATGTTCACCCCGCGGTGGATGATCGGGGTTATGATCAGCACCGCCAGCAAGGACACCCATCCGTCCCCGTTCCAGAAGTTTCCGAAGAACCAGTCCGGGAAGAATATGATGGCTAAGAGGAAAGAGGTCAGCAGGAAGCCGTACTGGTCCATGACCGGGGCCTTTCCGCCTCGGCCGATCTCCAGCCGGCGTTTGATGAACGAGCCGATCATGTCGCCCAGGAGCGAACCGACGGCCAGCGCCACGATCACGCCCAGGTTCTCCGGGAAACCGCCGAAACCGAAATAGTCCAGACGGTCGAACGGGAAGGCGATGTACAGCTGGATTATGCCGATGGATATTCCGGCGCTTATCCCGCCGATGAGACCGCGCCAGGTCTTCCCGTCGCCCAGGATACGTTTCCCATTCCACGACCGTCCGAGATCCACCGGCGTCCCCCCGCCGAATATGGTGGCCGCGGAATTGGGGATCATTGACGGAAGTACCAGCCAGAATCCCACGAGTACCAGCAGGGGGATGTCCATAGGCGCGAATCCCTCCGGTCGGTTATCAACCTTTCTACCTTCCCCGCTCCCGGAAGAAGGCCTGGATGTCCTGCAGCGGATGTTCGGTCGCCGCCAGCTCCAATCGGTCGGCGAACTGGGTTATGCGCCGGTCCAGGACCAGGGCCGCCCCCACGTCCCTCTCCGTCCGTATCAGACGGCCTATGGACTGCTGCAGCTTGCGTATCGCCGGCCCCTTGACCGTGTAGTCCCAGCCCTTGCGGAACTTCAGCTCGTAATAGTGCATCAGGGCCCGTTGCTTGGCGGTCGGCCGGGGATACGGTATCCCGACCACTATGGCCAGCTCCAGCTCGTCCTCCGGGAAGTCTATGCCCTCGCTGATGCGCCCGCCCATGACCGCGAAGAGCACCTGGCCGTTCTCCTCCAGCTTCTTGAAGCGGGTGACCACGTCCATCAGCTCCAGCTGGGGCATGCCCCGCTCCTCCAGATAGACCTTGCGGGATATCCGGCGGGACACGCCATCGTCCAGGAAGCGGTCCATGAGCGCGTAGGAGGGAAAGAACACCACGGTGTTCCGTTTGACGCCGTTGCACACCTGGACCACATGGCCCTCCATGACCTCCACCATCTCCGGCGAGGACTGCATCTCCTCGTACTTGGTGGAGACGTCCTCCACGTAGAACACCTTCCGGTTCTCCTTGGGGAACGGGGACGGGAAGGTCACCGCGGCCGTCTCGTAAGGCAGCCCGATGGAATCGCGGTACTCGTTCAGGGGCGCCAGGGTGCCGGACATGTGCACGCTGGCCCCGCAGTTCAGCAATGCGGACGTGGTCACCACCGGGTCTATGCAGTAAGCTTTCAGGCAGGGATTCTCGCCCCCCACCACCAGCTTGACGAAGCACTCCTCGTCCAGGGTGGACCAGTACGAGAGGAACGTTCCCAGGGAGAAGGTGTATGAGCGGGGAAGGCGCCCTTGGGCGAAGCGCGACTCCCTGATGATCTCCCCCTGCTCCATGATCAGCTTGGCCATGGCCTGCAGGGAGCGGGAGGAGCAGGTGAAGGCGGTCATCAGCCCCTCCTCCACGAAGGAAGGAGGGATCAGGCCGTCCTCGTCGATCAGATAATCGCGCACGGCCTCCTCCAGGAGCTTGGAGCATTCCGTCCGGACATCGTTGAGGCTTACCCCCTTATTGACCTCCGGATCGCCGTACTCCTCAACTTCCTTGAGCACCGCCTCCAGGATGTAACGGGAGAGCTGGAAGCTCTCGATCTCCCTGGTGTAATCGGGCAGGTTGTGCGCCTCGTCCACGATGAGCAGGACGTCCTCGATGGGGCAGTCCATCCAGTCCAGGAGCGAATTGCGGATGAAGGGCACGAAGAAGTAGGCGTAGGGGGCGGCGACCACTCTGGCCTCCCGGGCCAGCTCCTTCATCACCTCGTGCGGGCAGATGTTCAACGAGTCGCAATGGTCGATGAGCTCCTCGGCCGTGGGCAGCGTGCGTTTGCAGTGGGCGATGAACTGTTCCATGTCCAGGTCCTGCAGCCCCTTGAAGAAGCGGCATCCTCCCGGGCGATCCTCCAGAACCTTGCGGCGCTTGTCCCGGCAGATCTTGGAAAGCTCCTCGGGGGTCCCGGCGCTCAGCTCCTTGTCCCGGCGGACCAGGGGGCAGGTGCCCTGACGACCCTGAAGCGCCACGCCGAACACCGGCGCCTTCTCATTGATCCTCCTGAGCTCCAGGATCACCTGCCTCTCCTGCGAGTTGGTCCGGGTGAGGTAGAGCACCTTCTTCCCGGTGGCCAGGGCGGTCTGCAAGGCTCCGGACAGAGCGCAGACCGTCTTGCCGCTGCCGGTGCCGCTCTCCAGGACCAGGTGCCCGCCGTCACGCGTTATCTTTTCGACGCAACGCACGAACTCGACCTGATTGGGGCGGGGAGGATAAGGGAAGAGCTCCACGCCGTGTCAGAACGGAGGGGCAATAAAAATTGTTGCCCCGGGCCCATTGAAAGTGGACCCTCGGGTCGGCCTAATTGGACCTCTGCCAGGTCGAGGGGTCGGCGTAGCAGTCGTAGGCGCCCACCTCGCAGCTGTCATCGCCGCCATTGGTGTTTATCAGCTGGAATATTCGTTCCTTGCGGAAGAGCCAGTAATGGATGCGCCACTCCCTCCCGTCGTACAGGGTGGTCTCCTCGCGCTCGGTGGTCAGTATGCCGGTGTCCTCCAGCTGATAGAAGGCGTCCCGGTCCTCGGGCTCCAGGATGTTGTCGATGATCCTCTCGCTGTAGCCGAAGAAGTTCATTACGTGCTGGGCCATTCTTCTGGCCTGTTCGTCCGGAAGGCCTTCCCGGTCGATGCCGTTCTTAATGGCCCGAGTAAGGTCCTCCACGGTCAAGGTCGTGCATTTCCCATCAAAACATATCTCAAAAGAAGCTTCCACACCCTTCGCCCCCTTTCCACCCAAACCATCCAAACCGCTGGCGTTCACATCTTCCATGATGGCATAGGGAACGGACTTCCTAGCTCCCTTGCCCTCCAACGGAAAAGATCGAGATTTTTCCTTGCTGACGCTTTTCATTGAGAAATCCCTCGGTGCACAGTGCAAACAGAATGCAATTGAACTTTTCTCACTTCTTATTGACTATTTATACTTTTTTGAAAATCCTCACCCCCGAAAAATGCGTGGCGAGCCGGCCGGAATTTAATAATTATTACATAATATATATTTCCATGAGGATAAAGTACTTGGTCCAGGAGAGAGGAGCTGATATGAGGTGAGCCGAGTGATCGCCGAGTTCTCGATAGTGCCGGTGGGAACGGGCATAAGCCTGAGCCCTTTCGTGGCGGAATGCCTGCGGATAGTTGAGGAAAGCGGGCTCAAGCATCAACTGACGCCCATGGGGACCGTCCTAGAGGGGGACGGGGAAAAGGTGATGGCAACCATCATGGCCTGCCATTCCCAGGTGCTGCGAATGAGCGAACGGGTGGTGACCAGCATCAAGATAGACGACCGGAGGGACCGCCCGGCGGACATGGAGCGCAAGGTGCGCAGCGTAGAGGAAAAGATGAGAAAGGGTTAGGAAAGGGGTTTCCCCGGCTCAGATGTTCATGTATTCCCGGGTGCGCATGTGGCTGAGCACTATGGAGCGGGCGTCGTGGAAGTTGGGCAGCGCCCGGAACTCCGCCACCACCGCTTTTCCTACCTCCTGGTCCACGGAGATCAGCATCAGGGCCGCGCCGCCCTTGTCGGCCCGGCCGACGCCCATGCGGGCGATGTTTATGTCCCGCTTGCCCAGCAGCGTCCCGATCTTGCCGATCATGCCCGGCATGTCGTGGTGCTTGGTTAGCAGGAAGTCGCCCTCCAGCGGCATGTCCAGGTCGAACTCGTCTATTCCGATGATGCGGAACTGGTCGGAGGGGAACACCGTGCCGCGGACCTCCACCTTGTGCCCGTTGGAGGATATGCGTAGCACCAGCATGTTGGTGTAGTGACTGCTCTCGTCCACCTTGGTCTCCACGATCTGGATGCCCTTTTCCCGGGCGATGCTGCTGGCGTTGATGATGTTGGTGTTCGACCCGACCACGATCGACAGCACGCCGACGATGGCGGAGACGGTCACCATTCGGGTGTCCAGGTTGGCGATCTCTCCGTGGCACTCCACCTCGATCTTCTTGACCGGGACGTCGGAAAGCTGGACGCAGAAGGCGCCCAGCCTCTCGGCCAGCCCGATGAACGGCGAGACCTTGGGGTCCACACGGCTTATGGGCACGTTCACCGCGTTGGTGATCTTGTTGTCCACCAGGAACATCTTGACGTGCTCGGCCATCTCGATGGAGACCTTCTCCTGCGCCTCCTTCGTGGATGCGCCCAGGTGAGGGGTGGCCACCAGGTTGTCAAGGGTCAATAGCTTGGAGCCCTTCGGTGGTTCGTCCTCGAACACGTCCAGGGCGGCCCCGGCGATGGTCTTCTCCTTCAGCGCCTCGTACAGGGCGTCCTCGTCGATGATCCCGCCGCGGGCGCAGTTGACGATGAGGGCGGAGGGCTTGAGCATGGCCAGCTGTTCTTTTCCCAGCATGTGGTGGGTGGTCGGCGTCAGCGGAGTGTGAATGGTGATGAAGTCCGCTTCCTCCAGCACCTTCTCCAATGGAAGTATCCGGACGCCCAGCTTGACCGCCAGTTCCTGCGAGATGTACGGATCGTAGCCCACCAGCTTCATCTGGAAGGACTTGGCCCTCTTGGCCACCTCGCCGCCGACGCGGCCGATGCCTACGATGCCCAGGGTCTTGCCCATCAGCTCCACGCCGGTGAACTTGCTCCTCTCCCACTTGCCGGCCTTCACCGAGGCGTCGGCGCGGGGGATGTTTCTCGCCAAGGTCAACATCATGGCCATGGTGTGCTCCGCCGCGGAGATGATGTTCGCCGCTGGAGTGTTCATCACCAGCACGCCCCGGCGGGTGGCCGCGTCAACGTCGACATTGTCAACGCCCACGCCGGCCCTTCCCACCACGCGCAGCTTCTTCCCGGCCTCGATGACCTCGGCGGTGACCTTGGTCCCGCTGCGGACGATCAGTCCATCATACTCCCCAATGATCTTGAGCAGCTCCTCGTGCGGGAGCTTGGGCTTCACGTCGACCTGGACCCCGGAGTCCTTGGTCAGCATCTCCAGGCCTTCCTGGGATAGTTCGTCGGTTACTAAGAGTTTCATTTCATCTCCTCCATTGTCTCATCCATGACGTCGAGCAGGTCCTGGATGTCCTTCTCGGTCAGATCGCCCATGTGGCCGATCCTGAACGTCTCGTCCTTTGCGTTCCCATATCCGGGCGAGACCTCAAATCCCTTTTGCCTCAGGCGCTTGTCGAACTCCTTGAAGTCCAGCCCGTTGAGCTTGATCACGCTGATGGTGTTGGATCGGAAACCGTCCTCGGCGTAGAGGCCCAGGCGCTTCATCGCCCATCCCCGGACCATGTCCGCCATGCGCTGGTGCCGGGCGTACCGGTTCTGCACGCCCTCCTTCAGCATCTTGTCCAGCTGGTAGTCCAGACCGTACATGAGAGACACCGGCGGCGTGGTCAAGGGAAGGTCCTTGTCGGCCAGCTTCTTGTACTGCACCAGGTCCAGATAGTAGCCGCGGTTCTTGACCTTGGCCGCCTTCTCCATGAGACGCGGAGATACGCAGACCACGGCCAGTCCTGGAGGCAGCGCCAGGGCCTTCTGGCTTCCGAACACCAGGGCGTCCAGTTCGAGCTTTCTCAGCTTCAGGTCCACCGCGCCCACGGAGGTGACGCCGTCGACCATGATCAGGGCCTCGCTCTGCATCCTTATCTCGTCGACGATCTCCCTGACCGGGTTCAGCACCCCGGTGGACGATTCGTTGGATACGAACGTAACGGCCTCTACGTCCTTTTCCAGTTTTCCTGCGATGTGGGAAGCGCGGAGCGCCTTGCCCCACTCCCCGTTGATCTTCTGCACCTGCTTGCCGTTCTCCTGGCCGATGAGCTGCCAGCGGTCGCCGAAGGAACCGTTCGAGAGACCGGCCATCTTGGTATCCACGGCGGAGCGCACGCAGCCCTCCAGGAACCCGGAGGCGGAGGCGGGCGCGATATAGACCTCGCTGTCGATGTCCAGCACCTTGCGGATTTTCTCGACGACCCCGTGCTGCAGGTCCTGGTAGTCCTTGCCCCGGTGGACCATCATTCCCCTGTTCATGGAATTAAGCGTGTCCGGGAAAACCTCCACCGGACCGACCGTGAAAAGCCTTCTGCTCAAATTGATCCCTCATTATGAATGCGATTCGCCCGATATGATTTCTCTGCCGACGCCCCGGCAGACCTTGCGGTCGTTGGAACGGCGGCCTGAGAGGGTAGAAAACCCCAAATGAAATAGGTTTCCATGGGCTAGCGTTCCAACAGCCGGCGCAGCCGGGCCAAAGCGTCGTCCACGTCCTGCTCGTCTATGCCGTAATGTGTCACGAAGCGGGCTTTGGTCGCCCCGAACTCGAACACCTGGACACCGATCTTGCATGCTCGGTTGACAAAATAGTCCACATCCCAGCCGGTGCCGGCGATGTCAGCGAGGACGATGTTGGTCTGCACCGCCTCCATGTCCACCTTGATGCCGGGGATCTCGTTCAACCCTTCCGCCAGGCGGCGGGCGTTGCGGTGGTCCTCCTTCAACCGGCCGACCATCTTGGTCAGGCCGATGATGCCCGGGGCGGCGATCACGCCGGCCTGGCGCATGCCGCCGCCGACCATCTTGCGGTTGCGGCGGACATCCTCGATGAAGTCCTTCTTCCCGACCACCACCGAGCCGACCGGGCAGGCCAGCCCCTTGGAGAGGCACAAGCTCAGGCTGTCCAGGTGCCTCATGTACTCCTTGACGTCGACATCGAGGGCCACCGCGGCGTTGAATATGCGCGCGCCGTCGCAGTGCACCTTGAGCCCGTGGTCATGCGCCACCTTGGCCACCGCCTCCACCTCCCTCGGCGTCCAGACGATGCCGCCGCCGCGGTTGTGGGTGTTCTCGATGCAGACCAGGCGGGTGTTCGGGTAGTGCAGGTCAGGATGACGTATCGCCGCCTCCAGCTGCTCGGCGGTGAACTTGCCCCGCTGCCCTTTTATCAGACAGGGGATGGCGCCCACGATGGCCGACATGCCCCCCAGTTCGTAATAGTAGATATGCGCCTCGGACTCCAGGATGATCTCGTCGCCCCGTGTGCAATGGGCCATCATGGACACCAGGTTGCCCATGGTGCCGCTGGATACCAGAAGCGCGGCCTCGGTGCCGAACATGCCGGCGGCCAGCTCCTGCAGCTGGTTGACCGTGGGGTCCTCTCCCTCCACATCGTCGCCCAGTTCGGCGGATGGTATGCTCTCCAGCATCTCTTTGGAAGGCAGGGTGAAGGTGTCGCTCCTCAGGTCGATTCGGCGCATTTGAATCTCTCCGGGCCGCTCGATGCCGAGGACTAGATAAATAGTTAGCGACCAGACACGGTGAAAGGTTGATATGCACGCGTGCGCTTTTAACGAACGATGAAGAAGGACCTCCTCGACATACTGGCCTGCCCGGCCTGCAAGCATCATCCCCTGGAACTGCAGGTGGAGAGGGAGACCGCCGGGGAGGTGGTGGAAGGCCGGCTCATCTGCCCAGGATGCCGGGCGACCTATATCATTGAGGACGGCATCCCCGATCTTCTGCCGCCGGATTGATCACAATTTCGCCAGGGCTTCCTTCACCCGGGCCATGCCTTCCTTGATGTTCTCGCGGCTGGCGGCGTAGGACAGGCGGAAGCGCCCCTCTCCGGCCGGTCCGAAGGCCGATCCGGGCGTTACGGCCACGTGAGCCTCCTTCAACAGATAGGCGGCCATGTCCTCCGAGCTCATGTCGAAGTCGTAGGAGGGCATCATGTAGAAGGCGCCGCTGGGCATCGGGCAGTCCAGGCTGGGGATGTCCTTCATCAGCGAATGGACCAGGTCGCGGCGGGCCCTGAACTCCTTCTTCATCAGCGCCACGGAGTCCTGCGGGCCCTGCAAGGCTTCCAGGCAGGCCTGTTGCACGAAGGCGGTCACGCAGGTGATGGATTGCGTCTGGAGCTTGTTGAGCTCCTTGAAGATGTTCTTCGGCGCCACGGCCCATCCGGCCCTCCAGCCGGTCATGGCGTAGGTCTTGGAGAAGCCGTCCACGGTGATGGTCCTCTCGAACATGCCGTCCAACGAGGAGATGGAGGTGTGCTCACCCTCGAAGACCAGCTGGTTATAGATCTCGTCCGCCAGGACGTAGAGGTCGTGGTCCTTGGCCAGGTCGGCGATGCCTTTGATGTCGTCCCTGGTCAGGACGGCGCCGCAGGGGTTGGATGGCGAGTTGAGGACCAGCAGCTTGGTGCGCTTGGTTATCCGTTCGGCGACCGCCTCCGGGGTCATGCGGAAGTTGTTTTCCGCCGATAGCTTGGCGTGGCGGACCTTGCCGCCGGCCAGATGGGCGCAGGCTTCGAACGTGCCCCAGGCGATGTCCGGGACGACCACCTCGTCGCCGTCGTCGACCATGGCCAACATGGTCATGAATATGGCGTGCTTGGTCGGCGTGACCAGGACGTTGGAGGCCTCGCAGGGGATGCGGTTCAACGTCCGGCATCTCTCGGCGATGGCCTTCCTCAGTTCGGGGATCCCGGCCGATGGGGTGTAATAGGTGAAATCATTGGCCAGGGCGCGGACGCAGGCCTCCTTGATGTTGTCCGGAGTATGGAAGTCCGGCTCTCCCATGGAGAAGGATATGATGTCCGCCCCCTCCTCCTTAAGCTTGCTGACCAGGTTGGCTATCTTGACCGTGCCAGACTCGAGGACGTTCTCCATCCTGTTCGCGAACATCGAGCCGTTGAACGAGGGCTATGTCTATATGCTTTTCTGAGCGCTGTTTGCCAACTTTGCTGGGGTGATTTGGGAAAAATGATAAATAAACCCCTGCAGGTAAGCCGTTTTGGTGAGCTAAATGGCATTCAAGTTGGACCTATCCGAACTGCGCCACGGCACCGAGCTGGTGAAGCGCGGGTTCGCCAAAATGCAGCAGGGCGGAGTGGTCATGGACGTCACCAACGCCGAGCAGGCCCGTATCGCGGAGGAAGCCGGCGCGGTGGCCGTCATGGCCCTGGAGAGGGTCCCGGCGGACATCCGGGCCCAGGGCGGGGTGGCCAGGATGGCCGACCCGGTCAAGGTGCTGGAGATCATGGACGCGGTCACCATTCCGGTGATGGCGAAATGCCGCATCGGACACTTCGTCGAGGCGCAGGTCCTGGAGTCCCTGGGCGTGGACATGATCGACGAGTCCGAGGTCCTGACCCCGGCCGATCCGTTCATGCACGTGGTCAAGAAGGACTTCACCGTGCCGTTCGTCTGCGGAGCCAAGGACCTGGGCGAGGCCCTCAGGCGCATCGACGAGGGTGCGGCCATGGTCCGGACCAAGGGCGAGCCGGGCACCGGCAACATCATCGAGGCCGTGAGGCACCAGAGGATCATCATGGGCAAGGTGCGCGAGCTGAAGGGCAAGGACGACGCTGAGCTGGCGATGATCGCCAGGCAGATCGAGGCCCCCTTCTATCTGGTCAAGGAGGTCGCGGGAATGCAGCGCCTGCCGGTGATCAACTTCGCCGCTGGCGGAGTGGCCACCCCGTCCGACGCAGCGCTCATGATGCAGCTGGGTTCGGATGGAGTGTTCGTCGGTTCGGGCATATTCAAGAGCACCGATCCGGCGGTCCGCGCCAAGGCCATAGTCGAGGCGGTGACCCATTACGACGATCCCAAGGTCATCGCCGAGGTGTCCAGGGGATTGGGAGAGGCCATGCATGGCATCGAGATCTCCACCCTGGCCAAGGAACAGCGCATGCAGGAACGCGGCTGGTAATTTTTTTAAAAAACCATAAAGGCCGGGGCGTGCCCCGGCCCTTCCTGTTCTTTCCGTTTAAGAGATTACCTTGTCCAGACTGTTCATCCGCACCGCGTTCTTGATCTCCCGGGAAATGCGGCGGCCGGTGCTCATGTTCTCCTCAGTGAGGTCGGAGTACGGCGAACCGGAGATGAAGGGGTTGGAACCGGCCACTATGCGCGAGGATATCTCGAACACCTTGAACTCCAGCTTGTCGGTGACGATGCCCTCCAGGCAGAACGGACCGATCATGCCGCCGAACAGCTCGTAGGAGCGCTTGACCACCTGCTCGCCCATGTCGAACACCTTGGGCAGGAGGCTCTCCCTCATCACCACCGGCACGTTGCCGGTGACCACGAACGTCGGGAACAGCCCGAGCTTCTTCAGCTCCTCGGACGCCCCCAGTTTGTAAAGCTCGTCGATGTTGCTCTCGTCGCGGCGGTCCATGGACATCAGCTCCAGGGAGCCGTCGCCCACCCGGAACCCGTCCTTTTTGATCGGGGAGTAGAAGTAGTGCAGGTAGTACCTGGTGCCCAGGATGTACTCCTGGATGGTGTAATCCTGCTCCATGTCCAGCCCCATCTTGAACTCTGGGTAGTCCTTGGCGATGAAGAATCCGCGGCCGCCCTTGGCCCCGTTGTATTTGACCAGCACCGGCCGGTCGATGGTCTTGGGGTCCTCGATGACCCGGGGCATGGCGATCCCCGCGGTCTCCAGCCACTCCCTCATCTTGTCCCGGTGGGATTCCCACCGGAGAACGTTCCGGTTGCCGAACGTCGGCACGGGCATCTTCTCGAACTTGTCGGTGCCCATGTATTCCACGAAGGAGCCGTGCGGGACCACGATGATGTTGCGGGCGAGCAGCTCGTCAACATTGTCCAGGAGGTCGGCGTAGCTGTCGAGCTTCATGAACTCGTCCGGCCGGCCGAGGGGGAACGCGTCGTAGTAGCGGAAGTTGTCCTTGACGGTAAGGCCTAGGGTGCGGAACCCTTCCTTCTTGGCCCCGTTGAAGATCTGCAGCGAGGAATGAGAACAGAGGGTGGCCACGGTGAGCTTATTCTTGTCGTACTCGTCGAGGATCTTGAGGATCTTGTTCTTCGGGACCATTACCTCAAAATTTTCTTAGAACATATAAACCTTTCTAAAGGCCGAAAAGATAGCCCAGCCCCAGCTCGGTCACCGCGAAGTACACTATACCCGCCCTGGTGATCCCCGCGGCCAGGTTGGTCAGGGCGAACAGCTGGAGGTCCCTATCGCAGCGGTCCTTGCGGAATATGGAGAACAGGTAGACCGGAACGGTGTCCACCATGATCGGCACGCTCAGGATCAGGTACAGCCCGAGATACCCGAGCTTGTCCACCAGCCACTTGCTGAAGTTCACCACCATGCGGAAGAAGCCCCACTTCTTGGTCAGGGTGTTGATAGGCTTCTCCACGTTCATGCCTATGTAGAAGACGACGATGCTGCCGATGGCCTTGCCGACCCCCAGGAGTATGGCCTTGAGCACGAAAGGGGTGGCCGGGCTCAGGAAGAGCATGAGCTCCACCGGCACGGGAAGGAAGAGCGTGGCGGCTATGATGTAGATGAAGAAGATAACTGAATAGACCAAGGGGTCGCCCTGAACCTGTTCGATGAATGAGGTCAGGCCGCCGACTATGTCCATCGGCCGGATTATGCCCTTCCATTAGAAAAGCTTATCTTGAAGGTCCTTTCCCAGCCTCAATGCTGGGTTATTATTGGAATGAGATATCTTTTTATGGTTGTATGGCAATTATGCCAGAGGAGACTCCAATGGTTCCAGAAAAGAAGGTGGGTAAGGCTAAGGACGAAGATTGGTTCGCCAAGCTGGATGCCGAGCTCTCGGCCCGTACCGATGCCATCTCCAAGGACAAGGAAGAGATCAACTTCCAGAAGACCACGATCAACCGCGCTATCATCGGAGATTTCTGGAACGTGCTGAACCGGTTCTCCCGCATCAACGTGCAGTTGAACATGGAACCCACGTACAGCGAGTTCGCCCAGTTCGAGGAGTTCCCCCTCAAATGGCGCTTCAAGAACGAGTACGATTTCGAGGCGGTCAACCGCGTGCAATTGGTGGACCGCACCCAGACCCAGGGGCGCATGGGCGACTCCCTGAAGGTCATGTACTACGCGGTCGATTCGACCCCGTACCTGCGCATGGTCTTCGACTACTGCGAGGGCGAGCACTACTACAAGTACGCCGGTTGGAAGCGGATCTTCGGACAGTTCGTGGTCTACGATTCGCCGCTCTCCAAGTTCGATATGGACCGCTTCCACGAGAAGTTGGGGGATGTCGTTCTGGCCTGGTACGAGTCCCACCTGCGCAACAACCGCGACATACTCATCTCCCACCTGAAGGAGAAGTACGAGCGCGGCGAGACCTTCACCGAGTGAGCCATTTTCACCGGCTCCCGGCATCTTCCTTTTTTACTGGCATCTTCAGTTCTTTCTATCCCAGGGGTTCATTTTCAATCCGCGGTGAATAATGCTATTAAACGTAACGGGCATAATGGGCTGCCTTATTAGCTAAGGAACGGAGGCATGAAATGGACAGAGAAGAACTCGCACCCCATGTGGAAGAGATCGCCAGGGTGCTCGGGGAAAAAGCGGACAAGAGCAAGATCGCGGAAGAACTGGAGAAGTACGTCAACCTCTACCGGGTATCTCTGGAATGGGCCAAGAGGGACATACTGAAGAAGATGGGCGGGAACCCGGACTCGGTGGGCGACGGATCTGGACGCAAGAACGTGGCCGATCTGACCGGGGACGAGCAGTCAGTGGACCTTCTGGTGAAGGTGCTGACCGTGAACCCCAAGACCATCGAGGTGGGCGGGGCGCACAAGAGCATCGTCTACGGGTACGTGGCCGACGAATCCGGACGGGTTCCGTATACGGTCTGGGAGACCGAGAGCGTGCAGCTCAAGCAAGGTTCCACGGTCCTCATCAGGAACGCCTACACCAAGGAGTACAAGGGAACCCCTCAGCTGAACCTGGGGAACCGGGCCTCGGTCGAGGAGTCCGAGGAGATCCTGGATGTGGCCGATATGCCATCAGGCGGAGGTTCCGCCGAGGTCAAGGTGGCCGACCTGACCGATGGGATGAACTACGTGGTCATCTCCGGCCGGATCAGCAAGCCCGAGCGGCGGGAGATCACCGCCTCCGGGGAGAAGAAGACCATTGTGACGGGGATCCTGAGCGACGAGACCGGGAGCGCGGAGATCACCGTATGGAAGGACGCCGAGCTCAAGGACGGTGACGAGGTCCGCATAATCGGCGCCTACGTCAAGAGCTGGAAGGGAATGCCCAAGCTGAACCTGGGCGACAAGGCGGAGATCCAGGTGCTGGCGAAGGGTTCTCTCGGCGATCTTTCTGGCAGCTCCCCCAAGGTCAGGACCCTGGAGGACGTCGAGCTGTCCGGAGGGGCCATGGACGTGGTGGTCCGCGGGACCATGGTCGACGTGCGGGAGGGAAGCGGCCTGGTCATGCGCTGCCCCGACTGCCGCCGGGTGCTGCAGAAGAGCACCTGCCGCGTGCATGGCAAGGTCAAGGGGATGGACGATCTGCGAATCAAGGCCATACTTGACGACGGAACCTCGTCCATGAGCGTGGTGTTCGGAAAGGAGCTCACCGAGCAGTTGTTGAACATCAGCATCGAAGAGGCGGTGAAGATAACCACTGACGAGCGCAACCCGGACGCGGTCAAGGAGATGGCCGAGGAGAAGCTTTTCGCCCGCACCCTGGAGGTTCGCGGCATGGTCCGCTCGGACGACTTCGGGCCCATGCTGATCGCCCGGGAAGCCAGGTTCCTGGAGGCCGACGTGAGGGAAGAGGGCGCCAAGCTCCTTACCGAGATGGAGGGATTCAATTGATATCCAGGGAAGTGGCCTGGAGAGTCTTCGCGGCCGAGTTCAACTCCTCCAACCTAGAGATGAAAGGGGAGGGGGAGAAGACCCCTTCCTATCTCATATCCCCGCTGGGGGCGAAGATCAACCGCATCTTCGTGGTAGGCGTGCTCACCGACAACGAGAACGTGGGCAACGAGAACGAGCCGGTGTGGCGGGCCAAGATCACCGACCCCACGGGAACGTTCTACATGACCGCCGGGCAGTACCAGCCGGAAGCGGCCATGGCCCTGGCCAAGCTGCAGCCGCCCTGCTTCGTCGCGGTGGTGGGAAAGTTCCGCACCTACTCGCCCGAGGAGGGCAAGATGTATGTTTCGATACGCCCGGAGAGGGTCGGGAAGGTGGAGGCATCCGTCCGCGACGGCTGGGTGCTGGAGACCTGCAAGGCCACCATGGACCGCATATCGGCCATGGAGGAGGCCATGAAGCTGGTCGAACCCACCGTGGAGAAGCTCATGCAGATAGGGTTCTCCCGGCCTTTGGCCGAGGGCACCGTGCATAGCCTGCAGCACTATCATCAGGAGGACATCTCTCGCTACAAGGGCATGGTGTCCGACGCGTTGAAGTTCCTGCTGCCGGAGTACCAGACCGGGCCGGAGATGCCCCTGGAGGCCGCGTCCCCGGAGGAGATCGAGCTGGAGGAGGAGCAGGACGACGTGGACAAGGAAGCGCTCGTGCTCTCCATGATCGAGAGCCTTGACTCGGGGAAAGGTGCGGCCTGGGACGAGGTGGTGCAGAAGGCCAAGTCCCAGGGCATCGAGCGCGAGGAGATGGATTCCATAGCCAACTCCCTCCTGGACAAGGGGTTCGTTTACGAGCCGGTGCTGGGTAGGATGAGAAAAATATAAGAAAACGGGGAAGAGGTTTCTTTCCCAAACCTTTTATCCTTTTCTTCACCGGAGCTGCGCCATCAGCTGGTCCTCGAACTGCCACTGCGCGGTGAAGTGGTCGTTCAGGTCCTTGATGATGATATAGTACCAGTAAAGCAAAAGAATCAAAGCTATCCATGACGTGACTGTAAAAACCGACAGCACTAATATTACAACCAGCAGGATTAAATTTGGTCTTTCTTTAATTGTGCTCCAAGATGGCGTAATAATGTTGATACCTAGTTTCTGACAGGCGGCCTGGGTGTACTGGGTGAAGGCGTGCCACCGCTTATCGTGGTCGAAGGGGAACTCGGCAAGGAAGTACACTACCAAGTAATTAAGGAATGGAATGAGACTGATGACCGTCCAAAGCACTGGAGTTCGTTCCTTCTCCTTATACATGGCCTCTTGATTGATACTTTCGAGTGCTGATATCTCGTTAACGATGAATTGTGCCTGTTGGTTTTCTGCTCCCTTATCTTTTAAATATGAAATTACACTCATGCGGAGAGCCATTTCACGTTTGCGATGTTCATCCATTCTTTTAAGTAACTTATAATTCAAAAGTGCGAGTAATAAGATGCCTATAATCAGTGCTATTATAGCACCTATAATAAGGCCGGTTAATTCTCCAGTCATAGCTAGAGCGACGATTATCACAATGCCGATCAATACTGCCAATACCACTGATACGATTGGCCAAATTGCCCATATGCCACTTAATCTCACATCGGTCATGCCGCGGTTCTGGATCGCTCCGGCGATCTGGCCCTTGGCCCCACCTAAGGATTGGCCGTAGGGTTGCGCGGGCGCTCCGTAGGCCGGTGCCCCGTAAGCGGGCGCGGGCTGCTGCCAGTCGCCCTGCTGGGGGGGCTGGTTGTACTGTTGAGGCGACTGCTGATAATTCTGCGGCGGCTGCTGGTACTGCTGAGGCGGTTGCTCAGAGTACTGGGGCGGGGAGCTGATGCTCCTCCCGCAGCCCTGACAGAACTGGGCATCGGCGCTGGCCAACTTCCCGCAGTAAGGACACGTCTTTGTTCCGTCCATGTGAATCTCTCCCTTCCAAAGGCCCCTCTGGGGGGCTCATGCGTATATGCCATTTCCTATATATTTATAACATCGAAGATACGGTCATCGTTCCACGACCGCCGCGGCGTAGCCCACCACGTCCCCCATGGACCGGACGTCGCCGGAATTTCCGTAATGAAGAAGCCTGGCCTTGGCGCCCCCGCAGGCCATGATCATAGCGGCCACCGGCCCGTACCCGCACATGCTGATGTCGTTCTTTTCGACGACCTCGATCACCCCTTCGGCATCCAGACGCAGAATGCGTTCCAGGACCATCCCGTCCCTTTCCCGGGCAACCTCCGCCGGGAGGTAATGCGAGAAGTCGGAGGAAGCCAGGAACACCACGTCCTTGCCGGCGCAGGCCTCCCGGAGCACCTTGGCCGTCTCCCTGGCCATTATGAGGTCCTGGCGCCCCATGACGATAGGCACGACCTTCACCTCCGGATCGAGATACTGAAGGAACGGAAGCTGCACCTCCAGGCTGTGCTCGTACATATGGGCGGATCGATCTATCTCCACCACGCCCTTGAGGCGGGAAATGATGTCCCGGTCCGCTCTCACCACCCCCAGAGGCGTCTCGAAGTCCTCGCTGCTGGCCGATACCGCCTTCCCGTAACCGGTATGGTTGGGACCGATCACCACCACCGTTTCCGGCATTCCGTCGGCGGCCATCTGAGCGTATACATGAGCGGCCACCGGACCGGAGAAAACCAGGCCGGCGTGTGGCACGACCGCTCCAGCGATCCTCCTCGGCCCGTCCTTGACCACCTCGGGCAGCTTCCCAGGACCTAGCGGGGACATGAAGCAATGCTCCAGCTCCCTGATCAGGGCGCTCTTCGAAGACGAGTAGAATTGACCGGCGACGGCCGCCCGGCGTACCATGTATGAAAATAAGGGGAAGGGGGTTAAAAGGGTTGGGGTTTAAAGGCTGGCTTCGAAGTCGTCGATGCTCAGCTTGAAATCCTCGTCCCTGGTCAGCTTGCCCTGTTCCTTCAGGATCTCGCGGGTGAGCAGCCAGTAGACGCAGGCCAAAGAGCGCCTTCCCTTGTTGTTGGTCGGGATGACCAGATCGACGTTCCTGGTCTCGTTGTTGGCGTCGCAGAGGGCCACGATCGGTATGCCCACGTTGAGCGCCTCGGCCACGGCCTGCTGGTCAGCGGCGGGGTCGGTGACCACGATGACGTCGGGCTCGATGAAGCGGCTGAGCACCGGGTTGGTCAAGGAACCGGGGATGAGCCTCTCCTCGAAGTACATGGCGCCGATGGCCTTGGACATAACCCTGACCGGCTTCTGACCATACTGCCTGGCGGACACCACCAGGATACGGTCGGCCTTGAAGCGGGACAGGAACTTGGCAGCAGCCCTGATACGGACGTCGGTCTGCTTTACGTCCATGACGTAAAGGCCGTCGGTCCTGACCTTGAAGATGAAATCCTTCATGTCAGCACTCTTCTGCTGGGTGCCAATGTGGACGCCGGAGGTCAGGTAGATGTCCTCCGGTACGAGAAGCTCGGTCTTGGACTCGTCGCTCATTTCAATAACCTCATATGTCGCGTTTTACAGTTATCGGGATTATTCCCTTGTCGAACTCCAACTGAGAGATGGTGATCGGATCTATCATCCCTTCGGGAATCTCGAGAAGCACAGGCGCGCCTAGGGATATCTGAAGTGCCCTGGCACCGATAATGCGCGCCTTCTCAAACCTAGTATACTTCATGAATTCACCACCGGGGGAGTGTCCCCATATTAGCGAGGGGCTTATAAATTTTTTCACGACCTGCACAGGGCTTGCCAGATATCCTTTTTGAGGGTTTTGGGGGGAGTTTCTGGAACGTCCTTGTCCCCACCCAAACGTTGCCCCTTAATATACCTTGCCCTAGCGGAACCTCTTGGCCGAGTGCGGAACGAGGCCGCCTTCCTTCAATATCTCCAACAGGAAGGAAGGAAGAGGTTCGAACTTTCCGGTTCGTCCGCTGGTCTCGTTGATGATGATGCCCTTCTCCATATTGATCAAGGCCACATCGCCCTTCTCGAACATCCCGGTGGCGTCGAACTCGATCACGGGCAGCCCGATGTTGATGGCGTTCCGGTAGAAGATGCGGGCGAAGCTGATGGCCACGACCGCACCCACGCCGGCATGCTTGAGGGCCTGGGGCGCCTGCTCGCGGCTGGAACCGCAGCCGAAGTTGCGTCCGGCCACGATGATGTCCCCATACGCCACATCCTTGGCGAACCTGGGATCGAGGTCCTCCATGGCATGCTTGGCCAGGTTCTTGAGGTCGTAATCGTCCAGATATCGTCCGGGAATGATCACGTCGGTGTTGACGTGGTCGCCGTACTTCCAGACCTTTCCCTTCATGCTTTCACCCCCCGGGGGTCGGCGATCTGCCCCTTGAGCGCCGATGCGGCCACCGTGGCCGGAGAGGCCAGGTAGACCTCCGATTCCGGCGAGCCCATCCGCCCGCGGAAGTTGCGGTTGGTGGTGGCGATGCATCTCTCGCCAGGGGCGAGAAGCCCTTGGTGCGCTCCCAGGCACGGCCCGCATCCGGGGTTGGTGACTATGGCCCCCGATCGGACCAGGGAGGCCAGCACACCGGAGTCCGCCGCCCACAGGTATACCTCACGAGAGGCCGGGACGACGATCAACCGGACGCTGTCCGGTATGCGGCGCCCGTGCAGTATCCGTTCCGCGGCCAGCAGGTCCTCGGCGCGGCCGTTGGTGCACGAACCGATGACCGCCTGGTCCACTGGTATGCCGGACATCTCCTCCACCGGCCTCACGTTGTCCACGGAATGGGGATAGGCCACCTGCGGCGAGAGGCCGGTGAGGTCCAGGTCGAACACCTTTTCGACCTCGGCGTCCTTGTCGGATAGTACTGGCTTCCAGGCTTTCGATGTCCGCCCCTTCAGATAATCCCTGGTCCTGTCATCGGGGAAGGTGACCCCGGCCTTGGCGCCCATCTCCATGCTCATGTTGCACATGGTCATCCTTCCGGACACGGACATGGAATCCACGACCGGACCGACGAACTCCGCGCAGCGGTAATCGCATCCGTCCGCCCCCATCTTGCCGATCAGGTGCAGAATGACGTCCTTGGCGGCGACCGGGTCCTCCAGTTTCCCGGTCAAATTGAAACGGAAGGTCTGCGGCACCTTCATCCACAGCTCGCCGGTGGCCCACACCGCGGCCATCTCTGTGGCGCCTATCCCAGTGGAGAACGCGCCTAACGCCCCATACGTGGTGGTGTGCGAGTCCGTGCCGACGATAAGCATCCCCGGGAGCACATGGCCTTTCTCCGGGAGTACCTGATGGCAGATCCCCTCCCGCAGATCGTAGAAGTTCGGCAGCCCTTCCGCCTTGACGAAATTGCGAACGGACTGGTGTCCTTCCGCGGCCTTGGTGGTGTTGGCCGGGATCCGGTGATCGAAGAGTAGGACTATCTTCTCCGGGTCCCACACCTCTCTGGCCCCGATCTCCTTGAACGAGCGCAGCACCAGAGCGGCGTTCTCGTGGGACATGGCCAGGTCTATCTTGGCCGACACGATGTCGCCTGGATACGCTTCCTTCCCGCTGGCCTTCGATAGCACCTTCTGGGCGAAGGTCATGGCTGCCATGGC
>JAKPZB010000129.1 GCA_029560215.1 Methanobacteriota archaeon | reverse complement strand
AAGGAAATCGATGCATCACCTTCCAAGCTGGAAATTATCGCCAGGGAGGCTTCCGGAGCGGAGGTGCCCATGGCCACCACCGTCAGGCCGATGACGAAAGTGCTAACACCCAGAGCCGCGGCCAAGGCCGAGGCTCCTTTCACCAGTCGGTTGGCTCCTACGACGAGGAGGGCGAGACCCCCCAGAAGGTAGAGGATGTCAACAAGCATGCGTCAACGACCGAAGGCCTTTCGGACTATCTATAATAAATAGATGGCGTATCAGCCGCCGTGAAGTTCATCGTTGAGACCTACGGGTGCACCATGAACCAGGGGGAGTCGGCCGAGCTCGCCGCCTACCTAGGTTCGCTAGGCCATCGGCAGGTGTTCGACGAGAACGAAGCGGACGTGGCACTGATCAACACCTGCGTGGTCATCGAGCCTACGGAGAGGAAGATCCTTCGGCGTCTACGCTATCTTCGGGACCAGGGAAAGAAGCTCCTGATCGTGGGCTGCATGGCCTCGGTTGGTCCGGAACGGTTGCGGGAGGAGTTTCCGGAAGCGCTCATAAGCGGCACATCTGACTATCCGCGTTTCTTGAAGGTGCTGGAAGAGGAGTTCCACTCATGCGGCCAGGCGATAGAGATCGGAGAGCAAGGTCAGCTGGTCCTCCCCATAGCCCAAGGATGCAACGGTTCAT
This sequence comes from Methanobacteriota archaeon, assembly GCA_029560215.1. Taxonomy (GTDB): domain Archaea; phylum Thermoplasmatota; class Thermoplasmata; order Methanomassiliicoccales; family UBA472; genus UBA472. Next base: position 5,448 of record JAKPZB010000129.1, on the reverse strand, counting down.
GCTCTTATTGCATCACCAAGCTGGCCCGGGGGGACCTGGTCAGTTATCCTTTGAAAGGATTGGTGCGCCGGGTCGAACAAGCTTTAGGCCAAGGGGCCAAGGAGATACTGGTCACCTCCCAGGACACCGCGGCTTATGGAATGGACGGTAACGACCGCTTGCCGGACCTGCTCAGGGCCATATGTGATGTTCCAGGCGATTTCCGGGTCCGGGTGGGCATGATGAACCCTGACAACCTGGCCGAGATATTGGATGGTATGGTCGAGGCGTACCGTCATCCCAAGGTCTACCGGTTCCTTCATCTGCCGGTGCAGAGCGGCAGCGACCGCGTCATCCGGGAGATGGGAAGGGCTTACCGCTCAGAAGAATACCTGGAAATGGTCCGACGGTTGCGCTCCTCGCTTCCCGAGCTAACGCTTTCGACCGACGTGATCACCGGGTTCCCCGGGGAGACCGAGGAGGACCACCATCGCACGGTGGAGCTCATGGAACAGCTCAGGCCGAACATAATCAACGTCACCAGGTTCTCCCGCCGCCAGGGCACGGTGGCCGATGGGATGAAGGGGCAGGTTCCCGGTTGGGTCTCCAAGGAGCGCTCCCGGGAACTTACCCGTCTGCGATTCCGCATCTCCTCCGAGATCAACGCATCAAAGGTCGGGCGTGTCTACTCGGTCCTAATCGATGAGAAGGGCAAGGGAAGCAGCGTCATGGCCCGCACTGATGATTACCTGCCGGTAGTGATCAAGGGCGACCATGAGCTTTGGCGGAGGGTCAACGTGAAGATCACCGGCCACGCCTCCACCCATCTTTACGGGGTCATCGTCCCAGGGATGGAAAATTAAATAGGGGATATCGCATCGAGGGGATTAGAGCCCCGTAGTGTAGTGGTCAATCATGCTGGCCTTTGGAGCCGGTGACTCCAGTTCGAATCTGGACGGGGCTACCATTCATTTTTCTCAGTATAGCAAAGGGATTTTATCCCCTCTCGAACATGAGCGGTCCGTGGAAGCGAGCTGCCTTCTGGAACTGGACCTGGGAAGCGAGGAACGTGCCATCAACGTCAACCGCTCGTTGGAGATGGATAACGGCGAACATGCCAGGTCCTGGGTGGAAGGTTCCGTTCTTAAGGTGGTGTGCCAGGCCAAGAGCCTGATGTCCCTGCTGCACACCATCGAGGACCTCATGGCCTGCCTGAAGGTGGCCGAGGAGATCACCGACGTGGAGGACTAGGCTCCTTCTCTGACCTTCACGGCCACGCCCTTCTTGAAGCTCAGCATCTCCTCGCGGGTCAGCTGCGCTCTGCCTATCGCCACCAGGTTATCGTCCTTGTCCACCACCATGACCTCGTCCTGCAACCGGATATCCGGATCGGCGTCGGTGACGAAGGAGCAGAACACGTTCTTGCCCTGCTTGTTGAACTCCACCGCGTCGTCCTGTATGGTCACCCTCATCCTGGGCGAGGGGATGCCCTTCAGTAATCTCCTGGCCCCGGCCGGGCGGAGGGTCAGAAAGCCGTCCTCGGCCCGCATCGACACCACGTGCTCCCCGTCCACCAGCACGTTTCGGATTCGGTCCACGTTCTTTGATTTGACCAGACCGACGTTCCCCGCGAGCAGGGCATCGGCGGCGCCCTTTCCGAACTGGTAGTCGGCCACCGCGCGCACTCTGGCCATATCTATGTCGAAATTACCTTTTCCCTGCGAGAACATCTTCAGGAACTCCAATGTATCGTCCCCATCCCAGATGGCTCCCATCTTGTAGCTGTGGGTATGCCCGAGCTCCTCCATCAGCTCCTTGGTGCGCTCCACGGTCTGCTGGTCCTGGTTCTTCGGGAACAGGGACTGGGATATGGGATAGATCTCGTCCAGCTCGATAGGCACCGGTCCGAAAGGCGAGATCACATGGAAATGCGCGTCGCTTATCTCCAGTATCGAGTCCATGGCCGGGCGCAACGTTCTGGAGTAAGGCTTCTCCGGCTCCTCGAAGGTCATTCCCACCTCGGTCCGGGGATGTTCGTACCTCTCCTTCAGCCGCTTCTGGTATCTAAGGAAGGCGGGCCGGTTCAGCGTCTCCGGGCCGGTATAGAACAAAGCGTGCTCCCTGGACAGCGGCTCATACCTCTCCAGGAACTCCTGGTGCTTTCCCAAAGCTCTCAACGCGTCAAGCAGCGCCGGGTGCGAGCGGCAACGTCTTTCCACCAGTTCCCAGAGGTCCCCCTCCAATATCGCCCTCTTGACCCGTTCCAGCTCCATCTTGGAGATCCAAAGGTTATGCCTGGCGATCAGCGCGGTCCGCTTGGCCGGAGGCATTGCCCTGATCTCCTCCAGGTCATGTCCCTGACAGGCCGGGCAGTTGCATTCCAGTGACCTCATATCGGCCAATCGGAAAGTCCCTTCCAGGAACATGAAACGGTCGTCACGGGCGAACTTGGCGTAGGAGGCCGAGTCGAACACGTCGCAGCCGAGCAATACCGTCAAAGCGAACAGCATGGGATGCCCCGCGCCGAAGAGATGCACCGGGCGGTCCGGCCGCAGGCCTTTCTTGGCCGCCACGATCACGTCCACCAGCTCGGCGAATCGGTAGGTCTCCATCAGCGGGACGACGCCTCCCACCGGATTGACGTCCACTCCCATCTCCGACAGCCGACGGGCGCACATTTCACGCAGATCGGGATAGATCGAGCCCTGCACCACGCCAGCCAGCAGCATCTCCCCCTTGAGCTCCGCCGCTTCCTTCGTCCTCTCCAAGGTGACCTCGATCGATTCGGCGGTGCGCTCCTTGCTCCAGTCCGGCTCCGCGAAGATGTCCAGCACCGTTCCGATATCGGAGCCGATGTCCCTCTGGAACTCCACGATCTCCCGGTTGACCAGGTCCACCTCGCCGTACATGTGCGACTGGAAGGTCCCGGAGTCGGTCATGATCACCCCCGGGAAATCGAGGATGGCGTGCAATCCATTGTTAAGCGCATCCTCCCTTATCTTCGGGTCGTTGCGGATGATGTACGAATTGGTTATGAGGGCCCGGAAGCCGAACATGTCGTAAAGCTCCCTGGGGCTGATGGTGATGAGCCGGGGGTTGATGACCGGCAGCAGGCAGGGCGTCTCCAGCTCGCCCTGGCGGGTGTGCAGCCGGCATATGCGGGCCAACCCGTCGCGTCTCACTAGCTCCAACATGAGCGCCCCATTTCCTCTCGCTATATTAAAGGTAATATGCGCGTCCGACGGCAAAGGGATATATCCGCGGCAGGAAATGGGCTAGGCGGATAACATGGAATCCCTAGTGATGTGCTGCCCGAAATGCGAGATCCTGATCACCGTGCTGGTCCAGGACTGCATCGACGGCCGGGAGTTCCCCTGCCCCATCTGCGGGAAGACGGTCTGTTTCAAGTTCACCACTGAAGAGGTGGAACAGAAGATCGAACTGGCCAAGAAGAACCAGGAACGGGCGCTTCGCAGGCAGTTCCCTCTGGCCTTCGGGGATGTGTGAACCTCCATGGAATTCGAGCTCAAGATGGTCATCGTGGTCCGCAAGGACCTCAAGATATCTCCCGGGAAAATGGCGGCGCAGGTCGCCCACGCTGCGGTGAACTGCGCCCTGGCCAGCAAGAAGCGCAAACCCGCGAACTTCGAGAGATGGTACAACGAGGGGCAGAAGAAGGTGGTGGTCAAGGTCCAGGACCTAGCCGAACTTTACAAGGTGAAGCAGGCCGCCGAGGACATGGGCCTGGTGACGTCCCTGATCACCGACGCCGGGATGACCGAGCTGCCTCCGAACACCACGACCTGCCTGGGCATCGGTCCGGCGCCCAACGCCGAGGTGGACCGGGTCACCGGGCACCTGGGGCTGATGTAGTTGAAGGACCAGGCCCGGGTGCTAGGCATCGATGACGGGCCCTTCGTCAAGGGGATGCAGCGAACTCCGCTGGCCGGTGTACTGGTCTGCCCGCCCGGTTATGTCGAGGGGGTCATGGTTTCATCCTGTCAGGTGGACGGCGAGGACGCTAACCAGGCGATAATCCGCATGGTCCGGGATTCCCGTTTCTCCGAACAGGTTCGCATGGTCATGCTGGACGGTGCCGCATTGGGCGGTTTCAACGTGGTCGACGTCCGAGCCCTGAGCCAAGACCTAGGCGTTCCGGTGCTGACCATCTCCCGGGACCGGCCTGATATGGATGCAATTCGTTCGGCCTTGATGGCTCATTTCCCGGACTGGGAGCGCCGTTTCGAGGCGATCTCTCAAAACCAGGTCCGCCCGGTACAGGTGCCCGACGGCCTGGTGTTCGTGACCTCGGAGGGCGTCGAGGAACGGGAGGCCGATGCCATGGTCCGCCGCTGCACTATTCGCGGATGTTTGCCCGAACCGGTCCGGCTGGCGCATCTGGTGGCCACCGCCCTGGTGCGCGGGGAGTCCCGGGGAAGGGCCTGAGCGCCCTGGAAAGCATTATCTCCCACCGCTTCCTCATTTCCCTTCGTGGCCGATGACCTGGTGTTCAAGGTGGCCAAGAGGCGCCTGCGGGAGATAGCGGACGAACTGCCCCATCCTGACATAGCCACCCATTTCTTGGTGGACGATGCGGGGCGCGGACTGATCGACGTCTTCTATCAGGGTTCGCTCATCGGACAGGAAATAATCGAGACCGCCGATTCATGGCAGGAGAAGGGCCGTCTCTTGGCCTATCGGGACATCCTGAGGAAGAAGGTCCGCCTGGTGGTCATGGCCCCCCGCTCGGAGGCGATGAGGGTCCGCTACCTCATGCTGGAGCTAAATAACTGGTGGCTATTCTACTACATAGTCTATGGCTATGACGGCGCCGGGCGCCTGGTAAGAGTACTGAAGCCCGTGCCTCCCGGCCGGAAGGGGCCCGAAACGTCCTACATATCCTAGGTCGAAATGAGCAGCAAACCACAATGCCCCAATACCGTCCAGCATGATGGTTTGACCTACGTTCATAATCCCATATTCTTATATACAAAATCGGTAATAGGTGCGGTGCTCCTGATTTAGAGGTGAAATATTTGGCAAAAGGATTATTCACTGCCAGAAAGCTGAGGAACGATCGGCAGAAGTCCAGGTGGAGCGACAGGTCTTACAAGAGACGCCTGTTGAAGCTCAAGGAAAGGTCCGATCCGCTCGAGGGTGCAGCTCAGGCAAAAGGTATCGTGCTGGAGAAGGTCGGTATCGAGGCCAAGCAGCCTAACTCCGCCATCAGAAAGTGCGTAAAGGTCCAGTTGATCAAGAACGGCCGTCAGATCACCGCTTTCGCGGTCGGCGACGGCGCGATCAACTTCATCGACGAACATGACGAGGTCCTTGTGGAAGGCATCGGAGGAAGGATGGGTCGTTCCTACGGTGACATTCCCGGGGTCAGATACAAGGTCATCCAGGTGAACAACGTCTCCCTGAACGAACTGGTCAGGGGGAGGAAGGAGAAGCCGGTTAGGTGATTTC
>JAKPZB010000078.1 GCA_029560215.1 Methanobacteriota archaeon | reverse complement strand
GAATGAAAAAGGGGCCGAGAGCGCGATTTGAACGCGCGTCCGGGGATCCACAGTCCCCAAGGATAACCAGGCTACCCCATCCCGGCCATGATGGGATTTCAGCATTGCGTCAAGCTTAATAAATATTCGCCCTCTCACTCGAAGGGGAACACCGAATAGAGGATGGCGAACTTGGGCTTCCCCTCCTCTGGATGCTTGTCCGAGAGCTCCTTGAGACGGTCGTCGAGATCGGAGATCAGCTTCTCCGCCTCCTGCGCGGCGGAATCGCTCACCGGCAGGATGACGTAGTTCGCCCCGAAGGGATAGTTCGGGCGGTCGGCCACGTTCATGAAGTACTCCTTCCGCTCGTCCATGGTGCGTATGCCGCGGTTCAGGATGCCTTTGATGGCGCCCAGCGCCGCAAAGACGATGTTCAGGCGTTCCGCGATATCCACCGAGCTGACGCCGGCGGCGTCGCCCATGATCCCTGGCTCGAAGGCGGAACGATAGTACTTCTCCACCAGGTTCCCCACCAGCTCGGTGCGGGTGGGCACGATGAGACCGGCCTCCAGCAGCTTCTTGATGTGGTACTGGGCGTTCTGCACGCTCAGTCCCAGGAGATCGGATATGGCAGTGGTGGTCATCTCTCTGATGGCAAGCAAGGACAGTATGGCCAGGCGGTTCTGGTCCGACAGCACCTTGATCTGTTCGACACCTATCTCGGTCATTTTGCACCACTAAAATCATTTTTTAGCGTTGTAGTAGCAAGATAATGATTAAATATTATTTCAATCATCGTTCAAATGCGATTATACCGATAAGAATTCACTAAAGAGGTGATACAAGTGAAGAAGAACCTAGGCCAGCCGAACTTTGTCATAGTCAACGGCAACATTTTTTTCCTCCGCGCCTGATCACCGCTGACGATGACCAATCCTCCTTTTTTTATTTTTTTTCGAATCACCAGACGATAGTAATTAATCATTCGCCCTCGATGAAGGGCGGATGCGGGACAAGGTCGGGCTGCTGCTTCCAATGATCATCATCGCGGTAGCCGAGGCCTTCTACTTCGACGGTTCGGTCGAATCCTGCCTAGGTCTGCACGCCCTGAACATCTTCGCATGCATACTACTCCCGATCTGGGTGGAGAAGCGCATGCTCCTCTACCAGTCCTTCGCCTTGGTCTCCCTGCTGCGGGTGCTGAACATAGGGATGCCGGTGTTCTTCACCGAAACGCTGCTCTGGATGCCCTTCGTGTACGCCCCGATCATCTTGGCCGGCTACATCGTCTGGAGGCAGACGGTGGTGGACGCCGACAAGCTCCACTGGCGCAACCTGGTGCGATTCCTCAACGGCCACGGGCTGCGGCCGGAGGTCAAATGGAAGTGGGAATACCTGCTGATAGCCATCATCTTCGGCTACCTGGTGGCCAACCTGGAACATTTCGTTCTGGGCAACTCGGCGCTGGTCCACGACCTGGGCCCCCTGGACCTCGGCAAGCTTTTCCTGGTCATGGTGGTGTTCGTCGGTTTCGGGGAGGAGCTCATCTTCCGCGGACTGCTGCAAAGCTCGGTGGATAAGCAATATGGAAAACATGTGAGTATCGCCGTCTCCGCCCTGATGTTCTCCATCATGCACTCGGGCTACCACAGCGTTCCCTACCTGATCTTCGTACTGGGCGTGGGACTGGTCCTCGCCTACGCCTACCAGCGGACCGGCAGTCTCGGTCTGGTGGCCCTGATGCACGGCATATTGAACTTCTTCCTTTTCTCCTTCCTGCCCTTCGGCTACGGACTGCTTCCCTGAACCCCGTCCATCAGCTGAAGCACGAGGGATGCCGACCGTCAAGGGACATAAAACTGCGGCTTTGTTGATTTCGAATCATCCCCTTTATTATGGAGGGCGGAATCCTACAGCACCCCGGCGATAGCAATATCATCGCCGTGATGAATGTTAAAGACGGTGCGAGAGATGAAGCGGGACCTAACCACCATGCTGGACGTGCAGGACGATATCCTGGACATATTGAGGACGGCCGAGGAGATGAAGAAGAAGCGGGACCTGGACGACCAGCCGCTGAAGGGAAAGGTCCTGGCCATGATATTCGAGAAGTCCTCCACCCGCACCAGGGTCTCCTTCGAGGTGGGGATGATCGAACTGGGTGGTTTCGCGGTCACGCTCAACACCAAGGACCTGCAGATGGGCCGGGGGGAGACCGTGGCGGACACCGCCCGGGTTCTTTCCCGTTACGTTGACGGAATCATGTACCGGGCGTACGAGCACAGCATGGTCATGGAGCTGGCCAAGCATGCGACGGTCCCGGTCATCAACGGCCTGGACAACTTCGAGCATCCCTGCCAGATCATGGCCGACCTGCTGACGGTCAAGGAGCACCTGGGCAAGCTGAAGGGAATCAAGATGGCCTACGTGGGCGACGGTAACAACGTCTGCAACTCCCTGATGCTCGGCTGCGCCATGGTCGGGATGGACCTCTCCTGCGGCTGCCCCAAGGGGTACGAACCGGACCCCGGGGTGTTGAAGAAGGCCAAGGCCATCGCCAAGAAGAACGGGTGCAAGCTGAAGGTCGTGGAATCCCCCAAAGAGGCGGTCAAGGACGCGGACGTGGTGTACACGGACGTATGGGTATCCATGGGCCAGGAGGAGGAGCAGAAGCTGCGGGAGAAGATCTTCAAGCCCTATCAGGTCAATGATGACCTGATGTCCGTGGCCCATAAGAAGGCCATAGTCATGCACTGCCTGCCAGCGCACCGGGGGATGGAGATCACCGACGAGGTCATCGACAGCCCGGCCTCCGTAGTGATGGACCAGGCCGAGAACCGCCTGCACGCCCAGAAGGCCATCATGGTCGCCCTGATGGGCTGAAGCGGGCCTTCTGCTCGCCAATTTCCTTATCCAGGGCCTCCAGGAAGGCCTTTATCTTTCGTTTCGGGACGGTGGCGCCTGCGGCGACGTTGTGCCCTCCGCCCACGCCTTTGACCTTCAGGGCGGCCTGCTTCATCGCCTCTCCCAGGTGTACGCCTTTTTCTGCCAGCTCCCGTCTCATCCGGCCGGACACCTTGATCCTTTCCCCCGGGCTACCCCGCTTGCCCTGGACAGCTCCGTCCCCGGCGAGGTCGTCGCCATCGTCCGAGACCTCGGCCATGGCGATGAGGGGCATATCCTCGCGTACGGAGAAGCGGGACTCGTCGGCGCGGGGCTTCTGGTCCAGGACCATGCCCACGATGATCCCCAGTATGGTATCCTCGGCGTTCAGGGTGTACTTGGCCCTGTTCTTGTTCTCCAGGCTGTCCATCCGGCCTTTGATGTACTGGATGTGGTCCAGGGCGACTATGGAATGGATCTCCTCCATCCCCTTTTTCAGATTATCGCGGTGATTCCCCAGCTTGGCCATGGCGTCGGAGGAGAAGGTCACCGGGTCCAGACAGGCCTTGATTATCAGCTCTCCTTGGAACCCCCCGCTCGCTTCCTCCCCTTCCACCGCGATCTGCGGTTCGGTCAGCCCTTCCAGCGGAGCCGCGTCGCTCTTGGAATGAAGGTATCGGCCGGAGGCGTTCAGCATGGTGGCGAACTCCTTGGCCTCCCGGCTGGCCGAGCCCAAGGGAAACCTGGGGAAGAGGTAGACGTCACCCATCATGTTCACAAGTTGGACCGGGTCCTTGCCTTTTTTGAGAAGGGATATCTTGAGGGCGTCGATGATGTTGTTCCGATCGTCCTTCCTGAGCTCCGACCAGCTGTAGAACTTGCTCAAGTTCTCGTCCTTGATGGACGGTTCGCGCCGGCCGCGGTAGGTGCTCACCTTCTGTTCCTTGAAAAGCTGGTTCACATCGTTGAACGTGCACTCGTATCCGATGGCCTTGAGGTCGTTGGAGAAGGCGATCATGGCCACCGCGGTCCGGGTTACCCAGCCGAAGAATGGCAGGTCGTTCTCCGCCACCTTGAGGGTCCCGGCGCTACGGGCGTCCTCGATGATCGAGGCGTGCAAAGGACCATCCAGTCTTCGGGCCTTCTTGTCCTGCAGGTCGCCCACCGCGCCCACGATGGCCAGATAGGCCAGGTCCGCGTTGGCCGGATCGAGCTCCCTGGCCACGAAGTATGTGCAGCCCGCCCCGCTCAGGTGGGTGGAGCCTTCGAACCCGAACTCCAGGGGATTGAGCATGTTCTCCATCCCCCCGAAGAACTCCAGGAACGATTGTCCGCTGCCGAAGATGTGGTGATGGTCGGTGATGATGCACCGGGAGCCATCCAGCTGCTTGTAGGACCCAGCGCCCAGATCGCATATCCAAACCAGTTCCTCGGGGCAGGAGTTGATGAGCTTGATGTCCTTCTCGCTCATGGATTTCAGGAAATGAACCTTGGGGGTAAATCCCAATCTTTCCACGGCGCGATAGGCGATGGCCGCCGAGGAGACGCCGTCCGCGTCGATGTGCGAGAATATGGCCACGGAACCGGCGTTCCTTACCCGGTCGGCCAGGCTTCTCGCCCTCTCCCGGAACGCCTGGGCGTCGCCGGTCATCTGCCGCACCCCGCGAGCGATCTCTCCTCCAGCCTACCGTAAACCACCTCGGCCAGCTGCTCCAGGTTCCTGGTGTCCTCCTGGTTGTAACGGCGCAGAAGCTTGAGGGCGTTCTCGTTCCCCTTCCGCTCCCAGAGGTGCCAGAGATAGACCGCCTCCTCTCCGGTGACGTAGGCCACCTCCTGCGGGCGGCGGTAGCCGAGAAGTATCTCCACCTGTTTCAGCCCTCCGGACAATCCCACCTTGGGGCAGGCGTGCCTGAGGTCGTAATGAGGGACCTTGGGAACGGAGAAGGGGAACTCCCTTTCGATCATCGGCAGATCGAAGGTGCTGCCGTTGAAGGTGACCAGCATCTTGGTCCCGTCCAGCGTTCTGGTCAAATTCTCCGCGTTGAGGTCCATGCCCCTGGTCAGAGTGGTGGTATCACCGTTACGATGCACGGAGATCATGGTTATGATGGCGCCAGGTCCCAGTCCGTTCGTCTCTATGTCCAGGTAGGCGGTATCTTCCTTCAGGCGGCGGTACATGCGCCAATGCTGTCCTGATGGAAGGAGTCTGGTAAAGTATTCGGTCCGTCCCCGGTCCCAAAGCTCCTTGGCCGTCCCCAGCTCCTGGTCCAGGTCCCCCTTCCGGCGGTCCGATATGCCGGCCAGATGCCTTCGGTCGAAGAAATCCTCCCAGGAGAGCACGCCGGTCTCCCAGAGCCTGCGCTCCTTCAGCTGTCCGATGCCCGGAAGTAGAAGGAAGGTGCGCCTGATCATCATCCTTTCAGCGGAGCGTCCGTATAATATCCTATCGCCCCCAGCTTCGAAAATGGGCAAGGGATTGATATCCTCCCGCGACCTTCGGGAAGGCATGCAGCACCTCGATGTCGCGCCCGACCTCCGTCTGATCAACGGACGTTGCGCGATGCTGATGCGCTCCCGGACATTGTTGCTGGGGGACCTTCATCTGGGCATAGAGGCCAGCCTGGAGCTGGAGGGCATGCAGCTCCCCCGCGCCCAGGCCAGGGAGATGAGGCGGCGGATCGACGAGGTGGTGAGCGCACATCATCCCAAGCGCATCGTGGTGCTGGGGGACCTCAAGCACGAGTTCTCCCGCAACCTGGACCAGGAGTGGTCGCAGGTGCGGGAAATGCTGGAGCATCTCGGTTCGCTGGCCGAGCTGACCGTGGTCCGCGGCAATCACGACAACTACCTGGCCACCATCACCTCCCGCCTGGGCCTGGAGCTGGTTGACCAAGCGGTGATCGACGGCGTGCACCTTTCGCACGGTCACCTCACCGAACCCGGGCGACCGCTGGTGCAGGGGCACGAACATCCCTCGGCCCGGCTGTTCGACGGCGTAGGAGGATACGTTAAACTTCCAGCCTTCCTCTATCATCCGCAGGCGGAGGTGCTGGTGCTGCCGGCCTTCAGTCCCCTGGCCGCCGGGAACGACGTCAGCACCCTCCTGGCCGGAGATGTCCTATCCCCGGGGCTCCGAGAGGTGGACATGGGCGAGGCTCTGGTGTTCGGTTGCAGCGACATCGGGCTCATCCGGCTGGGCAAGGTCCGGGACCAGTCGAAGGGTCGTCGGAGGGCATAGGTTCAAGAGCGTCCATGGTTTTCCCTTTACGTCCATGCCAACCATCAAGCGGAAGAGGGTGCTCATAACCGGCGGAGCCGGTTTCATAGGTTCCAACATCGCCCAGGCGCTCCACGAGGAGAACGAAGTGCTGGTCCTGGACGACCTGACCACCGGGAAGCGGAACAACCTGGACGGGATGGACGTCGAGCTCATCAACGGGAGCATCAGGGACATCGACACGGTCCGCGGGGCCATGGAAGGGGTGGATTACGTCTTCCATCACGCGGCCATCGCTTCCGTTCCGCGGAGCGTGGACGATCCCATCTCCAGTAACCAGGTGAACGTGTGCGGTACGCTCCGGGTGCTGATGGAGGCGCGGGACGCCAAGGTGCGCAAGTTGGTCTTTGCCTCCTCCTCCGCCGTCTATGGCGACGCGCCCTCGGAGATCAAGCGGGAGGACGATCTGCCCGCCCCGATATCCCCGTACGCGGTGACCAAGATGACCGGGGAGATGTACTGCCGCAACTTCTGGCTCAACTATCGACTGCCCACCTGCAGCCTGCGCTACTTCAACGTTTATGGACCTCGGCAGGACCCCGGCTCGGATTACGCCGCGGTCATCCCGCGCTTCATATCCGCGGCCAAGGCCGGAAGGCCGCTCACCATCTACGGGGACGGGGAGCAGACCAGGGACTTCGTGTTCGTCAAGGACGTAGTGCAGGCGAACATACTGGCGGCGATGGACGAGAGGCATCACGGCGAGGTGTTCAACGTGGCCAATCAGGAGAAGGTCACGGTCAACCAGCTGGCCTCATTGGTCCTGAGATCTTTGGACCGGAAGGAAGAGGGGAACATCGTCCACCAGGAAGAGAGAAAGGGCGACGTAAAGCATTCCCTCGCCGACATCTCCAAGGCCCGCCGGATGCTGGGATACGCCCCCGCCTACGATCTGAAGAAAGGCCTATCCCTCACCGTAGCCGGCATGGATTAGCGTCCCGCCGACGAACGGTTCCGGTCCTTCCCCATTTTATGATTCGGACCGAAAATTAATTACCGTCATAACCACTATATTTTTCAGAGGGTTAGTTTGGTGGAGTGCATCGTCTGTGGATGTATCTTGAAGAAGAACCAAGACAAATGCCCTGTTTGTGGTGCATCCCAAAGCGAGGATGACGATTATTGATCCAGGGTCTAATGGCGGGGTTCGGCCGGCGAGGTGGGGCGTTCCAGAGGGGATTAGCTTTGTCTGTGGCCTGTGCCCTCATCGCTGTTCCATTCCCGAGGGCGGTCTGGGCAAGTGCCGGACCCGCGGGGTTATCGGTGGTGCATTGTTCGCCCTCAATTACGGCCGCGTCTGCGCCCAGGCGGTGGACCAGATCGAGAAGAAACCAATCTATCATTACCGCCCGGGCAGCAAGTTGTTGTCCGTAGGCACCTTCGGTTGCAATCTGGACTGCGACTGTTGCCAGAACGCCGCCCTGGCCTCGTCGGGTCCTGAGGGGCGGAGCGAGCCAGTGACGTCCCCCGAGGAGCTGGTCTCCTTCGCCTTGGATAAAAAGGTGCAGGGGATCGCCTTCACCTTCAACGAGCCGGTGGTCTGGAGCGAGTTCATCATCGACACTGGCAGGCTGGCCAAGGAACGCCATCTCTACATCATGATGAACACCAACGGCTACGTGGAGACGGGGCCGCTCAAGGATCTCCTGGAATCGGTGGACGTTTTCAAGGTGGACGTCAAGGGCTTCAGAGATGAATTCTATAGGGTCAATTGCGGAGGGACGTTATCCCCAGTGCTGCGAGCCTGCCAGATGATCCGCGAAGGCGGAAGGCATCTCGAGCTGGCCTATCTGATCATCCCCGGGTTGAACGACGGGAAGGAAGAATTGAACGATTTCTTCGGCTGGGCGGCGGGCTTGGGAAGGGAAGTGCCGATTCACCTATACCGTTTCATGCCCGCCCACCGGCTCTCTCATCTTCAGCCGACCGGAATGCAGCCGATGAGGGAGGCTAAGGCCAGGGCGATCTCGCAGGGGTTGAGGTTCGTTTACCTGAGCGGAATGGTGGAGGGCGACGAGCATCAGACATATTGCCCAGGATGCAGTTCTCTGGTCATCGGCAGGGCGGCCACGGAGGTCTCGGAGAAGGTGGTCTATGAAGGCAACCGCCTCAGCAAGTTCTGCCCATCATATTCCGAGATCGACGACCGGACGATCGAAGGCCGGTGCGCGTCATGCGGCGAAATTATTTACAAAAACGCATGAATATAATGTAATTAAACGGCCTTAACAATAGTGCATGGCACGAATTCATGGATGAATAATCCATCCACTAAGGATAGTATGGATGTCTCATCCATCCATCCAAGGGTTTATTAGTCTCGATTGAAATTTGGACGCAGAAAACTTCTTTGGAGGAAAATAAAATGGCAAACATGGACGCATTGATTGACATAGTGGTTAAGGGGAGGATCAAGGAAGCCAAGGGAGAGACCCAGAAGCTCCTTGACTCTGGAGTCTCCGCCAAGGAGATCATCTTCAACGGCTTGAGCAAGGCGATGGAGATCGTCGGCGAGAAGTATGAGAAGAAGGAGTACTTCCTGCCCCAGGTCTTGCTGTCCGCCCAGACCCTGTACCAGGGATTGAACCTGGCCCTGCCGAAGCTGGACACCGCCTCCGCTGAGGCTGCCGGAAAGATCGTCCTCTGCGTGGTCGAGGGAGATGTTCACGACATCGGCAAGAACATCGTCAAGGCCCTGCTGACCGGCGCTGGCAACACCATCTTCGACCTCGGCCGCGACGTGCCCCTGAAGGACATCGTGCAGAAGGCCAAGGACGAGAGCGCTCAGATCGTCGCGACCTCCACCCTGATGACCCCCACCCTGGCGGGCATGAAGGAGATCGAGAAGATGCTGGCCGAGGGCGGCATGAAGGGAAAGGTAAAGACCATGATCGGTGGCGGCGCCACCTCTGCGGACTTTGCCAAGAGCATCGGCGCAGACGGCTGGGGCTACGACGCCAACGAAGCCGTTCGCGAAGCGATCAGGCTCCTGAAGCACTAAAGGGGCACTGCCCCCAATTCCTTTTTTTTATGACCTTTTATAAAAATAATATTTAATCAATAAAAATATCGGTGCATAATCTTATACCGTTTGGTCATTATCATGTATCGGTGCGAAATGACCGTCCACGAGGATGCCGTTGGTAAGGAGATAGTTCAGCTCAAACAGAAGGTGGAGGAGATGGGGCTGGAGCTTCGTTACATAACCGCCCTGCTGAGGAGCTCTCAGGGCTCCGAGCTCCGACGGCCGGAGGTCTTCGATCTGCTAAGAGACGAGGCGCGGCAGAAGGCGGCGAGCCGGCTGGACGCGGGTATGGCCAAGAGATGCGAGATGCGGCCGGAGTGTCGTCAGAGGTTCATGGAGCTCCTTGACGAGAACCTCAGCCTGCTCGACCGGCCGAGGGTGACCGAGGAGGACCTCGACCGGCAATCAGAAAAGTTGGAATCCCTGAGGTCCCAAGCCGTGGCGGGAAGGTGCGATGGATGCTTCCGGGAGGTCGGTTCCCTATTCCAGGACCAGACCGAACTGATGCGGCAGCTTGGGCTCTACCGCAGCAAGGAAGAGATCAGAGACAGCATCGACCTGATGCCCGAGGAGATCATCGTTCGGGACATCCTCGAACCGCTGTCCAACCCCCAGCGCATGCTGATCATGAAAGCGCTGAGCCGATCGCAGCGCTCGTTCACCGAGCTCTCCTCCCTGACCAATCTGCGAGGAGGGAACCTGCTCTTCCATCTGCAGAGGCTCACCGGCACCGGCATGGTGTTCCAGAGAGGCGGCCGCGGCGATTACGCGCTCACCCCGAAAGGCCAGAGGTCGCTCGAGACCATCAACGACCTTTACATGAGGACATCCGCCGCTGGCGGAGAAGGAACCATCACGAGCACCGCCGGGGAACGCGTCCATGGTTCCGCCGGTTCAGATTGACTGCGTAACTTGTATAATCGAAGAGAGAGGTATCTTCAGAAATCGGGGGAGTGAATGAAGGGCGTATCCAACCGAACATTGTCGGGCATCCTGTTGGGCTGGGCCATCGCCTTCGAGGGCTTCTTCGCTCTCAGCCTGGCCGATGTGACCAGAATAGACGGCGTCGGGACCATCATGGCCTCCACCTTCCAATTGGCGGCCGTTCAGCTGGCGGTCCTGGGGGTCTTCATCACCGCGGTCTGGGCCTTCACGATGGCCTTCCCCGACCTGGAGAGACCGATCCTGATCAGGCTTCTGAGCCTGTTCGCCTATCTGGGCATGGGGCTGGTGGCGGTGGAGGGCATCGCCATCGCCGTGCTGGCCGGAGACGTGTTCATCACCGACTTCGGAGGGGTCGGAAAGAAATGGATAGTGCTGGTGGGAGGGCAGCTCTTCGGCATCGGCATCATCTCCCTGCGTCTGTGGCGGCTCCGCAGTATTAGGTCGGAGAACTGGCTGACCGACTCGTTCGGGCAGATCGCCGCCGCGTTGATAGCCGTGGAGGGATTGGTCGCCTACGGAATAGCTGGAACCACCCGGGTGATCGGGGTCACCGGCTTCCAGGAGAGCACCATATCCAACGGCGGCCTGGTCCTGATGACGCTCGGCCTGCTGACGTTCATCCTTTGGACCCTGGCCTACGATCCTTGGCTGGCCCCCAAGCTGCCCAAGTTCCTCAACGGCTGGCCCAGCCTGGTGGCCATGACCGTCCTGGGAGGAACGATCGCCGCCGGTTGCGTATTCGCCACCTTCTACGTCGGAGCGGTGGCCGTGGACGGAGTGGGTAGCGTGATCAAGGTGGTGGTGGTGGCCGGGGTCTCCCAGCTCTTCGCTCTAGGATTGATAGCTCCCGTTCTCTGGAAGGTGCGCAAGGAACCGCTAGACCGACATTACCCGAAGGTGTTCCTGCCGACCTTCGCCCTCTCCATGCTGGCGTTCGAGGGCGTGTTCGCCATGGCCCTGGCCGCCAACACCTACATAGAAGGGCTGGGAACGATCCTGGAGAGGACCTTCCGCCTGGCCGGCGTCCAGCTGCTGGTACTTTCCATGATCGCCATCATCGCCTGGCTGGTCTCCACCCACCCAGGGCTGAGCAAGTGGCCCAGGCGCATCACGTCCTCAGCGTTCCTGGTGGCGACCGCGTTCATCGCCCTGGAAGGTCTGGCGGTCATCCTGATGGCCGTTAACATTCGCATCGACGACTTCAGCGGCGTGGGGGAAAAGTACGTCCTGCTGGGCGGCCTCCAGATGGCTCTCCTCTCCATCATCACCATGTTCTGCTGGGCCAGGACGAAAGGGGTGACCGGGAGGTTCAAGCTGGCCGGCACCGCGGCGGCGGCCTTCGTTCTGCTCTTGCTCCCCATCGCCATATTGCTTTGAGAGTAAGAGAATTCTTAAATCCCGGTCTCGTGCATCCCCCAGGGATATACATGGCGACGAGACGACTGGGATTGGGTCTGGACACCGGTGGGACATACACCGACGCGGCTGTCGTGGACATGGACACCTTGGAGGTTCTGTCCAAGGGCAAGTCCCAGACCACCTATCATGATCTATCTATAGGTATACTTGGGGCTATCGATGAAGCGTTGGCGAGCGACGCCTTCGACCGGGCGGACATCCAGTTCGTAGGGCTATCCACGACGCTGGCCACCAATTCCATCCTCACCGGAAAGGGAGGAAAGGTCGGGCACATCGGGATCGGCTGGACGCCCATGGGCGATTACCGTTCGGGCGCCGACATGGACGCCTACATCAAGGGTGGTCACGGGGTCTGGGCCCAGCAGCTGGCGCCCCTGGACACCGAAGCTCTGGAGCAGGCGGTGGATAAGATGAAGGAGGAGGTCGATTCCTTCGTGGTCTCCAGCCATTTCAGCGTTTATAATCCCGCGCATGAGCTGGAAGCCTCCCGCATGATCAAGAAACGCACCGGGCTCCCGGTGGTGCTGGGACATCATCTCACTTCCCAGCTGGGGGTTCCGGAACGGAGCGTCACCGCGGTGCTGAACGCTCGCCTGCTGCCGATAATCTCCGATTTCCTGGACGGCGTGGAACGTTCCTTGAAGGAAAGGGGCGTCGATGCCACCATCCTGGTGTTCAAGGGCGACGGGACGCTGATGAACATCGATAAGGCCCGGGAGAGGCCGGTGGAGACCATCCTGTCCGGGCCGGCGGCCAGCCTGATGGGCGGCAAGCTTCTCTGCAAGGAAGAAAGCTTCATCGTGGTGGACATCGGCGGGACGTCCACGGACATCGCCTATCTGGATGACGGGTTCCCCCGCATCTCCAAGGAAGGGGCCACCGTCGGCCATTGGCGCACCCGGGTTCGGGCCATCGACATCTGGACCGTGGGTCTGGGAGGGGATTCCCACGTGGAGTCCGATCAGCGGGGCAACTTCAAGATCGGACCGGAACGGGTGGTGCCGCTGTCGGTCGCCTCGGCGTCCTATCCGGGGCTCAAGGAGAAGATGAACTCCACCAGCGAGACGAACTACTATGTTCACGTGGATAGGGCGGTGACCAAGCTCTCCCCTAAGGAGAGGGCGGTCTACGAGTTCGTCAAAGCCCATCCCATCAGCACCCTGGAGGAGGTCCGGCTGGGCAATCCCGAGGTCTACACCTACCGGGACGTGGTCAAGCATCTCAAGGACCGCGGCTTCCTGCAGATGACCGGGCTCACCGCCACGGATTTCATGCACGTGCAGGGGTACTTCGACCGCTTTGACGTGGAGGCGGCCCGCCTGGGCGTGCAGTTCATGGCCAACTGGGCGCACAAATCCTTCGAGGACTACGTGGAATCCTTCCAGCAGGAGTTCATCACCCGGGTGGGCGAAGAGGTCATGCGCAAGGTGGTGCTGGACGAGTCGGGCGATATGGAAGGCACGACTGGTTTCAACTACCTCTTGAGGTCGACGGTGAACGGCAACCATAATAGCAGCATCACCTCCCATACCGGACTGGACCGGCCCCTGGTAGGCATCGGTGCGCCGACCCATATCTACATGCCTCCTCTCGAGAAGCGCATGAACGTCAAGGTGATCATGCCCAAGGACCACGATGTCGGCAACGCGGTGGGGGCCGTCTGCAGCCAGATATCCGAAACGGTCACCGCCCAGGTCTTCCCGAACATGGACAACGTGTTCTTCGTGCTGGGCCCCTTCGGAACGCCGACCACCTACGGTCATGTCGAGCAGGCTATAAGCTCCGCCCGTCGGCAGGCCGAGGAGTACGTGCGGAACAAGGTCTACGAGGCGGGGGCGGAGAACATACGGGTGCGCAGCGATGTCTATCACAACAAGTTCTTCGGCGGGGACAACGTGGAAGGGGAGCAGACCGCCTGGGTTGATATCGTCGCCCGGGCTACCGGGGACCCGGCGCCCAAGGGGAAGAAGAAGTAACGAAGATTACCGTCACCTCGCCGCCTTTCCAACGGAGCGACGCGCACTGGATACTGTATATGAGGCAAACTGTTTCTAGAATATTTTAAATAATATTTATTATCTATCGAATGCCATTACAAAATAATTTGAAATTGAAGGTGGTCCGACGGAAGACATTTTGTTGGGGGCGTTGCGGAGCGGCATCGATGGATTGATCGAGTACGTTTCCCAGCACACCCTCACCTGCTTGATACCGGCGTTCTTCATCGCCGGTGCCATCGCCGCCTTTGTCAGGAAGGAGGCCATCCTGAAGTACTTCGGTCCACATACCCGGAAATACATATCATATCCGGTGGCTTCCATATCCGGCCTGGTGCTGGCGGTGTGCAGCTGCACCATTCTGCCCCTCTTCACTGGCATCTATAAAAAAGGGAGCGGATTGGGTCCAGCGATCACCTTCCTGTTCGCCGGACCGGGTATAAACGTCCTGGCCATCATCTACACCGCCCAAGTGCTCGGCTACGATATTGGGATCGCCAGGGCGATCGCCGCGATAGGCATGTCGATGCTGGTGGGACTGATCATGGCCGGTCTGTTCCGCAATGAGCGGCCCAAAGGCGAGTTCAAGCTGCCATCGAGCGGGGAGGAAAAGCCGAAATGGGTGATCCTCAGCTTCTTCTCCCTCCTGATCCTCATCCTGGTGATAGGCGCTTCACCGCTGGATTGGCTTGTTAAGTTGCCGATGGTGTATGCGTTGACCCTTCTGGTGGCCTATCTGGCGATATATCATTTCGAGAGGGACGAGATCACCGACTGGGGAATGGAGACATGGGACCTGGCCAAGAAGATAGTGCCGATTCTGCTCGTCGGGACATTCGCCGTAGGCGTCCTGGCATATTTCCTTCCTCCAGAGACCTTCTCTCCGTATTTGGGGGATAATTCACCATCGGCCAACCTGCTCGCTTCCATCCTTGGCACGATACTTTATATGCCCACCCTGCTGGAGGTTCCCATAATCGGTACCACCTTCGGCTATTCCACCGGGGCCATGGCCGCCGGTCCCGCCCTTGCCCTCCTCCTTTCAGGTCCAACGATCAGCGCCCCCTCCCTGGTGGTCTTGGGACGGATCATGGGCGTGAAGAAGACGGTGGCGTATGCGTTGTTGGTGGTACTGATGTCCACCGTCGCCGGTATGATATTCGGAGCGTTAGCAGGATGAACAGGATGATGGTATGTTCTCGCACTATATCGGAGGTTGAAGATCGTGAAGATTGAGGTGTTCGGTACCGGATGCGCCAAATGCAAGAGGTTGGAAAGGAACGTCATCGAGGCCCTAGACCAGGCCGGGATTAAGGCCGAGGTGGTCAAGATCGAGGACATCGATGCCATTACCGACCGGGGAATAATGGTCACCCCGGCCCTGGCGATCGACGGGATGCTCAGGTTCATGGGAAAGGTCCCTCCGGTGGGCGAACTGGTCGAGATGCTCAAGGAATGAATGCCCTATGAGGGCCGGTTGCCGGATCTAAAAATACTTACCAGCGATCACGGCCCGCCGACCGGCCGTGGTCCGATAATCCCCGAACTGGTAAACCTAGAATATTTCAATATATTTTGAACCGCGATTACCGAGCAGGTGACACAGTGTCGAACGCCTCGGGTAAGCTTTCGTTCCTGAACCGGTACCTGACCGTATGGATCTTCCTGGCCATGGCCATAGGGGTCGGGCTTGGCACCGCCGTTCCCGGTCTGGCCGATGCCCTGGACTCCCTGAGCGTGGGGACCACTTCCCTGCCCATCGCCATCGGCCTCATCCTCATGATGTTCCCTCCCCTGGCCAAGGTGAGGTACGAGGACCTTCCGAAACTGACCCGCATGCCGGAGACCAAGAGGATGTTCTCGGTCTCGCTACTCCTCAACTACCTGGTCGGGCCGATGTTGATGTTCGTCCTGGCCTGGATCTTCCTTCCCGATCTCCCCGAGTACCGCATCGGCCTGATCCTGACGGGCATCGCCCGCTGCATCGCCATGGTCCTGGTCTGGAACCAGCTGGCCAAGGGCGATTCCGAGTACGCCGCGGTCCTGGTGGCCCTCAACTCCCTCTTTCAGATCGCCCTCTACGCCTTCTACGCCTACTTCCTGGTGTTCGTGCTTTCCGAGGCCCTCGTTCCCGGCTCGGGGGTGGAGGTCGACATAACCATAGTGCAGGTCGCGGTCACCGTCCTGATATATCTCGGCATACCTTTCTTCGGAGGGATGCTGACCCGCCGCTTCCTTAGAAAAAGGAAGGGGCCGGAATGGTATGACGGGCGGTTCATGCCGGTCATGGGCAAGGTCTCTCTCCTCGCTCTGCTGTTCACCATCGTGGTGATGTTCTCCCTGAAGGGCGAGTACCTGGTCGAGCTGCCTCTTGATGTCCTTCGCATAGCCATTCCCCTGCTGATATACTTCCTGGTGATGTTCCTGCTTTCCTTCTATCTCTCCATCAAGCTGCGCTTCGACTATCCGCACGCGGCCGCGCAATCCTTCACCGCCTCCTCCAACAACTTCGAGCTGGCCATCGCCGTGGCCATAGGGGTCTTCGGCATCGGTTCGGGGGTGGCCTTCGCCGCGGTGGTCGGACCTTTGGTGGAGGTGCCGGCGCTCATAAGCCTGGTCAATCTGTCGCTATGGTTCAAGGGACGGTACTTCGACCAGGATGGAAAAGCAAGAAAAAAGGAAAAATGAAAAAGGGGGTTTGAGGGCTTTTAGCCCTTTACGGCCTTGACCAGGGCGGCCAGGTTCTCGTCCTTGATCAGGGCGGAGAGGCCGCATCCCGGGGACACCACGTCGAAGCCGGCGGCAGCGCAGCGCTTTCCGTGGGCTAGGACGTCCTCAGGGGTTCCCTGCAGCAGCGGGTTGACCACACCGACGTTACCGATCAGTGCGGCGCGGTGGTTGACGATCCTGACCGCCTCTTCCGGGACGACCTTCTCCTCGATGGAGAGGGCCTTGACGCCGGTGTTGATCATGTTGTTCAGGATGTCGGTGGTGTTGCCGCAGATGTGCAGAACGCCTGTGGCTCCCTTGACCGGGGCCAGGCTGTCTGCCACGTACTTGCCTGCGTAATCATCGAACATATCCGGCGAGAGCAGGTCGGTGCTAGCGGAAGGCTCGGACATCTGGACGACATCTGCTCCAGCATCCGCCAGGGCCTGGCTGTATCCCTTGCATATGACGTTAGCCGCTTCGACCCACTTGTTCACTAGAGGTGGGTCGACCATGATGTACAGCACCAAGTTCTCGGTACCGACCAGGTGACCGGCCAGGGTGAACGGTCCAGTGTTCCCGGCGATCACCGGGTACTCGGCGCCATAGACCGCCTTCATCTTGGTGACGGCCTTCTGAACGATAGCCGCGCGGCCCGACTTCAGGAAGGTTCCGACATCAATGAGGGCCGGTTCGTCCTCCATGGCCGCGGAGTGTCCCTTGACCATCGGGGTACGGTCCTTTCGGCCTTTGTCAACGGTCATGCCCAGGCTCTCCGCCTCTACGGTAAGGCAGAACGGAGCCCTGACGGCCTCGAACCCAAAGATCTTGGCCTGTCCCCCGCCCAAGGTCACCATCTTATCGATGTCGTAATGGGCTTCCGGCCAGGCCACACCGAGTCTGTCCATCTGTCCCATGGTAGCGCTCTGAGTGAAGACCGCGACCGGGGGTCTGTCATGCTTCTTTCCCTTAAGGGCATCTAATACCCTGTCCCTCGGAGTCAATTTTTCGGACAAATTACTTCCTCCTTATATCCAGTAGGAATCTGACCTAATTGCGAGTATCTAATTTTCTGTACATTAATCTATCGTAACGAAAGGTTTGAAGAGCATCCATTAACACTGGTTAATTATTTACTACTGGCTCGATTCAATGGAGATGAAACGATTGTAAATATTTTAACAAACGTTCAACCATTGCCCGACCCGGAGTAGCATCTTGCAGCAGCCTCTCTAAGGGCGATGATGTTCTCGATCGGGGTCTTGAAGGGCATCTCGCATCCCGGGGCGATCATGAAGCCCGGAGCATCGCCCCAATCGTTCATCATTCCCCGGACCTCGGCCTCCACCTGCGCAGGGGTGCCCTTGAAGAGCAGGAAGGTCTGGTCTATTCCTCCAATCACCGTAGTCCGGGAGCGGAATCTGTCGTAGGCCGCCTTGCGGTCATCGGCCTTGGGGGTGAGATGCAGTGCCTCGATGGTCATCTCCAGGTAACCATCTGTATAGGGATTGACCGCGCAATTGTGAACGATGGACCTTATTCCGTTTGAACGGAAGGAGGCCATTAGCTTGGACAGATACCCAAGATCGAACTTCCGCAGTCCCTCTATGGAGTTCACGTCCGGCGAGCAGGTGCCATCCTCGATGAACACGTGGCCGATCCCCATCCTTGAGAGGTGTTCGCCGTACATCCGCGACGACTCCAGCATGCGGTCCATGAGCTGAGAGGCCAGGTCGGGCTCGGACCAGGTGGACATCAGCAAATTTTCGTAACCCATGATCTCCCCGCTCATCATCATCGGCCCGTTGATGCAGCCGACCACCGCCACCTCGTTGCCGTGGCGTTCCTGAAGCAGCCCCGCGGCCCGAAGGGGAACGGACCAGAACTCATCCTTCATGGGATCGACGGGCTGGACCTTGTCCAGTTCGGCCAGGGACGATATGGCGTAGCCGTCCGACCTCGGGTAATAGTCCTTCTCCGGCCACCTCCACCGGGTGCCGTGCGCCCTCGCTTCGACCAGAATGTCCCCCCATCCGGCCATCACGTTGTCGAAGCCGGTGATGCGCTGGGCCATGATGCATATCTTGGCGAACTTCTCCGGGTCGTGGAAGCCCTCCCGCATGGTGAGCCCGGCGGCGTTAAGAACGGTCCTCGCCGCCCCGAGATGTTGATACATGATTGGCGGTCGGTCGGCGGGGGCTTTCTCAAAAGCTGCCTCGAACCTTTCACGCGGGAACATGCGCCCTAATGGGCATGGGCCGTAGATATCCTTTCCCGCTCAGTCCTTGACCCGCTTCTCCTTCTCGTAGAAGTCGTTGATCACTTCGTAGTCGATGGAGCGCTCGGCCATGAACCCCTTGGTGAACTCCAGCGACGTCTCACGGACCTGGGGGTCCCACATCCCGTGCACGATGACATGGACGATGAGCTCGCCCCGGCTCATCATGGTGCCGTCGAAGCGGTTCTGCACCGTCGGCGGGATGTCCAGGTCGATTAGGCTGACCGATATGGTCGAGCCGCCCTCGGCGGTCAGGAAGGACTTGACGTGCCCGATCATGTCTGCCCCCCGGGCGAAGCATTCCTTGGTTATTCCGTTCATAAGGTCCAGGACCATCTTTTCCGATCGCGCTCCGTCCAAGGGGTCGGTGATGTACAAACGCAACCACATGGAGAACTTTCCCAGCTCGTCCGAGGCGCGGTGGGTGAGAAGCTGTCTTTCCTTCTGGTCCATCCGTTCACTCCCCGTACTTCCGGTCGAAGCGTTCCTCGGCGTCCGAGAGGTCGTAGGTGACCGCCTGTCCATGCACCATCAGGTCGGCCACCTCCTTGACGCCCTGCCCTGTCCGCGACGAGCCGTAGAACAACCGTACCTCCGGGTTCAGCCCCGTCACCATCTCGGTCACCTGGCGCAGGCGCTCATCGCTCACCGCGTCCACCTTGTTGATGAGCACGGCGTCCGCCTCCACGATCTGGGTCTCGACCAGCCGGCGGACGTTGTTCATGAGCTTGTCGATGCGCATGGCGTCCACGAAGGTGACGATCGGCGACTGCTCCAGGACCTTGGGCATCTTCTTGACCGTCTCCGCCGCGGCCTGCTTGAGGCCGAGGGGGATGGCCACGCCGGTGGGCTCGACCAGAATGACGTCCGGCCGGTAGCTCATGTAGATGTTGGTCACCGTGGTGGTGAGGGTGCCCTGCACCTCGCAACAGATGCATCCTCCGGATATCTCCATGGTGTCGATGCCGTGCACCTCCATGCACTTGCGGTCGACGTTGATATGGCCGACGTCGTTCACGATGGTGGCCACCTTGAGCCCGCGGGAGTTAAGCTCCTTGGCCACCTCGATCAGGAAGGTGGTCTTGCCGCTCCCCAAGAAACCAGTCACCTGGGCGATCCTCATGTAATCACACTAGCGCCGTTAAGGGCCTTTCAGGTATAATTCCGTTGTCCCGGAGCGGGGCGCGATAAACGCCACCATGGCCGCAGGCTGGCCTACCTTTCTGACGGGGGGATGAAGGGGAACAGTATTATAAATCCGACGATGGCATTCCTCCCCTCGAGGTTATCCATGGCATTGGGAGTCGCGCTGGATTTAGGAACTAGCGGTTACCGGGGGCACCTGGTAGATCTGGACAAGAAAGGCAAGATCCTGGCTACGGCCATAACCATGAGGCACCCGCTTCCCGGGGCCAACATCATGGACCATCTTCATTTCTGGATGGAGAACGGCGCGGACGTGGGGCACCGCATTGTCATCGAGACGGTCGACAAGCTGATCGCCACCATGGGCGCCAAGGCCGAGGAGATCGAGCGCGTGTCGGTATGCGGGAACCCGGCCCAGATGTCCATGTTCGAGAAGATCGAGATCCGCGACCTGGCCTTCGCCGGCCAGTCCATACTTAAGAGGCTCAACGTCAAGGTCCCCGAGCGCAAGGCCCACTCCCTAAAGGCCGAGGAGCTGGGAATGAGCTCGGTCAAGCGCACCGCCGAGGTCCGCATCCCTCCGTCCATCCGCCATGAGATAGGCGCGGACGCCCTGGCCATGATCATGAAGACCGGGCTGATGGACAAGAAGGAGACCTGCATGGTGACCGATTACGGCACCAACGCTGAGATGGGCCTGTTCTACAAGGGCGAGCTGTACACCGGCTCCGCCGCCGCCGGACCGGCCATGGAGGGGCAGTCCATCGACTTCGGCATGCTGGCCGCTCCACAGGCCATATCCGACATCGTGCTCGGAGAGAACGGAAGATGGTACAACATCGTTCTCAACGACAAGCTGCACCCGGTCAGATCGGCCCTGGTGGACCCCAGCACTGGAGAGGAGCAGCGCCTGGACGGCGTGGTCGCCCGGGGAATAACCGGCACCGGCACCGTGGCCGCCATGGCCATCGGGCTGGAGACCGGCGTGATAAAGCTGCCGTACGTAAACACCCCCGACCGGAAGATACACCTCACCAACGGCATCTACTTCGGCGAGGAGGACGTGCGCGAGGCGGGAAAGGCCATCGGAGCCATCCGCGCCGGGCACCGCACCCTGATCGAGGAGGTCGGCGTGGACGACACGGATATCAGGACCATGTACATGGCCGGCGCTTCCGGAACCTACGTCGATCCGATCAAGGCCCAGACCGTGGGCCTCATCCCCCGGGTCCTGGAGAAGACCGTGCAGGCCGGCAACACCTCCCTGATGATGTCCTACGACATCCTGGTGGACGACGACGGCCTGGACAAGATGCAGGATGTGGCGAACGCGATATCCAGCAAGCACATCATGTTCGCCACCAGCAAGGTGTTCGAGGACATCTACGTCAACGAGATTGCCTACTGGACCGAGGGCATGTCCATGGAAATGTACAACGAGATGGTCAGGCACGCCGGGCTGCGCCCGCTCCCGGACATCGTACGCCCGAAGGAGACCATCCGTCTGGTGCTCTCGGATATCCCGGTCATCGGCGCTCGCGGCCTGAGGACCCTGGACGATGTTGGCGTATATCTCATGGGCTCCTTCGAGGGCTGCATAGGCTGCAAGAAGTGCCAGAAGGAATGCCCCGAGTGCGCCCTGCAGGTCACTGCCATGGGGGACAAGAAGTTCCTCATCCGCGTCAACACCGAGCATTGCCTCGGCACGGCCTGCAAGAACTGCCAGGCCGTCTGCCCGGAGAGCGTCTACAACTTCAGCGCGTTGAAGATCGTCAAGAAGGGAGAGGACGCGTAGGTGCGCCTTACCTGCCTGGTCGATGACAGTTCAGGCATCTCAAACCCCTTTTTATCCATTTCTAAAATCCCTGGCAACTTCCTCGCCGAGCACGGCCTTTCTCTTCTCGTCGAGACCGACCAGGGAAAAAGGGTCCTGCTGGACGCCGGTTCATCTGAAGGGACCTTCGTCCACAACCTGAACCTCCTCGGCCTCCGGCCGAAGGACATCGACCTGGTCTTCATCTCCCACGGCCACTACGATCATCTGGGCGCGCTGCCGCTCCTGCTCCGGGAGGGGATACCGGTGCACACCCATCCCCTGACCTTCCAGGGACGGCGATTCGTGGAGGCCTCCGGGGTAAGAAAGGAGATAGGGCCGTCCGACGAGCTGCTCTCGCTCCTGAAGGAGCATCCGCCTTCCTACGACGACCGCCCTAAGGAGCTGGCGAACGGGGTGAGCACCACCGGGGAGGTGTTCCGGAGGACGGATTTCGAAAGGCCGTCATCCTTCCATCGAGAACAGAACGGCGAGCTGGTCCCGGACCTGGTGATGGAGGAGCAGGCCCTGTGCCTGTCCACCCGCCACGGACTGGTGGTGCTCACCGGCTGCGGGCATCCGGGCGTGGTGAACATCCTTTCGCAAGTCCGCATGCACACCGGACGGAAGCTGCTCATGGCCGCCGGAGGCTTCCACCTGGGAAAGGCCGACGCCAACCTCCTGCTGAGGACGGTGGACGGGATGAAGCAGGCGGGATTGGAGAAGGTGGCCCCTATGCACTGCACCGGGTTCGCGGCCACCAAACTTTTCTCGGACCGCTTCCCGGGGTTCCTGCTGCTGGGGGCGGGATGCTCGATGGAACTATAGGTCCCGGGCCGCCTGCTCCATCATCTTGTCGGTGAAGGACGCCACGGGCATGGTCCGCTTGGCGTACTCCAAGGGACCGTAGACCACGTAGTCCGCCCCGGACATGATGCTGATGGCCACCGCTGAGGCGTCCACGCTGCGCCGGGCCTCCTTGGGATCTTCCAACCCATCCAGCCTCAGGCATTCCACCGCGTTGTGGAGGGCGCATCCCGTGGGGATCCCCCACTTCGCTTTGGCCACCAGGATGGAACGCAGGGCCGACCCGGCGCTGAGGTCCGGCGAGGTCACCGCGGTGTCGATGAGCAGGTTCCGTATCCCCAGCTCCTCCGCCGCCGGGACCAGTCCCTGGGGGATCAGATCGTCCCCGCTCTCCAGCATGTAGATCCTTCCCTTGACGTCGTCCCCCCGGGGATTGAAGGCCAGGACCACCGCGTTCACCGGCGGGCATTCCCTCAGCGCTTGGGTCTCCTCCTCGGAAAGGCCGGCGTTGATGGTGTTGTAGACCACCCGGTCCAGGACGCCCATCTCCTGGGCGCTGCGGAGGAAGGAGAGCCTTACCTCGGCGCTGCCGGAATCGGCGAACAGCGGTCCGGGGACCTTGTCGCACACCGCCTCCAGGTAGGCCCGGGCGGACTCGCAGCTTTCGGCGTAGAGCATCAGGCCGGAGGGGCAGCCGCATCTCTCGATGGTGTTCAGATAGCTGTCCAGCCTCTCGTTCAGCTTCGCCCGGTCCAGCTCACCCTTGCGGGGATCGAGCACCACCGAATGCCTCGGGTAGAAGAGCGAACCGACCAGCATGGTCCGCCTCTTTCCCGGTTGTCCTCCGACCTTGACCCCGCCGATCTCGATCTCCCGCTGCGCGGTTTGGAACTTGTACATGTCAGAACCCCGTTAGATACGAACGCAATCTCATGGCCAGTTCTACGGACGGCACGGTGATGATCCTGCCCTGCAAGGGCTCGAGCACCACGCCGAACTCCTGGTCCAGCAGGACCATTCCCATGTCGGTGTTCAGCCCGTCCGAGGGAAGGCGGAGCATCGGCGTGATGAAATCGTCCGAGGCCAGATGGAGCTGTTTGGCCACGCTTACGCCCTCCCCGGCGAAGGCCTTGGAACGAACGAACATGGCCTCTCCGGGAAACGGCTCGAAGGTCCTTCCGGCCAGTTCCCTCAATTTGTTCTCCAGCCGGTCCCGGCTCTCCGCCTCGAACTCATATATAGGGTCGTAGGCGGCGATCTCCTGCGCCGGCGTGTCGTCCATGATATCCACCAGCTCCACCTGCTGGCGGAAGCGTTCCACCGCCTCCAACGGCAGGTCGCACAGGAACGGGATGGCCGATCGGGTGTTCCGAATGCGCCTGTGCTCGTCCACTCCGTTCTCCATCAGCGCGTGGATGGCCGCTCCTGGGAAGTGCCCGAACTCCTCCTTGCCGCAGATGACCAGCACCCGGATCCGGGGGTTGGAGATGATGTTGGCGACCACCCTCTCCAGTCCGATGTTCTCCGTCTTCAGGATGCCCTTGATGCGGTAAAGCTCCGGCGGGACCTCCACCGCTCCCCGGCCGACTATGAGCACCGCCACCGGCGAAGCTTCGTCCCCTAGGACATAATCACCGCTGGCCATTGGCCACGTGTCCGTTTCCGCCATTGCCATTCTCCCGACATATTCAATTTCAATAATATATAAAAAGTATCATGGCCAGTTAGCACCCGTTAACCCGGTCCCGTCAGACAAAAATCAATTTCAGCGTTATGGGGACAACCGATATATACCGCCCTTTTGTAATACGCGGCAGGAAGGGATCTAATGGGAGTCTCAATAGCAATTTGCGAGGTAGACAGCGACAGCGCGTTGTGCAAGACCGGGAAGACCACCCTGCTGAAGGTCAACCTGAAGGACGTCTCCGGCTTCGAGGACCTGGCCGAGTTCGACCTGGTGGTGCCGATAAGCCAGGCCAAACTGGTGCTGGGGGCGGACTGGGAAGCATTCCTGAAACGGAACTGCCTGGACCCGGAGATGGAGACCCTCTACCTGGAGAAGGTCAAGAACGAGGCGGACCGCCAGCTGCTGACCGCCGAGAGCCGCAAGCTCTACACCGGATGGATCTCCCTGGACAAGGTGCCCGCGGACCGCCTGCCCGCCCTGATGGAGAGGGCCGGGAAGGACGACCGGCTCACCGGCTGGGACATGCTGTCCTTCGACGACATGGCCGCCACCTGCGCCAAGTGCCCGCTGTCCTGGGACGAGGGCCGGGGCTGCATGGGCACCTTCGGACCGGAGAACAGCGCTCTGCCGGGTATAGCTCAAAAGTATGGCTGCGCCATCGTGGCCAGCGTCCCCTCCTCGGTGGAGAGCAAGAAGATCTTCTCCGTAGAGGACGCCGACCGGCTCCTGGCCGAGGTCAGGCTCCTGCGGGAGAAGCTTCCCGACGAGGGCAAGGTCATGGTCCGCCGCTACTCCGGGGTCCTGGACCGCCTGGAGAAGATGGGGAACGTCTGCCTCACCCACAAGACCCGGTTCTACTTCCTGTAGACCGAAACCCTTTTTTTCCCTTTTCGCGTTATTTTTCCGAACCGAGATGAGCGAGGATCCCAAACTCAACTGCGTGGGCTGCGATACCGGGCTGCCGTTCAACGAAGGCGAGAAGCTCCTGGTCAACGGTCAGCTGGTGGAGGTCGCGGGATTGGAGGAGATCATGGAGGAGGTCCGCCGTTTGAAGATATCGAAGCGGAAGCTGGTGGCCGACGAGCTTTTGTCGAGGGCCAAGGCGCGCCAGGTCGTTCCTGAAGGTTCCGAGAGGCAATATCGCGACGCGCTGATGGACGAGTACGACCGGCGCTACCTCGGCGTCATGTGATCAGACGGTCACCCGCAGGTTCAGGTTCAGGCTCTGCACCTCGTTCTCCACCGCCCTGATGATCCGGTCCTCGGCGGAGGTGCCCGTGTAATCCATCATCGGAGAGGGAGCGAAGGGAAGCGCCGGCGCGCCGTCCTTGTAGAGAAGGAACCAAAGCTTGTAGTTGCCCTCGATGCTCACGTTGAAATCGTAGGGCAGCTCCCACTGCGGCTGCCACTCCCCCTCCAGGTCCACGTCGGTATGTTCCAGGGTGACGTTGAAGGAATCGAAGAAGTACATGGCGTGCACCTGGGTGGCGTTGTCCACGAAGCTCATGTTCACCAGCCAGAGCTCGACGGTGTACCGCACCTCGCGATGTTCGTGATTGGCTATGCCGATGATGACCGAGGCATCCTGCCCCACCGTCAGGTTGCGGGGGTAACCGGTGGCGTTGCCGCCCGGTCCAAGGATGTAGAACTCGGTAAAGCTCTCCCCCTGACGAGGCACGGCCACCACGTATACCAAGGCGATAACCGAGGAGAGGATGGATATCACCAGGACGACGGTCAGCACTTTGTCCACTCCCTTCTCGGCCTTGAACTGGGTCGAATATTTCTTCCATACCGCGGCGGGATCGAAGGGAAGGTACGGGCTCTCCGCCTTCTCGCGGCGATAGAGGCCTCCGACGCTCAGGGCGATGTTGAGCGCCGCCAGGGAGAACAGGATGGGCGCCAGCCGGATTCCGAACGGCGTGTAGTTCAGGCCGAAGCCGACCAGCGGGGAGATGGCGATGCTCAGGCCGAAGGAGAGCGCCACCCGTTCGATGATCTCCAGGTCCTTGCTCTCCGGGAAGAGCACCGACAGCGCGGAGTATCCGGGAAAGAAGAGAATGAACGGCAGCCCGATGACGATTCGCAGGGCGCTGTCCGGCAGCGCGTATATTACCAATATGAGTATAATAGAGAGGATCCCGATGGACCAGAGGTCCCAATCCCTTCTGGGCTG
Organism: Methanobacteriota archaeon; assembly: GCA_029560215.1. Classification (GTDB taxonomy): domain Archaea; phylum Thermoplasmatota; class Thermoplasmata; order Methanomassiliicoccales; family UBA472; genus UBA472. The sequence goes on along the minus strand of JAKPZB010000078.1, from coordinate 22,001 downwards.
CGCTTTCATCCCTGATGGGGAGTGATTAAGGATATTTATCGGTTTGCGGATTATCCCGCGAATTTGACCAGTTATTAATAGTACCAGCTTTGATACCCGCCTATCATGGCGCTGTGCGAACTTTTCGAGTTGGACGACCTCAGGCTGCTGGAGAACACCCTGGAGGACCTGGGGAACGAGGTCTTCCTGGCCCAGATGCTGCGCGGGTCGGACCAGGTCCGTCTGCTGATCTCGCGGGACGAGACGCCCTTGGCCATGGCCCGGGAGGACGGCGGCTGGAAGGCGGTCAGCTTCCTGTGGAAGGAACCGTCGGACGAGCTGGTCGAACTTCTTCCGGAGCTGGACATAAGCGTGTACACCTGCGATACGGAGACGTACCGGGAAGCGGTGTACGACCATTTCGCCCGGAGGATCATGGACGAGGTGGAGCCAGCCCTGGACGACGTTCCCAATGACCGGACCAAGAAGGTCTCCGACCTGGTGTGGAAGGAGTGGGAGTTCAGGCCGGGGGATCTCTGTTACGACTGCTGCTGCGGTTCCGGCGTGGGAAGCCTAGCGTTGTCAAAGGTGGGCCTGCGTTCCTTCGCCTTCGACCTCGACGCGGCCCTGTTGAGCCGCGGACTGCATTCCGGCCGCCTGCAGACCTGGAGCACCGTGCAGCTGGACGCCACCAGGGCAACCCAGTATCTGGAAAGGGCGCCGTTCGCCCTGATGCTCATGGCCGGTGACATCAACGTGGGCAACTCATGGATATGGAAGCGGATCTTCGAGCAGGTGCTGCTCATCGCCGACCAGGTGATGGTAACCGTGGGTTCCCAGGAGGAGGCCGAGCAGCTGAGGTCCTGGGCCGAGGCCGTGGGCCGGGAGCCCAGGGTCTTCGAGAACCAGCGGGACCCGTTCTATGACCGATGGGTATGCTCCGTCAAATGATCTCCCGAACCGTATCGCGCGGCAGGGATGAAGGCGATTTCTTACAAAAAAATTTTAAATATCATTCATTTTTGAAACAAAGGTCAATATAATGGCCTTGTCAATGGTCGTTTTGCAATAAAATTGCAGGGTTTAACCATGGACCTCATCGACCTAGAGATACTCAGGATGCTGAGGAAGAACGCCCGGGAGAACCTGGGGACCATCGGGGATAAGCTCGGGGTGTCCAAGGCCACGGTAAGCAGACGAATCTCCCGTCTGGAGGAGGAAGGTTACGTCAACGCCTACACCATGCAGGTGAACACCGGGAAGCTGGGCCTCATGCGCGCCCTTATCGGGCTGCAGGTGGTCGGTTCGCCGCTGAGCGCGGTGATCGACGAACTGAAAAAGTTCCCGGGCATCCAGTACGCGCACAAGGTGTTCGGGGACCATTCCCTGATCTGCGAGGTCTACTCCAGCAGCGTGGACAATCTCTACGATCTCATCCAGGACAAGATCGTCAACATACCCAATGTGCAACGGGTGGAGGTGGACATCCTGATCGAGCGGATTCCGATCAACGAGGACGCCGTGTTCGATCTCGCCGTGCCGTTGGCGGAGAGCGAGGGGCACCGGGATTGATCACGCAAAAGTTTTTTGACTCCTCCGAGGTTCTCCCCACCCATGGAACTCCGCCCCGTCCCCAAGACCTATACCAAGGACGGTCATCGGGCGATAAGCCCCAGGGCCACCCTGAAGCGGGTGGAGCCTCTGCTCCCCGCGGCCGGGATCACCCGGGTGGCGGACATAACCGACCTGGACCGCATCGGCATCCCGGTGTTCTCCAGCATCCGGCCGGGGGCCAAGGAAGGGGCCATATCCATTTACAACGGCAAGGGGGCCAGCCGGGAGCAGGCCCGGGTCTCCGCCATAATGGAGGCCATGGAACGGTACTCCGCCGAACCCAAGGACGAGAAGCTGAGAAGGGACCTGATGGAGAACATGCTGGCCTCGGAGAACGCCGTGGACCCCCGCTCGCTCATCCTTCCGCAGATGATCAACGTCCACGTCAACTACCATCCCATCGCCTGGGTGAAGGGATACGACCTGATCGAGGGGGAGGACATCTGGGTGCCGGCCGGGGCGGTTTACCATCCTTACGAATCGAACAAGGACCTCCAGCTCTTCCGGAGCAACACCAACGGCCTGGCCTCCGGCAACAATCTGGAGGAGGCCATCCTGCACGCCATGTGCGAGGTGATCGAACGGGACGCCTGGTCCATATGCGAGGCGAAGCGCAGACCGCGCGGGGAGATCGTGGTGGGCGACGACTGCCCGGTGGTGAGCGACCTCCTGGAGAAGTTCAGCAAACAGGGAGTGGAGGTGCACCTCAAGGACCTCACCAGCGATATCGGGATCCCCACCATCGCCGCGGCCGCGGACGACGTGAGGATGAAGGACCCCGCCCTGCTTAACCTGGGCGTGGGCACCCATCTGAGCCCCCGGGTGGCGGCCATTCGCGCTCTCACCGAGGTGGCGCAGAGCCGCTGCACGCAGATCCACGGCGCCCGCGAGGACACCACCAAGGCCGACCTCAATCGCACGCTTGGATACGAGCGGATGAAGCGCATGAACTCCATGTACTTCTCCCCGTCCGACGGGGTCAGCATATCCGACTTCGAGGAGTTCGACACCAAGGACCTCCTGGAGGACATCGAGGTGGTGCTGGACCATCTGATGGAACGAGGGTTCGAGAAGGTGATCGTGGTCGAGCTCACCAGGCCGGAGCTCGGGGTCCCGGTGGTCCGAGTGATCATCCCCGGAATGGAGATATACGCCATGGACATGGACCGCCTGGGACCGAGGCTGGTGGCATGAGGCCGGTGGTGTTCCTTGGTCCGAGCCTTCCCCTGTCCGAGGCCAGGGAAGTGCTCGACGCGGATTTCCGTCCTCCGGTGAAGAGGGGGGACCTGCTGCATCTGGAAGGCGTGGAGGTGGTCGGCATCATCGACGGCGTTTTCCTGCAGAGCTGCTCGGTCGGGCACCGGGAGATCCTTTCGCTCCTGAACCGCAAGGTGAAGGTCATCGGCGGGGGGAGCATGGGCGCGCTGCGCGCGGCCGAGATGGGACATTATGGTATGACCGGAGTGGGACACATCTTCAGGATGTACGCCAACGGCGAGGTCCAGGGGGATGACGAGGTAGCGTTGGTGTTCGACCCGGAGACCATGGAGCCGCTGTCCGAACCGCTGGTGAACCTGCGGATCCTTTTGGACCAGGCGTGGATGGCCGACGTCATCGACGCCGAGCAGAGGGCCGGGATAATGAACGAGATGCGCGCGATCTACTATCCCCGCCGGACGGTGACCGCGTTCCGCGAGGTGGCCCGACGGATCGTAGGCGATAAAAATGCCGAGTCATTCGACCGATTTTTTGCGGAGAATTACCGAGATATTAAAAAGGAGGACGCGATAACCGTCCTCAAATTCATTAAGGGCGTTTGCGAACAACGATAAATATTATTATAACATTCGTTGAAAATAAATTAAAAATCGAAGCGGCTATTATATTATAATATAAAAATATTAAAAAATTTTAGGACGTTAAAACTTAACGATTTTTGTCTGGGATGCGACAAAAATTAAGCTATTGTTTAATATGGATGGATTATCCATCCATCATCAAGCTTATATTCTAACTATACATTGTCGAGTTCGCAAGGGGTACCGGTTTTCTCAGGATTGATGTAAGTCTGCTTGAGGGGACCGAGCTATTGAAAGGAGGTAAAAAATGGCAAAATACAAGGACAAGGTGGACTTGTATGACGACAGAGGCAAATTGATTGAAAAGGACGTGCCTCTCGACGCATTGAGTCCGTTAAACAACGCCGCCATTAAGCGAACCATCTCTCTGACGAAGAGAACGATCGCTGTCAACCTCGAAGGTATTGAGAAGGGTCTCAAGACCGGAGCGGTTGGCGGATTGAATGTTCCCGGCAGGAGCCTGGACCTCGCTATCGTGGCGAACGCTGATAAGTTGAAGAAGAGGATCGCTGACATCGTCAAGGCCGCCAAGGACGACGACTCCAAGATCGAGACGATGGCTGACGGCAAGAGGATGATCGTCACCGTTCCGTCCGTCAGGATGGACGCCGGTGCCGAGTACACCACTGGGTTCACCACCGTTGCCGCCGCCGTGACCGAGGCAATCATCGACCAGTTCAACGTGAACATGTTCGAAGCTTCCATGGTCAAGGCCGCCGTCTGGGGCAGATACCCGCAGACCATCAACATGCAAGGGTCCAACCTTAAGACCATTCTCGATGTACCGCAGTTGAACGAGGGTACTGGATACGCCCTCAGGAACATCATGGCCAACCACCTAGTCATGCTGACTGGCAGGAACGCCATGAACGCCGCCGCTCTCTCCTCTATCTACGAGACCGCCGCCGCCTACGAGATGGGCGACGCGATCGGCAACTTCGAGAGGCAGCACCTGTTGTCCCTGGCCTATCAGGGCCTGAACGCCAACAACATGGTCTACAGCTGGGTCAAGGAGAACGGCAAGACCGGCACCGTCGGTGACGTCGTTGCCTCCGTTGTCGGCAGGGCCTTAGAGGACAAGGTCATCAAGAAGGGAAAGAAGTTCCCCTCCGGATTCGTTGAGTACACCACCAACGACTTCCCGCTGTGGAACGCGTACGTGTCCGCTGGTATGCTGGCCGCGATCTGCGTGAACATCGGCGCCGCAAGGGCCGCTCAGGGTGTTCCGTCCACCATTCTGTACTACAACGACCTGATCGAGCACGAGACCAGCCTGCCCGGTGTAGACTACGGCAGGGCCATGGGTACTTCCGTCGGTATGTCCTTCTTCAGCCACTCCATCTATGGTGGTGGCGGTCCGGGACTGTTCCACGGGAACCACGTGGTTACTAGGCATGCGAAGGGCACTGTAATCCCCGTCATCGCCGCCGGATGCGCTCTGGATGCTGGTACCCAGTACTTCAGCGCTGAGAACACCTCCCTGGTGTTCAAGGAGATCTTCGGCGAGATCCCGGAGTTCAAGAGCCCGATGAAGATGGTAGGCAAGGAGGCCAAGAAACTGAAGGAGCTGGTCTGAACATGAGTACGCCTGCCTTCGAGGGAGTCCCCCTACCCGAGATCCAGATATTCCCCGAGAGGTTGCTGATGGCTTCCACCACGGAGGTGCTGCTGAACAAGCTGTACGCCGTGAAGAACGTCAGGCAGATCAACATCCAGGGCGAGGGCCTGCCCGCAGTCATCAAGGCCGGTCCGGGCACTGGCGGTCCGGTAAACCATCCGGAACGAAGGAAGATCAAGGTCAGAGGGGAGGACATAGAGCTTAAGATACAGGTCGGTCGGGTTTTCGTCGAGATCGCCGACATCGACTTTGTGCCCCAGGCTCTCAAGGACATCGAGGAGGTATGCAAGGAAGTGCTACCCTTCAGTTTCACTCTGGAGGTAGGTCGCTACAACAAGTTCAAGCCAACTACTACAGACTACAATAAAGGATTGGTGAAATAACATGGCTAAGACAAAGTACAAGGCACAACTCTATCCTGGCAACACCCTGCCCGCCAAGAACCGCAGACGCTTCATGGACTCCAGCGTCAAGCTGGAGAAGCTGCGCGACATTCCGATGGACGATGTGGTCAAGATCCTGGGACACCGTGTCCCCGGTTCCGACTACGCCACCATCCACGCGCCGCTGGCCGAGGGTAACGAGCCCGACTGCCCGATCCGGGCCTTGGTCGAGCCCATGGAGGGTGCGAAGAAGGGAGACAGGATCAGGTACGTTCAGTTCACTGACTCCGTGTACTGGGCCCCCATCGTCCCGTATGTGAGGGCGCAGATGTACATGTGCAGATACCGGGGAATTGACACTGGTACCCTGTCCGGAAGGCAGATCATCGAGATGAGGGAGAGGGACGTCGAAAAGGTGGCCAAGGAACTCATCGATGGCGAGACCTTCGATACCGCCAGAACCGGTATCAGAGGCGCGACCGTGCACGGACACGCCGTCAGGCTGGACGAGAACGGAATGATGTTCGACGCCTGGCAGAGGTTCCGGTGGAACGCGAAGAAGGGCGAGGTCGAGTACGTGAAGGACCAGGTCGGTGTCCCGCTGGACAAGCCGGTCGCGGTCGGAAAGCCGATGCCCGAGAAGTGGTTGAAGGAGCACACCACCATGTTCCGCGCCGACGGCGTGGACATGAGGGAGGACGAGGAGGTCATGAGGCAGAACCTCAGGATCCACACCTTGAGGACCAAGTGCGGCTTCAAGCCCTTCGATGTTAAGGAGGACTAAATATGGCGAAGGAAAAGGACAAGATGTTCATCGCCGCCATGAAGAAGAAGTTCAAGGAGGACCCCACGGAGGTCCGCTCCAAGCACTATTCCTACGGAGGCTGGAGACAGTCGAAGAGGAAGCGGGAGTGGGTTGAGCAGTCCAACAAGATTGCCAAGGCCCGTGGGATCCCCATGATGAACCAGGATATTGGTGTGGCTCTCGGCCAGCGTGTCTTGATGCCCTACCAGCTGTCCCACACGGACATCTATGGCGAGGCCGATGACCTGCACTGGGTCAACAACGCTGCGATGCAGCAGGCCTGGGATGATATCCGCAGGACCGTCATCGTCGGTCTGGATGTCGCGCACAACGTTATCGAGAAGAGGCTGTCGAAGGAGGTCACCCCCGAGACCATCAACCGCTACCTGGAAGCTGTCAACCACACCATGCCAGGCGGCGCAGTGGTTCAGGAGCACATGGCCGAGCTTTGCCCTGAGATCGTGAAGGACTCCTACGTCAAGGTGTTCTCTGGCGACGACGAGCTGATCGACGAGATCGACAAGTGCTTCGTCATTGACATCAACAAGGAGTTCCCCGCGGACCAGGCCAAGCAGCTGAAGGCCGCTGTCGGCAAGAAGCTGTGGCAGGTCGTCCGTGTTCCGTCCATCGTCGGACGCGTGTGCGACGGTGGTACGATCTCCAGGCACTCTGCGATGCAGATCTCCATGGCCTTCATCACCGCGTACCGGCTGGCCGCCGGTGAAGCCGCGATCGCCGACTTCGCCTTCGCCGCCAAGCACGCCGCAGTGGTGGAGATGGGTACCATGATGCCCGCCAGGAGGGCCAGGGGCCCCAACGAGCCCGGTGGAATTCCGTTCGGTGTGCTGGCCGATATGGTCCAGAGCACCAGGACCAAGCCGGACGACCCCGCCAGGGCCTCCCTGGAAACTGTCGCTTTGGGTGCAGTGGTGTTCGACCAGATATACCTCGGATCCTACATGTCCGGAGGTGTCGGGTTCACTCAGTACGCCACCGCCGCCTACACCGACGACATCCTGGAGGACTACACCTACTGGGCCGTGGACCACATCAAGGACAAGTACGGCGGGTTCTGCAAGAGCAAGCCCTCCACTGAGCTGATCGAGAAGCTCGGGTCCGAGATCAACTCCTACGCCCTGGAGATGTACGAGCGCTACCCGGCCGCCATGGAAGCCCACTTCGGTGGGTCCCAGAGGGCGACCGTCGCTGCGGCCGCCACCGGCATCGGTGTGGCCATGGCCACTGGTAACGCCAACGCGGGTGTCAATGCCTGGTACCTATCCATGTACCAGCACCGTGAGAGGCTCGGAAGGCTCGGGTTCTACGGATACGACCTGCAGGACATGTGCGGTGCGTCCAACTCGTTCTCCTACCGGAGCGACGAGGGTCTGCCGCACGAGCTGCGCGGTCCGAACTTCCCGAACTACGCCATGAACGTGGGTCACCTGAGCGGATACGCCGGTATCGCCATGGCTCCCCACGCGGCTCGCGGAGACGCCTACGTGTGCAGCCCCCTGATCAAGATCGCATTCGCCGACAAGAACCTCCCGTTCGACTTCGCGAACATTACCAAGGAGTTCGGTCGCGGCTGCCTCAGGGAGTTCGTGCCCATGGGTGAGAGGACCGCCATCATCCCCGCCAAGTAAGGTGTCCAATGCAAGTAGGAGATATCGCGAAGTACAGGGTCACCGGGACGGTGGGAAAGATACTGGAAGTGCGAGAGCGCGACGGGATGGAATGGGCTCTGCTCGACACCTACAGCCTCTGGTACGTCACCAGTCTCCTGGACCCCGCTTCGGCGGACGAGTACAAGCGGACCTCCTACAAGGAGCGGACCCGGACGGTGGTGCTGGGCCAGATGCAAGGTCTCTCCAAGGACGTGGAGGCCGACATCTCGACCATCACCCCGAGCGGGGGCGGTTGAGTTCGCCAAGAACAAACCCTTTACCTTTTCTCTCTTTTTTTAAAAAAATGTGTGGACGACCGTCCTTCCGCGGTCGAATGTAAAAAGGAAAAAGATCAGGACAGGTCGAAGCCGACCAATATGCTGGCCAGCTTCGGGTTGTCCTCAAGCTCGTAGTAGTTCTTGATGATCATGTCCCCCAGCGGGGAAGGGCTGCAGGACACTATGTTCGTGGCTCCGGGGACCTGTTCCAGCTCCGGGAACGATACCGGGGGCATCAGGAAGAACTCCTTGGACTTGGGCACCTTGTCCGTGAAGACCACGAAGTCGTCGCCCAGCCAGCAGATGTTGTCCATCTCCTTGTATCGGGAATGCTCTCCGGGAAGGATCTCGGTCCCGATGACCAGGTCCGTGTCGCCCATCATGAGGACGGTCGGTTCGGGCGGAGGGCGGAATCGGGTGTCCTTGATCACGCAGATGACATGCTGCCTGCGGAGGCACTGGTTGACCCCCTCGTTCACCACGTCCAGGCCTATCTGGGACTTGATGCTGTCCTCGATCCTCTGGACAGCCGCGATGACCTCCGGGCTGAGCAGGAAGGCCAGCCGGGTGCCGGTCATGCCTTTGATGATCTCGACCGCTCTCTCCTCTGGTTGCACGCCGACCCTAATGCCCTGTGGTTAGAAAAAGGTTGTTTCTCCGCAATCGTTAATATCCCTGCTAGGCGATTCAAGGTCCATGAGCCTGGAACAGATGGCCGAGCAGCAGCCCGAAGTCATTCGCGCCATGTATCGCTTCAAGAACGAGGTCTTCAAGGACAACAAGCTGAGCTTCAAGGAGAAGGAGCTCATCGCGATCGCCGTCACCGCCGTGCTCAAATGCGACGAATGCTTCAAGTTGCACGCCAAGAAGGCCATGGAGGCCGGGGCGACCAAGGACGAGATCCGGGAATCCCTGTTCGTGGCCATGTACCTGGCCGGACCGAGCGCGGCGGTCGGCATGCCCTCCATCGACAAGCTGCTGTCTGAATGATCAGGGAACGAACTCCACGGTCACCGTCCTCTTGAGCGCCAGTTCCGCCGCGGCCTCGGCGCATTTGATCATGGCCATGGGCACCGGGCAGGAGGAGTGCCTGAGCACCTCTCCGCACATCTGATAGACGGCGTTCTCGGAGTAAGGCATCTTCATGACGTCCCAGATCTCCACCCGCTTCAGGACCTTCTTAAGGTCGCTCACCTGCGGGCAGTCGCTGTGCAGGACCTCGAACTCCACCAGCATCCCGTCGGTGCGGGCCTGGATGGTGCTGTGAAGCCGGCAGACGCCAGGGTCGACCTTGACCGTGGCCTGGAGCGGGAGTTCCGTTTCTTCGGGCATTCCCCCCCGCATCGGCATGGGTCCAGATAATCGTATGCCCCGTCGGCGGGGGAAATGATAAGTAAGATGAGCCTCTAATAATGAACGTCGCGCTGCGGGACGGTCACTTTTTCGGTTCGGTTAGGGCGGCGAGGTATGGTCATGCGCAACACGAGAACCCCAGCGAAAGCTTCCGCCGAGGGCGGGAGCGAGAACAAGGATATCGGACAGACCGTGTTATGGGCGACCGATCCCCAGCTGCATGACGCGCTGGGTCCCGCCGAGGACCTAAGGTCTGCCCGTGCCGCGGTGTTCGATCTGCTAAGGGAAAGGGAATCCGCGTTGCATTCCAGGGATTGCCGCATCCACGCCCTGGAACGGTCCAACTCCCTGCATTGCATCCGGGTGATGCGCAACTTCCTGTCTCCCCGAAACGAGAGAGTGAGCGGCGAATCCGTTCTCCAGGTTCTATTCGACATCTCCCAGGGTTCCCTTGAGGGCGCGAGCCAAGCCTTCGTACAGGACATCATCCACATCATGAGGGGCACCACCGGAGAACCGGTGCTGGAGCTTCAGGAGGCTCCGGACTTCACCGCGCTCGGCGGTCAGGAAGGGGGACGCGTGCGCTCGGATTACCTGGACGGAATGGCGGGGGCGGTGGCCGAATGGACGGTCAGGTATCCCAGCGGACTGGAACCTTGGGCGATCCAAAGGCGGCGCGAGAACCGCAACCGGATAACGGAATACCTGGGCGCCGACATGGACGACTGGAACGATTATGTGTGGCAGATGAGGAATGTCATGCTGACCCCGGACGTGATCGGCGACCTGATCGAGCTCACCGACAAGGAGCGCCAGGCGATAACCCTCTGTTCCGAGAACCGCATCCCCTTCGGCATCACCCCGTACTACCTCTCGCTCATGGACCGGGAGCCCTCGCGGAAATGGGACCACGCCGTGCGCGCCCAGGTCATTCCCCCGCTGAGCTATGTGCGAGCGGTCCTCAGGTCCAGGTCGGACCCCTCGGCCAGCCTGGACTTCATGATGGAAGGCCAGACCTCGCCAGTGGACCTGGTTACCAGGCGCTATCCCATGATAGCCATATTCAAACCTTACAACACCTGCGCCCAGATCTGCGTTTACTGCCAGAGGAACTGGGAGATCGAAGGCGTCCTGTCCGAGGACGCCATGGCCCCTCCCGAGAAGATCGAGGCGGCGCTGCGGTGGTTCGAGGAGCATCCGGCGGTCAGCGAGGTGCTCATCACCGGAGGGGACCCCGCCATGCTGGCGAACACTCAGTTACGTCGCCTCCTCAAAAGGCTGGCGGCCATTCCCCATATCAAACGGCTGCGGCTGGGGACCAGGGTGCCGGCGGTGCTGCCGATGAGGATCGACCACGGCTTCCTGGAGGGGTTGGCGGAGGTACAGGACCCCCCGAAGCGAGAATTGGCCCTGGTCACCCATTTCGAACATCCTTACGAGATCACCCCGGAAGCGGCCGCCGCGGTCCGCGACCTGCGCCGACTGGGCATATCCGTGTACAACCAGCAGGTCTTCACCATGGAGAACTGCCGGCGCTTCGAGACGGTGGCGCTGCGCTCGACGCTGAAGGAGATCGGGATCGACCCATACTACACCTTCAACGCCAAGGGTAAGGAGGAGACGGCCGAGTACCGGGTGCCCATCGCCCGGCTGCTGCAGGAACGGAAGGAAGAGGCCAGGCTGCTTCCCGGGCTCAGCCGGACCGACGAACCGGTCTTCAACATTCCCGCCCTGGGAAAGAACCACTTGCGCGCCTGGCAGCATCACGACCTGATATCACTGACCCCCCGGGGCGAAAGGGTCTATGAGTTTCATCCCTGGGAGAAGAACATCGCCGTGGCCCCCACCTACGTGCACCGCGACGTTCCCATCGCGGACTTCCTGGCCGCCCTGGCCGAGAGGGGCGAGGACCCGGAGCGGTACCGCAGCATCTGGTACTACTTCTAGGACCGCTCGGCCAACCGGCTCAGCAGCTCCGACGGCGTGGCCTTCCCCAGGTCCATGGTGGCGATGGAGGCTATGGCCTCCTTCTTGCGCATGATGGGGACGGCGATGATGGGCAATCCGCGGTACGGACCGCTGGTGGATGTCCGGCGTATGACCATGCCCTTCTTCATGGACTCCTCCAACATGGGCCCGGTGAAATGAATGTCGATGACCTCGCCATCCTCGCATCGGACGCCCGGGTGGTTCTTGGAGCGCATGGTGACCGGTAGGCGGCCGAGAAGCTCGTGAATGGCCAGGGCCAGGCACCGGAGATCGTCCGCCTCGGTATCCTGGCTCAAGATGTTCGTGCCCTCGTTCCAGCATCGGCGGGAAAGGTTCCCGAGCGAAAGGGCGGCGGTCACCGCGCCCTTCTCCGCCGCTTCATAGCTGAAGGCGGAGCCGATGATGATCACGTCGCCGTCGTCCATGCGGAAATAGTTCCTCAAAGGGGCCACCAGCGATTGGTCCGGGAACTCCTCGTCCCCCGGGAACACGATCCGAGAATTGTGGACCACCAGGGTGGTCGCCCCGATCGCTCCCGCCCGCACCGCCTCGTCCCGCTGCTCGCAGCCCAGGTTCACCCGTTCCGCCGCGCCCTTGATGAGCACGGCGCAGTTGTACTTTCCCAGCGTAAGATCGGACAGGTCGATCTGCCTGACCTCAACGCCGGAGTTGTCCAGCTTCCTCTTGCCGCGCTCGGTTATGGTTATGCCAAGGCGCGAGCTCTCTATGGAGCCCTCCCGCATCATCTTGTCTAGGATGGTCCGGGTGCTGCCTTCACCGATCTGCAGAAGGTCGGCCAAGGCCTTCCGGCCGATGGGGCCTTCCTTGGCCACCACCTGATGCGCCTTCCAAATGTGATAGGCGTTGAACTTTGGCGTGGGGCCCCCGGCAAAGTAGGAATTGAAGGACATTGGCATTGTGGGATGGATATATAATCCATCCATAAATATCTTACACCATCCAATTGTTAAAGCCAGGCATTCTAAACAGGGTAAGTATTATATCTGCCATAATCGTTGGCAAACAGGATGCCCGAGGGTTCAGAGGTTCTCGTCATATTGGACAAGGTATCCAAGAGCTTCAATGGTCACCAGGTGCTCAAGGACATCAGCACCACCGTCCGCACCGGCGAGGTTCTCGGGCTCATCGGCAGGAGCGGGAGCGGCAAGTCCGTCCTCATCAATGCCATGCGCGGCAACAAGGAGTACAAACCCGACTCCGGGCGCATCATCTATCGGGTAAATCATTGCGAATCCTGCGGCTGGATAGACATGCCGTCGCCCGGGGCCAAGTGCTCGCAGTGCGGGAAGGGCACCAAGACCGTGGAGATCGACTTCTGGGCCCTGGATGAACGGAACCCCCTTAGGATGGCCATGCGCGGGCGCATAGCCATCATGCTCCAGAGGACCTTCGCGCTGTACGGCGATCTCAGCGTCATCGAGAACGTCTTCGAGTCCATGAGGGAGAATTCCGACGAGAAGAAGGTGGAGCGGGCCATCAAGTTGCTGGAGATGGTCAACATGACCTACCGCACCATGCACATCGCTCGCGACCTCTCCGGAGGGGAGAAGCAGAGGACCGTGCTGGCCAGGCAGCTGGCCCGCGAGCCGTTGCTGTTCCTGGCCGACGAACCGACCGGGACCCTGGACCCGGAGACCGCGGATACCGTTCACAAGGCGCTCATCAAAGCGGTCAATGACACGGGCATGGCCATGGTGGTCACCTCCCACTGGCCCAAGGCCATCGAGCTTCTTTCCCAGAGGGCCATCTGGTTGGAGGACGGGATGATCAAGGCCGAGGGCGCCCCCCACGAGGTCACCAAGGCCTTCAACGTCACTTTCGTCAGGGACAAGGACATGGACGTCCAGGTCGGACAGCCGGTCATCCGCGTGGAAGGCGCCAAGAAATACTTCTATTCCATCGTCCGCGGCGTGGTGAAGGCGGTGGACGACGTCACCTTCGATGTCAACGAAAAAGAGATATTCGGGCTGATCGGGCTGAGCGGGGCGGGCAAGACCACGCTATCCCGGATGATATCCGGCATCACCCCGGCCACACATGGCGATGTTCTTGTCCGCATCGGCGACGACTGGGTGAACATGTCCGATCTGGGAGAGGAGGGCAGAGGCCGCGCCACCCAGTACATCGGTATCATGCACCAGGAGAACGCGCTCTATCCGTTCAACACCGTCCTTCAGAACCTGACCGTATGCCTGGGGATGAAGCTCCCGCAGGAACTGGCCAAGATGAAGGCCATCCAGGTCATGCGCGGGGTCGGCTTCACCGCCAAGGAGGTGGAGCGCATCCTCTACGCCTACCCGGACGCCTTGAGCGTGGGCGAGAAGCAACGCATAGTGTTGGCCAGGACCATGATCATCGAGCCGCGCTTCGTGGTTCTCGACGAACCGACCGGCACCATGGACCCCATCACCCGTCAGGCCGTGGCGAAGTCAGTACTGCACGCTCGCAAGGAGCTCAACGAGACCTTCCTCATCGTCAGTCATGACATGGATTTCATAATGGCCTGCTGCGACCGGGTGGCGCTCATGAAGAGCGGCAAGATGGTGGCGCTGGGAACCCCCCAGGAGGTCCTGAAGGGCATGACCCAGGATGACCTGGAAGGCGACGAGTCCGACGTCTGCGAGGTCTGACCTTGAAGGACTCCATCGGCCGCAAGACCCGTTTCGTGGAATGCCGAGAGGCCCGGGGGATGGGCGTGGGCGGAAGCCTGGCCCAGAGGGCCACCATCTCCGACAGCGGGCGCGACGTGGTGGCCGTGGCCATGGGTCCCGGGAAACGCCACATCACCAAGCCGGTCTGCGAGATCACCTACGGTCTGAGGGAGGAGGGCATCGACACCTCGGTCATCGTCATCACCGCCGGTTCCGGCGTGCCCTCCGACGCGGTGGACGTCTCCACCAGCTCCCTTTTCGGACTGGAGCCCATAGAGGTTGCCCGCATCCAGCAGTTCAAGGTCGCTCTCATACACCTGGGAAACGTCCGCAACCACATCATCTACAAGGCCAGGTTGATCCTCAGGAACGTGGACCTGCCGGCGGTCATCTGCTGCCAGGCCCCGGTGGACTTCGAGGACTTCGCCCGCATCGGCTGCAAGACCCGTTTGGTCATGCCCAAGGACGAGGACATCGGCACCAAAGGCACCATCATGGAGATCGTCACCGGCGTGGTGCGCGGCACCACGGTCAGCCAGACCAAGCTGGACGAGATAGTGGCCAAGGTCAAGCGGACCATGCCTTAGAGGTCGTAACCGACCAGATGGGTCCAGCATTTGGTGTCCCCGTAACCCAACCGGCCGCGGATGTAGTCGTCGGAGGCCGTGGAGATGCTGGCGCTGACCAATCTCTTGATGCCGGACATTCCCTCCAAGGGGGGAAAGGTCATGGGCGGGATCAGGAAGTACGGCTCTCCGACTATGTCCACATCGCCGTAGAGGACGAAGTCCTCGCTCAGCAGGTAGGCGTTCTCCCTCAGTTCCACGTCGTCCCGTTTTCCTTCCGGCAGATATTCGCCGATGACCTGCCCCCGCTGGTCCACGATGTGCACCAGGTGCTCCTGGGGATGGAGGATCTCCATCTGGGGCTGGGCCACGATGACGAAGACCTCCTGCCGGGTTAGCACGTCCCATACCCCGGAGTTCACGAAGGCCATCAGTCCGCCCACCGCGCCGTTCCCCTCCGCTTCGCGCTCCCTCCGCTCGATCTCCTGGCGGAAGTCCTGGTCAAGGTACTCCAGGACCTCGATGCCCTTCAATTCCAGTATCCTCTCGCGCACCGCTCCGCGGACGGCGTTCCTTTCCATACCACGGTTCAGCGACTTGCGGTTATTCATAACTTGCACATCCCCTGCGGCCCAAGGAAGAGGTGCTTGGCCAAGGGTAGTCGAAAGCCATAGCCAGATTGAACGGCTCGGGAATAACCTTATAATTGCCGCACTGCATCCATGAGGGGGACAAGATGAGAGCTATCGTGAACGGCAAGGAGAAGGTACTGCCCGACGGGGCGACGGTGGCCCAGGCCATCGTTGGAGAGCCCTATGTTCCAGGCAGCTCGGTGGCCCTGATCCGACCTCTGGACGCCCAGCGCAAGCTGACCAACGAATACATGGTGAAAACTCCCCGTGGCTGCTTCATCATCGAACTGAACGGGAGCGTCTTCGCCGAGGCCTGGAAACGCCTGTATCACGACGTGGTCGGAAGGAATCTGCGTTGGCAGACCAGCCGCCTGCATGCTTTCGGTTCCTTCCCGACGCAGCTGGAGAAGTCCCGCGGGACTTCCACTTACAAGCGCTACGATTGCTTCTTCGCCTTGGGCGGTTACGACGTGAACACCACCTACTTCATGATCGCCCGGGTGGACATGAGCGACGACCTCGGCCTTCAGGACGCCGTGTTCGGCCGGGTCACCAGGGGAAGGCACATCCTGGACCTTCTCGACGAGGGGGATGTCATCGAGCACATCGAGCCGGTGGTGCTGCGCATGACCTCCCAGGACGCCTTCCCGGTAACCGACCTCAACGTGCCGGTGGAGGACGGCATGCTCATAGAGACCTTCGTGGGGGTGAAGCTGGACGAGCGTTCGCCGCTCTGCTGCGAGCACTTCCTGGTGGTCACCGGCGAGGGCAGCCTGCCGATAGACGAGAAGGGTTTCAGCTACTCGGCCAGCGAGGCCAACATGGACACCTCCCTGGGCCAGGAATACAGCGAGGTGCGCCACCCGGATACGGTGACCGTAAGGCACGAGGGCTACCAGGCCGGGAAGATATACTTCTACAACCAGGTCCGCCAGCTGAACCGTTCCCACAACACCGTGGGGAAGGTCACCAACGGCCACAACCTGGTGCATCTGGTCCCGCTCAAGGGGAGGGTGCTGGTTCAGCCGGACCCCGTAAGGATAATGACCATCGGCAAGACCCAGGCCGAGGCGCAGAGGTTCCTGGAATCCATTGGCAAGGTCCAGAAGCGCACCGGCGACACCTCCGACGAGGCGGTGATCGTCGAGCAGGAGCCGGAGATGACCATCCACGCCTCCAAGGAGAGGGAGATCGAGACCATGGGCGTTCCCAGGGAGAAGGTGTACCCGCTCACCATGGACCCCGAGGCCTCGCCGTGGACGGTGCGCTACTTCCGCAAGGTCACCGGCTTGGACCACAAGCCGGTGGGCACCATGAAGGTGCACTTCACCTTCGAGGGGATGCCCATGATAACTTTCGAAGGGAATCCCAAGCTGGCCGCCGACCTTTATCCGGAGAGGACGTTCGAAGGTCGCTCGGTCCGCGGCGACGTGGCGATAACCAACATGTCCCGACCGCAGCGCGGTCTCATGGGAATACGCCTGGAGGAGAGCGAGGAGTTCGGTCCCACCGGCGAGGAGATCCCGGGCACCAACCTGCTCGGGCGTTTCGTCGGAGACCTGGACGCCATGATGTCCGGGATATCCGAGGAGGACATCATCTACATCCGCCGCGCCACTCCCGAGGAATCCGCGGTCAAGAAGGCAAAGAAGGCTGGGAAGCCAAAGGAGGGCGCCGAAGCGCCAAAGAAGCCGAAGACGACCGCTGCCAAGAAGGCCCCGGCCAAAAGGTCCAAGCCCAAGGAGGATTGAGATGGACAGCAACATAGAGACCAGGCTGATATTCATCGCCCCCACTTCCGACCTCACTCCGGACCGCATCGCCCGCTTCGTGCACAACCTGGGCAACGAGGTCACGGTGAAGGAGACCTGCTACGGCGTGGTGCTGCAGGGCCCCAGGGACGCGGTGAAGCGCACCCTGGACGAGGTTCGCAAGATGGACCCCAACCGCATCTTTTCCAAGATCCGCGCCTTCCCCATGGGCGATCTCCGCCGCTGCCGGGCCCATCACGGCTCCCGGCCCGGGTTCGCCCAACTGGAGAAGGAATGGAAGGACCTGTGCCTGGTGGAACAGGGCCTGATCTGCGTGGAGAAGGGCGAGAAGCCCCCCGCGCCAAAGAAACGCCAGAAGATCCCGGTCAACGACCTTAAGAAGCTCATCGACGAGGTGTCCCCATGAAGATATTCATAATGCCGCCGAACAGCCTGATCCTATTCGATCTGGTCGAGAGGTTCGGCCACGAACCGCTCAGCCTGATGAAGGCCCTCCGCGACCGCGTCACGTCGAACGAGATCGAGGCGCCGCCTCTGAACGTGACGGTGGATGATGTCAAGCTAGGGTTGAAGTACGCCGGGATAGAGATCCCTTCCGGAATACGCGGGAGATTGGCCATCTACGGCCCCCTCATCGACCAGGCGGAAGCGGCCATATTCATGGAGGACGCCCCTTACAGCTTCGGGTGCGTGGGATGCCAACGGACCAACGAACTGGCCAAGCTCCTGGTCCGCAAGCGCAAGGTGCCGATACTATCTTTGGACTACCCCTCCAACGAGGATGAGGCCAAGGACATGGTGGTCAGGGTGAAGGAGTTCCTGGAGGGTCTGAAATGATCAAGATCGCCCAACTTTCCTGCGGGACGGAGTACAGCGGCGTACAGGCGGAGATCGAGCGCGCCGCGGAGACCGTGGGGGCCAAGATGGTCTACCCGGACGTGGACATGCAGAAGATCGACAAGGCGGTCGAGGAGTTCGGGTTCAACCCCAACAGCCCCCAGCTGAAGCTGATGATCGCCCGGGCCATCGAGCTGGCCAACAAGAACTATGACGCGGACGCCATATTCATCGCCACCTGCTTCCGCTGCGCCGAGGGAGCTCTCGTCCGAACGGAGCTCAGGAAGTTCGTGCAGGAGCACGTGAGGCTGCCGGTGGTCACCTACTCGTTCACGGAGCGGACCAAGGCCGCCCAGCTTCTCACAAGGATGGAAGCGCTGGTGACCATCGTGGAGAGGAAGGAGCTTCTGGCCAGGGAGAGGCAGGTCGGCCTCACCGCCGGACTGGACTCAGGATCTTCCACCACCAAGGCGGTGATCATGCGCGACAACGTCATCATCGGCAAGTACTGGCTGCCTACTGGCGACGTCTACTCTTCCGCGGAGACCGCCCTCACCAACGCCCTGGCCGAGGCCGGTGTGAAGTATGAGCAGCTGGAGGGGATCGGAACCACCGGCTACGGACGGTACACGCTAGGAAAGAAGTTCAATGCCAAGCTGGTGCAGGAGGAGCTCACCGTCAACTCCAAGGGAGCGGTGTGGCTGGCCGGCAAGCAGAAGGGGGAGGCCACCATCATCGACATCGGGGGGATGGACAACAAGGCCATCACCGTCCGGGACGGCATCCCGGACAACTTCACCATGGGCGGCATCTGCGCCGGCGCCTCCGGGCGTTTCCTGGAGATGACCGCCAAACGCCTGAAGGTGGAGATCACGGAACTGGGCGCTCTGGCGGACCAGGGCGACCACGGCAAGGTCAAGATGAACTCCTACTGCTCCGTGTTCGGAATACAGGACCTGGTCACGTCGCTGGCCGCCGGGAACACCCTGGCGGACGTGGCCTCCGCGGCCTGCCACAGCGTGGCCGAGCAGATATACGAGCAGCAGCTGCAGGAGATTGAGGTGCGCCGCCCGATCATCCAGGTCGGCGGCACCTCGCTGATATCCGGCATGGTCACGGCCATGGAGCACACCCTGGGCCAGCGTCCCATCGTCCCCAGGGACTCGCAGTACATCGGGGCGGTAGGAGCGGCGCTGCTGGCCTCCGGCCTGCTGGGGTGAGAGATTGGTGGAATTCGAGCTGGAGGGCACCGAGCAATACGCCCTGGAGTCGTACCAATGGCTGCTGGAACGGATCCTCATGGACATGGGGATAAGCACCATGGTCGAGAAGGTGCGTTTCGTCATTCGCCCGGACCAGACGCTGTTCATCATATCCATGCGCATAAAGCATTCCGGGAGCAAGCGCCCGGTCTACGACATAGCGGAGATGGAGTCCAAGGAAGGCGGGACGTTCATCACCATCAAGGACGAATCATACGCTCCCAGGCTCATTTCCAGCCTCTGGCGCCTCTACGGCAGGGAGCGCGTGCAGCAGCTCACCCGGCTGGAGGTGTTCGTGGAGGACGTCCCGATGGAGGAGCTGGCGGACATGAAGCTGGACCCGGAGGAGGAGGTGCGCTCGCAATTGCTCGATGCCATGTGGCGGCTTCTGCCCGAGGGGCTCAAGCTGAGGAACGAGTACTTCAACGACAACGTGATGACCATCGTGGCCACGGAGCATGGCATGACCGTCGATTTCATCGAGGAGGCCAAGAGGGTGCACGCCAACATGATCAAGGGCCCGGAGGATGACTGATGTACGAAGTACTGATGTTCGACGGCGGGGTCCACAAGATCGACGAACTGCTCGATCTGATAGCCGACGTGGGAGGTTTCGTGCTCCAGCGCACCCAGGTGCAGGTGATGGTCACCCTGACCATAGCCATACCGGCCGAGGACCGGCCGCTCATCGAGAAGAAGACGGCGGAACTGGGCGGGAAGATCGTCGAGGTGCCCTTGGCGGGAACCGAGATAGCGGTCATCGGCCCCACCCTGGGAAGGCATCACATGCCCCACCCCATCTGCGATATTGCGGAACATCTGCGCCGGTACGGGGCCATCACCATAGTGATGGGCCTGGCGCGGGGACGCGGACGTAAGACCTGTCAGATATCCGCGGCGGAGAAGGCCATAATCGAGGAGTACGACGCGGCCATCTTCATGCTCGGCAACTTCAAGGAATGCGTCACCCACGAGAAGATCGACCTCTACAAGGACATCCAGATCCCGGTGGTGACCGTGGTGGGTCCGGAGCTGGAATCGCTCCCTCACTGCGAGGCCCTGGTCTGCGGCGTCGGCCGCAAGGTGGAGCGCATGCGGCGCTCCGAGGAGATAGCCAAGCTCGAGGAGATCGCCGATCGGGTCAAGGAGGTCATCGACAAGCGCCGCAAGGAGATCGAGGAGGACCCCCTCTTCGTCCACCCTTCGGAGGTCAAGGACGCCCTGGAGGGGATGGACGCGGTGCAGGAGTGCCTGCGTCCGGCCCCGGTGGTGCTGCACGTGGACGGTCTCAGGGTCAAGATCCCCTACAAGGAGCACGTCAGGGAGCTGGAGGAGCTGGATGTCTACGGTCGCAAGCTCAAGGAGATCGCCACCATCTCCGACTGCCGCCTGGGCGACAGCACCATCATCCGGATCAAGACCAAGGCCGAGGTGGAGGGCAAGGTCCGCTAACGGGGGATGATGCGCTCGTCGCCAGGGGTCTATGTGCTGGTCGTGCACCTTCCCCAACCGGCGGCCATCCGGGTGGGAGGCCTGGGGGTGGTATCTTTTGAAAGAGGCCACTATCTCTACTGCGGTTCAGCTCAGTCCGGCCTGATGCCCCGTCTGGCCAGGCACATGCGGTCCGATAAGAGGAAGCGTTGGCACATCGATCATCTCACGGTTCAAGGAGAGGTGGTCGGCGCTCTCGCCTTCCGGGGGAGGAAGGAAATGGAGTGCCGGTTGGCCTCTGCCCTAACCGGGCAAATCGGGGTAGAGCCCGCGGTCCGGAGGTTCGGCTCCTCGGACTGCGGTTGCCCCACCCATCTGTTCCATGTTAAGGAGGGCGTCCCCCTGTTCATGGTCCTGGACCTTCTCCGTTCCTCTCTCTCCGAAGGGGCTTGGAACGGACAATCTATTTAACCGATGTCAGCCGATATTATTCTGGGAGAGGCATGTTCGGTTCCAAGAAATCCAAGCTCGAGGCCAAGATCAAACAGCTCAACGCCCTGCGGGCAGAATACCGCGCCGAGTTGGAGGAGGCGGAACGCCTTCACAAGCGCAGGGAGATTGGCGAGGATGAGCTGCAACGCATCCGCCGGAGGAGCCAGGTGAAGATGGAGGAGATCGCCGAGAAGGTTCGGGCGGCCCGGACGGAATTGGATTCCCTCAAGGAATGAGCCTTTCCCTTATTTTGTACATCCAGGCATAAAAACAATCTATTTATAGTGAGCACGACCAAGTATAATGTTGCCCGTGGAATGGAGAGGGCAGGACCTGCGGATGCATCTCCGCCCGCCTTCGTCGGCCTAAAAGGTCAGCCGTGCGCGCGCAGTATAGGACTGCTCGATCGCAGCGGTTCCCCCCGCGCCCTACGTGCGATCGGCGGGAGATGAAGGGGTGGTCGCCCGAGGAACTTCTCCATTTTGAGGAATGGGTCGGACCGAAGGTCGCCTTACTCCTCCCCTCCGCCCGGGCACTTTTGACTTCAATTAATTAACCTTCTAGCTTAATTTTATTAATATATGACTAATAATATTCTGGATACCCCATTAAACGGACAAATTTATAAATATTAGATAAGGTAATAGTAGATATTGCCCGAGTCGGAAAGGCTGTGGGGAAACCAGGATGGATCCAGCATGATTTGAGGATCATGCCCGTAGGAAAAGGTCCTATCCGCGCGCTCCTTCGGGGGCGGGTCCGCCCATGCGCTTCCTGACTTAAGACGGGACA